>DATBTL010000071.1:0-14075 GCA_036559345.1 Chloroflexota bacterium | reverse complement strand
CCGACGTGATGGCTACGGGCCATCACGCCGCGGTCTCGGCTGGGGTGCGTGCCGGCGGCACCGTGGCGGTGGTGGGCGATGGGGCGGTGGGCCTTTGTGGAGTATTGGCTGCCCGGAGGTTGGGAGCGGAGCGGATCATCGCGGTCGGTCATCACGCGGATCGCTTGGCGCTGGCCCAGCGCTTCGGCGCCACCGATCTGGTAAGCGGAACGGACGCGGAAGCGATCGCCCAGGTTCAGGACTTGACCAGCGGCGGGGCGGCGGCCGTGATGGAGTGCGTTGGTCACAAAACGTCCATGGACGTGGCCTTTGCCGTCGCGCGGGCGGGCGGCACGGTTGGCTTCGTGGGTCAACCACACGGGAGCGAGGTGGTGAATATCCGGAGGATGTACCGTGATAACGTGGCCCTCCGCGGCGGTATCGCGCCGGTGCGGGCCTATATACCCGAGCTGATGATCGCCGTGCTGGCTGGCACGCTCGACCCCGCGCCCGTCCTGGACCAGACGGTCAGCCTGGACGAGGTAGCGGCGGGGTACGTGGCGATGGACACCCGGCGGGCTCTCAAGGTGCTGGTACGCACGTAGCGAGGTTCCCGCCGTGGCGTGCCGCCCGAATCAGGGCTTGGGCAGGAAGCGGAAGCTGTGTAGGGCAGCCTCCAGGGCTTGCGCCTGGGCCGTGAACTGGTAATTGCCGTCGCGCGCGATGGAGCCGGTGAGGCAGTAGGCGCGGCCATGGTGCTCCGCGCAAGCGGTGAGAAAGAAATAGTTGGTGCCGTCACCGCGGAAGTTCACGCCGGCCGTCCCGATGCGGAAGCTTGCCCCATTGATCGGGCGGTCGGCGATTTGTAAATCGTCCTGGGTGCTGCCGGTCGAGAGCAAGATCCGTTCGGTCATGGTGGTGGCGAGGGCCTGGGTAGTGGTCTGAACGCTGAGATAGGCCCGTTTGTCCTTGCTGTAAAAATCGGGGCTGGCCCCGTTGGCCTTGCTACAGCGATCCGATTGCTTCCCCGTGTGTTTGGCTGCCCATCCCCCTGGCACCACGAACGAATAGCCCCACTGCTTGCAGGTGTAGGGATGCACCACATGCTTGGAAGGAGGGGGCGCGGTGGCGGCTAACGTACTCCTCGGGATTCCGGCTCCATAGGTCACCAAGGCGAGTGCGATTGTCGCCCACTGCATTGGCCGAAAGAATCGCTGTCGTACGTTACCCACCATTGCCGCCCCTACCGCTATGCGCCCCTAACTGTAGCAGGCAAGCGGTACGGCGTGCCATCCCCTGTTCGGAAAGCGGCGGATCGATTCCCAAGCGGGCCGGAATCCGGGGCCGCCTGGGAAGATTCCTGGACCGATTTCAGCATCCGTACAGAGACCTCGTACTCCCGAAGGGAGGCGGCGGAAAAGCCATGACCGCTCAGGATTCCCGAGGCTGGCTCTTAAAGTAGTGCAGCCGCGTGCTGGAAGGGCGACGCCCGTCCGAAAGAATATAACTCAGGTCGAGTCGGGCATCGGAGAGTGCGCGGTTCAGGTCCGGCCGCAACGCGGGGGCGGCGGCCTGGGCCTGTCCGCCGAAGCCGGGGACCCGCTCCTGTAGTTCGCGGGCCCGCTGCTTCACGTCCTCGGGATCCTTGCCCCCCACATATTCCTTCGCCAGGCTGAACGCCTCGTTGCTGAAGCGATTGACCGCTAGCAGCAGGTCGCGGTCTCCAACCTGCTGATCCGGCGCGGCGCCGTTCGTTGTCGCGTCTTCTGCCATTGGTTACGCCTTTGACTTCAGATAATTCTTTGCGTTGTCCACTTCCAGAGCCTCCGCGGCCGCCCGTATCTGGTCCCAGGTGCCCTTGGCCTTGGTCTTGATCAGATCCTTCAGGGTGGCGGCGCCGCCAAAGTAGGCGGCAGTAAGCGCGTCCTCGCCCACCAGCGCGATCAGCGCCTTGGTGATCTCGACCTGTATCGGGTAGGCGGTCACCGCCGGCACGGAAATACCGGCCGCCGCTATCGCCTTCCGCGCGAGAAACTCGGTGCTGCCTTCGTTGAAGGTTTCGCCCATGGCCCCGCGGTAGTCGGCCGCCGTATTGAGATGCAGCATCTCATGCGCGGTCGCCGTAATCAAAGTGGTCTTGCCGTTGACGTAGACGGTGCCTTCCCAGGCGAAGCCCTCGGTTTGCACACCCGCCGCCGCGTCATCCGCGGCGCAATCGCCCGCCTTCCACAGCGTGCCGTCGTCGCGCGTGAGCCCGGCCGCGATGCACACCTCGTCGTATTTGGCGGCGCATGCCGGCTGATCGGCCAGGATGACGATCGCCCCCGGCACGATGGTCTTCACCCCACCGAAGGCGCCGGTAAGAATCGTTTGGGCACTGGCCAGGCTCATAGCCTCGGGGGTGAGCGCCTGTTTTGCCTTCACCGCCGTCCCTTCGGTGGTAGCCGCCTTCTGATCCGCTTTTTCTTGTTTCAGGGTACGGGTGGCGGCGGGTGCCTCCTTCTTCGCGACCTCGGTGACAAGGTCGCTCTTTTGTGGCAGAGCATCCCCTTCCGGATGCCGCTGCACGGCGGGCCCACCGGGTTCGCGCCGGCGGAGCAACGCATTGACCGCCGTGTTCCCCGCGGTTCTTTGCAAATGGAGCAACAGGCCCGCCGTGAGCGGCTGTTCAAGGCTGACCGTTCCTGCCGTTCCCTCGGCCCTGCGTACCTGCCCGGCAGCCTCGGGTGTGTTCTGGGACTTCGATGTGGGGGCCTCGCGTGTGGCCAAGTGTTACTCGTTTCCTTAGCTCCACCAATATGACCTCACTATTGCATTGTTCTTCCGTGAAGTCAATTACTCTACCCAAGCCGTTGAGGCTAACCCGCTTGCTGTCGTGCTACCCTATAGGGACTGGATTTGAATGCCCAAGGAGTGGTGAAGATGAGTAGGGAGTGATGAAGATGAGTATTGATGAACTTGATACCCCGTTTCCCCTGATCGATCTGGATCGTCTCCAGGCGAACATTACGCGCATGGCCGATATTGCCCGCGCCAATGGAATAAATCTGCGGCCACACGCGAAAACCCATAAACTGCCTCCTATTGCCCACATGCAACTGGCGGCCGGGAGCCCGGGACTGACCGTGGCCAAGCTGGGTGAGGCGGAAGCCTTTGCCGACCATGGGATCGAGGACTTCTTTATCGCCTATCCCCTATGGGGTGAAACCAAGTGGGAGCGGCTTTGCCGTCTGGCCGAGCGGGCGCGCGTCCGCGTGGCGGCGGACTCCTACGAGGTGCTGGAAGGGATTTCACGGGTGGCGGCTCGGCATGGGCGGCGGATCCCCTATCGCCTGGAGCTGGACAGCGGGATGGGTCGGGCCGGCATTCAATCATATGAGGAGGCGCTGGCGATCGCCCACCGCGCGGAGCGATTGCCAGGGGTCGAATTGGTGGGCTTGATGGGATATGCTGGGCACGCGGGCGGCCAACCGGACCTGGAAGGGATTCGCCAGGTGGGGCTGGCGGAAGGCCGTCATCTGGTGGCGGCGGCGGAGTTCTTCCGCGCCCACGACCTTGCCGTCCCCGAACTGACCGTCGGCGGCACTCCCACCGGGAAGCACGCGGCCACCATCACCGGGATTACCGAAATCCGCCCTGGCACCTATGTCTTCTCAGACCGGAATCAGGTCACGAACGGCTGGGGCGATCTGGATGGCTGCGCCCTGCGGATGTTGGTCACCGTGGTCAGCCGCCCCACCGCGACTCGGGCGATCATCGACGCCGGGGCCAAGACGCTGAGCAGCGACACCGCCATCCGCGGCACCGGCCACGGCGCCATTGTCGGTCACCCGGAGTTTTCTCTTGACCGCATCTCGGAGGAGCACGGGATCATGACCGTGCCCGCGGGCGCCGACCTCCCGATTGGCAGCCGGCTGGAGGTCATTCCGAACCATGCCTGCGTGTGCCTGAACCTGCACGATCAGGTGGCGGCGATCCGCGGAGATACGGTCGAGGAAATCTGGCAGGTAGCGGCGCGCGGAAAGGTACGCTAATACACCCTATGCATGGGCCAACGCCGGCTTGATATTGGCGTTCAGATGAAACACATTGTCAGGGTCGTAGTCTGCCTTTATCCGCGCCAGACGTTCATACTTTGCCACGCCATAGGCGGATCGCACTCGGTCCTCGTTGTACTCCGTCATGAAATTGACATAGCTGCCGGAACTGCTCGCATGCGGGCGTAGAGCTTCCCAGAAGCCGCGCACCCAGGCAGTATCGGCTTCCAGTAGGTCCGGTACTGGGCAAATGGCGGCAATGTTAAAGATAAAGGCAGCGTTACGGCTCCCGCCAAACGCCGTCTCATCATCACCAACGCGCCGGTATGCTCCATCCATGTAGAAGATCGGCATAAAGGAGAGGGGAGATTTCTTCTTAGGCAGCTGTTCGGCAACCACCTCAATGGCCTTGTCAGTGAGCTCGTCCAGGTATAGCGCCTTCTCATACCCGAGGATGCCCCAAGGGTTCCCTTCGTCGAACATCTGCTGCAGGTTCGCATAGGGGATTGGCGTAACCAACTCGAAGAGCGGCGGTAGCGTCTCGCGAATCACGCTTACGACTTGCCGATGTTCCTCCGCCGAGCCGAAGCCGACAATCAAGAGAGCATAGCCCGGGGCGAAGTGGTATTGTTCCGGCACGAAGGGCGCCGGTGGCGCACTGAGGCCGGCAATCAGCACACCCATGTCCTCAGGAACAGTCTTGACGAAATCGCGGCTGAAACGGAGCGCCTCGACACCTCGATCGGCTCCCCAAAAGAAGAGGCCGAGGTGTACGAGCGGGCCGACCTCGTGGAGTTGGTACTCGAAGGACGTGACCACGCCGAAGTTGCCGCCTCCGCCCCGGATCGCCCAGAATAATTCGGCGTTCTGATCGGCCGCGGCTCGGATGATCCGTCCATCGGCGGTGACAACCTCGGCCGCAAGCAGGTTGTCGATGGACAGTCCCGCTTTCCTCGTCAGCCAGCCCACTCCGCCGCCCAGCGTCAGCCCTGCGATGCCAGTGTGGCTGATGAAGCCACCGGTCACAGCCAGGCCGTGGGCTTGACTGGCACTATCGAGATCGGCCCAGGTAGCGCCGCCGCCGCAGACCGCCCGGCGCGCGGTCGGATCGATTGTGACCTGCCGCATGGCGCTGAGATCGACCATCAGGCCGCCCTCGCACACGGCGTATCCGCCAAAGTTATGGCCGCCGCCGCGCACCGAGATCTCCAGTCCATGTAGCCGGCCGAACCGGATGGCCGTTACCACCTCCTCGGCAGTGGCGCAGCGTGCGATTACGGCAGGTCGGCGATCAATTGCCCCATTCCAGACGGAGCGAGCGCTATCGAAGTCCTGGTCGGAAGGGGTAATTACCTTTCCCGTAAACTCGGCACGAAACGCGCTGATACTGCTATCAAGCTCTCGAATCATGATCGCAACACCTCCAACTGCTGTTTCGGTCATTCGCCGACCGAACACAATCCCTACGAAATACCGCCGCGCGTGGATCACCTTGGGCAGTGGGCCGTAGCTATAGCGCAAGTCTTATACAGGACAAGACGATTGTCAATACCTCACAACTTAACAGAGCCCTCTCTGGACGCGCTTCGTGATGCAAGCTGGTCTTTCACGTCTCACCAGAGGGGACGATGGGCCGGAGATTGGAACTGTCGCTGTAGTACTAGTGCTCTGTTCCATCCCTTTGCTCCTTACCTGTCGCCGCGGCCGTGGCTCTCATTGCCACCATATCGTACGGGGTGGCTAAAGGTACTACGGTTGGGATGGTTAAGTTGATTAAAAGTCGGCTAACTTCCGAACGTGTAGGCCGGATTGACCTGTTCCAGCCAGCTATCGAGTACCTGGGCCGAGCAATCGAAGCCGTCGAGAGTCTGCCAGATCCCTTCCGGTCGGCTCCGGTCCAGCCAGGTCCGTTGATATTCGTAGCGCAGGTCCTGGAGCTCGCGCTTGAGCGCCTTCAAGGTGATCGTCAAGGCATGCCGCTCCTCGTCGGTGCTCGCCGCCGCCAGTCGCCGGCCGGCCTGGGCACGGCGGGCGGCATGCGAGATCAGGGCCGCCGAGAGTCGGTATTCGGCCAGGGTAGCCCGCGCTTCCTTCCGCGGCGTCTCCCCCCAGATCGCCGCCCCATACAGGGGGGCCAGCCCCGCGCACGCTTGTTCCGCGAGCTCGCGCATGCGGTCAAGCGACTGGTCCGGGATGGCCAGGCAGTTGGGATCGGTGATTGGGTCGCCCATCAACAATTCGATGCTTCGCGATCCATTGCGGCGCATGATCCCTGGAAGGGTGCATGCCTCGCTCAGGGCACGGATCGCGGTCAGCACGGCGCCGCACTCCACGGGGCCGAATTGAATCTGGGTAAAGCGCCGCTCGAAGTCATCGTCGGACAAGGCCCCTGGCGCCCAACCCTCCGCCGCTCCGTAGGCGTAGCCGTACCAGCTCTCGCCCAGCGGATTGGGGTGGCCGTGGTCGCCCCAATCGGTGTTCAGCACGCCCACCGCGCCCACGCGCCGGCCCGCCGCGACAAAATTGCGAATGTTCACCCGCGAGTTGGCCAGGCGCGGGAACAGGGAGTTCCAACTGGAAGTGCCGGGGCAGGCCATCTGGCGCAGCCCAACTTCATGGAAACCGTTGACCTGCGGATACTCGTCCTGGGCCTCGTAGGCCCAATTGAGGAGAATCGCGTCCTTCGGGATCTCCGCCACCAGTTCAGGATAGTGGAGGAAAATGTCATCCCACACCATCATGGTCCGGCCGTACTTGGTGGCAAGCTCGTGGAGCCTCAGGATGTGCCCCAGATAGAGGCGACCGTTGCCCTCAAGCTCCGCCGCGGCCTGGCTCTTCCCGGTCCCCAGATCATAGGTTTCGTCGCTACACACATTAAAATAGCGCGAACGGAAGCAGGCCAGATAGTCGGCATAGAGATCGTCGAGCAACTCGTAGGTGCCGGGTTCGGTGGGGGCTAAACCCCAGAGCTGGTCCGACTCGGCCAGATGGGCGTACTCCGGCAGCTCAAGGATTTTCCGCATATGGCCAAACGACTGGAGGCAGGGAACCAAATCGACATAACGATCGTGGCAATAGGTATCCAGGGCCATCAGTTCCTCGGGGGTGATCGCGCCCCAACCCTGCCCGATTTTTGGATGCCGTCTGAAGGCGAAGGTATGCTCGGTGTAGAGCTGCAGCATGTTGATCTTATAACTGCTGATCACATCCACGATCCGATACAGGGTTTCCAGGGTGGGAACCCTACCGCGGGAGATATCCAGCATCACGCCCCGCCAGGCCAGGGCCGGGGCGTCGGTAATCCGCGCGGCGGGAAGGCCATTGGCGGCTCCGGCAATCAACTGGCGCAAGGTGCGGGTTCCCTGGACCAGTCCCGCCGGCCCGGCGCCCCAGAGTACCACGCGATCGCCATCGATAGTCAGGGCGTAGGCTTCCGGCGAATCACCCGCGGCCCAGTCCGATGGCGGCGCCGCATCGGGGAATATCGCCTCGTCGCGCCTCCTCACGGCGAGCACTATCGTGTTCTGGGTATCTGGACAGTGAAGTTGCGGCTGAATCGGCGCCTCTACCCCTCGGGTGCGGATCGCCGCCCGCACGTCCTCCGCGGCAAGCCATTCGCCACGCTCGGCGCCGTGAGCCACCACGATGCTGATCCCGGCTCGGAGCGGAAACACCTCGGCGCCGGGTACCGGATCGAGGGTCATGGGTTGGGGAAGTAAAGAGGGGATGGGCATGAGGACAACTCGCTTTCACTCGGCAACCGCTCTCCGGCAAATCCCGCGCGGCCCAGGAGGCCGCCCTCTCACTGTACCCGGTTCGGAAGCGCGTTCACGGGGCAAGATACCCAAAGGTCATCTTGCGAGAGAACCGTGGGCCAGGTAAGGTTTTGAATACAACAGGAAGGACATATCTGGTGGCACGACCCAGCCCGCGGGCCGAGCGCACATCTTGTCCCCTGCCTCAGCTCCCGGCATCCGTCTACGAGGATGCCTTTGACCTGGCGGCGGTGGGCATGGCCATTCTTTCTCTCGGGGGCGACTATCTCCGGGTAAATCCCGCTCTTTGCCGCATGCTGGGCTATCAGGCCGGCGAGTGGGGAGAGCGCTCGTTTGGCTGGCTCGATCATCCCGATGATCCGCCGATATTCCTGGAACGGTTAGCGGAGGGTGATCCTACCGGCGCCGACGTGGAAAGACGTTGTCTTCATAAGGATGGTCGCTGGGTGTGGGTGCGGTTGCATCTCTCGGTGGCGCGAGACGCGGCGGGCGCTCCCATGTATGTGGTGAGCCAATGGGTGGACATACAAAACCTCAAGCAGGCTCGGGAAGCGGTGCGGGCCAGCGAGGATCGTTTCCGGATCCTGGTGGAGACGGCGCCGATGGGCGTGATGGTGGTGGACGCGGAAGGGTCCATGGAGATTGCCAACGTCGCCGCTCAACACATACTTGGCTTTTCCTCGGCCACCCCAGGCTCGCTGGCTGGTCATCTACGGGCCATTTCCTGGCGAGACGCTGAAACCGACGAAGCACTCTCGCCAGAGAGCATGGTCTTGGATTACGGTCCCACGGGAGAGACGGCGCGCGGGCGGAGCGTCCGCTTCCGTCATCCTGGTGATGCCACCGATCGCTGGGCTACCACGCGCTCGGCTCCCCTGCGTGGTCCTGGCGGACGCATTGATGGTGCGCTCGCCGTGGTCACCGATGCCACGCGGGAACAAATGCTTGTGGCGGAGCTGGCGCGGCTCGCTCATCACGATGTATTGACCGGGCTGCCCAATCGGCGCCTCCTACGTGAGACCTTGGAGCGGGCGATTGACGCTCATGAGGATCAACCGCTGTCCCTCCTGCTCGTCGATCTGAGCGGGTTCAAGGAGGTGAACGATACGTTGGGACACGAAGCGGGCGACGCCCTCCTGCGCGAGGTAGGTCGGCGGCTCCGCTCCATCCCCCGCGACAGCGATCTGGTCGCCCGCCTGGGAGGCGACGAGTTCGCGGTATTGCTCCCCTCGACCGGGCACGCAGGGGCGGAGGAAGTTGCCCAAACGATCCTGCGGGCGATCCGGGCGCCGATCATCCACGAAGGTCGTTCGGTGGAGGTGAGCGCGGGTATCGGCATTGGCCTCTTTCCCGAACACGGGCAGGATGCCTCAACCTTGCTTCGCCATGCCGATGTAGCCCTGAGCCAGGCCAAGCAGGGAGGCGGCGGGATAGGGTTTTACGCCGCGTCGCTCGATGAGAATAGCCTCGCCCGTCTCTCGTTGGGGACCGAATTACGCACCGCGATTAGCGAAGGTCAGCTCAGGCTTTGTTATCAGCCCCTGATCAGCCTCTCCGATGGGGCGCCGGTAGGCGTGGAGTGTCTAGTCCGTTGGGAGCATCCGGAGCGTGGCCTGCTGGCCCCCAGCCTGTTCGTGCCCAAGGCGGAACGTACGGGCTTGATTGGGCCGCTGACCACCTGGGTGCTGGATGAAGCGCTCCGCCAACAGCAGTCATGGCGACGCGAGGGGATCAACTGCGACATCTCGGTCAATCTGTCCGCCCGTAGCTTCCATGACGAGGATCTCCCCGCCACGGTGATGGGATTATTGGAACGCTATGGGGCCAGGCCCGAGAGCCTCACTCTGGAGGTCACCGAGAGTGTGGCCATGGAGGATCCGGAACAAGCAATCGCCATGCTTCAGCGTTTGGGAAAGCGGGGGGTACGCCTGTCCATCGACGATTTCGGCACCGGCTATTCGTCGCTCGGCTACCTGCAGCGGCTCCCCGTGCATCAACTCAAAATCGACCGTTCGTTCCTGGCGAACATCATGGCCGACGCGGGCGCGGCCTCCATCGTCTCTTTCATCATGGGGTTGGGCCAATCACTTGACCTCGAAATTGTCGTCGAGGGCGTGGAAACGGAGGAGGTCACCGGGATGGTCACCTCGCTAGGATTCGATCTTGGCCAGGGCTTCTATTTTGGCCGGCCCATGCCCGCCGACGCGCTTGCCCGCTGGTGGCGCGAACATGAAACGTCCGCCGCCGGCGCCATGCTGAGCAGCCTTCACGGTCCGCGGCCGGCAGCGGTGTAGCAGGGATTCCGCGGCCCTCCCGCGCGACCGCGGTCTCGGACACCAGACAGGGGCGCGGGTCTCCACGGGCCCGCTTGGTTCGGCCACGAATCGTCATCTGGATCGCGCCGTGGCCGCCCACAGGCGGCCCTGGAGGCCGACGTTCCTATCCGCTCACCGCCGCGCCGGCGCGCTTCCCTTCGCGTACATCCCGGTACACTGGAAGGACCGGGGACGCGGCCCCGCGCACCGAGAGGAACGGCCCATCATGGCGAACCGGCTGGCTGGTGAGAGCAGCCCCTATTTGCTCCAACACAAAGAGAATCCCGTCGATTGGTACCCGTGGGGACCGGAGGCCCTGGCGCGGGCCAAGGCCGAGGACAAGCCGATTCTCCTCAGCATTGGCTATTCCGCCTGTCACTGGTGCCACGTGATGGAACATGAGTCTTTCGAGAATCGCCAGACCGCCGCCTTGATGAACGAGCACTTCGTCTCGATCAAGGTGGACCGCGAGGAGCGGCCCGATCTCGACGCCATTTACATGGCGGCAGTGCAGCGGTTGACCGGGCATGGCGGCTGGCCCATGACCATGTTTCTCACCCCCGAGGGCCGCCCCTTCTACGGCGGCACCTATTTCCCTCCCGTCCCTCGCCATGGAATGCCCAGTTTCCCGCAGCTTCTCGGCGCCGTGGCCGAGACCTACGAGAAGCGGCGCCAGGATGTGGAGCGAACCGCGACCGACATCGCCGCCGCGCTAGTGGAGCATATCCACGGCTCGGAGTCCCTGGAATTAAGCGAGGACCTTCTGGTCCTGGCCGCGCGCAACCTGGGGAACGCGTATGACGGCGCGGAGGGCGGCTTCGGGGGCGCCCCGAAGTTCCCCCAGCCCATGGCTCTGGAGTTCCTCCTCCGCGCTCACCTCCGCGGTGTCCCTCGGGCCCTGGCCATGGTGGAGCGGACCCTGGAGAAGATGGCCGGCGGAGGCATCCATGATCAGTTGGGCGGCGGGTTCCACCGCTACAGCGTGGACGACGTGTGGCTGGTTCCCCACTTCGAGAAGATGCTCTATGATAACGCCCAGCTTGCCCGGATCTATCTCCTCGCCTACCAGGCTACGGGAAAGCCGCTGTATCGGCGGGTAGCCGAGGAGACTCTGCGCTACGTGCAACGGGAAATGACCTCGTCCGAGGGCGCTTTTTATTCCAGCCAGGACGCGGATAGCGAGGGAGAAGAGGGAAAGTTTTTCGTCTGGACCAGCGCCGAGATCGAGGAAGCGCTGGGCCCGGATGCCCCCCTGTTCATACGTACCTATGGGGTGACCACGGGAGGGAACTTCGAGGGGAAAAACATCCTGCGTCTCCCCCGCGACCCAGCCTCGTTGGCCCGCGAGGAAGGCGTGGACGAGGAGACGTTTGGTGAGACACTCGCTCGATGCAAGACCATCCTGCTCGCCATCCGCGAACGGAGAGTGCGTCCGGCCCGCGACGAGAAGACGCTTACCGCCTGGAACGGACTGATGCTGCGCGCCTTCGCCACGGCCGCCGCGATTCTCGACGATCCCAGCTACCGCGCCACGGCCGAGGCCAACGCCAACTTCCTCCTAGCGGCCATGCGGAAGGATGGCCGATTGCTCCGCACCTATAAGGACGGCGTGGCGAAACTGAACGGCTACCTGGAGGACTATGCATTCCTGGCCGATGGGCTCCTGGCCCTCTATGAGGCGGGCGGCGAACATCACCGCCTGGATGACGCGCGGGCCCTGGCCGACGCGATGATTCTTCACTTTACCGACCCAGCCGGCGGTCCCTTCTTCAGTACCAGCGACGACCATGAGCAGTTGATCCAGCGGCCTCGCGACCTGACCGACAACGCCATTCCCGCCGGTAACTCGGTGGCGGCCGAAGTGCTCCTGCGCCTGGCCGCGCACACCGGCGAGGAGCGGTATCGCCTGGCCGCCCTGAGCGCCATTGCTCCCCTGGAGGAGGCGATGGTCCGCGTGCCGCTCGCCTTCGCCCGTATCCTGTGCGCGGCGGATTTCGCGCTGGATCCGCCCCGCGAACTGGCGATCATTGGCGATCCCGTCTCGCCCGACAGCCGCGCGCTTGTGGCCGAGGCGACCCGTCGCTTTGATCCCAACCTGGTGATCGCCCACGCCACGCCCGCCGAGGCGGCGGCAAGCGACAGCCCGCTGCTGCGCGACCGAACCCAGCACGGCGGCAAAGCGACCGCCTACTATTGCGAGGGGTACGCCTGCCAGGCGCCGGTCACCGAGCCAGAAATGCTGGCGCGATTGCTTGCCTGACCCGCCTTTTCGCGCCAGCGCCTCCGTTCTTCAGCCTTCACAGATCCACGTCGCGCCGTTGAGTGCTTCCCAGTCCCTGGCGAATTTGCGGCGCCCCTTGCGTCCCGCCGTGAAACATCTTAGTATGTAGCAATCACGAAGGACCACTGTGCCAGCCCGATCTGGCTACGTTCGCCGCCTATCACATCGCGCACCCGTGAGCTGACCGCCGTATCCACGCCGCACACAAGGGCCTACCGCGCATACAAAAGGGAACACGGCCCGTACAAAAGGGTCTCCTGGGGAAGGCTGCCCGGCTGGTGGAACGTTGCCGAGACGCGGGGAGGGTACGCTTGGGAGCATGAACACCGCGCATTTTGACGTATTTCTCTCGCACAATAGCCGCGATAAGCCATCGGTCGAGCGCCTAGCCGCCAAGCTCAAGCATGATGGACTGGAGCCGTGGCTGGATAAGTGGTGCCTGACCCCGGGCGGACGGTGGCAAGATGAGCTAGTGACCGGCTTGCACTCGTCGGACACCTGCGCTGTGTTCGTCGGCCCGAACGGACTGGGCGATTGGGTGTACGAGGAGTTGGGAGTGGCCCTCGATCGGGCGGCCAAGGACCGTAAGTTCCGGCTGTTCCTGGTCCTCCTGCCCGGACTGCCGGAGCCGTTCGACCCTACCTCGTTACCGCCGTTCCTCAGTACGCGCACCTGGGTCGACCTGCGTCCGGGCATCGAGGACTCGCGTGCCTATCAGCACCTGATCAATGCCATCAAGGGAGTGCCGTTCGGGCAACAACTGCCGAGCGAGCCCAACGAGGACGTGTGCCCCTACCGGGGCCTGCAGACCTTCGACGAGGCGCATGCCGATCTGTTTTTCGGGCGGGAGAATGAGATCCAGCGCCTGGTCGAGCGTCTCAAGGGTACGCATTTCCTTGCCGTTCTGGGCCCATCGGGCAGCGGCAAGTCCTCGCTCGTGCGTGCCGGACTGATCCCCGCGCTGCGGGCCGGGGCGCTGCCGGGAAGCAATTCCTGGTCGTTCAGCACGTTCACGCCCAGCGCGCATCCGCTTACGGCCCTGGCGGCGCAACTCACCCGACTCTATCCCGGTGAGGCGATGCATAAGACCCTTGATGCCCTGGCCGTTGACCAACGCACTCTTCATCTCGCGACCTCGTTGGCGATGGCCGATCGGCCGGCAAGCGAACGGGTCGTCTGGGTCGTGGATCAATTCGAGGAAGTATTCACCCTCTGTCAGGATGCCGCCGAGCGCACGAGCTTCATGGAGAATCTGATCTATGCCGCGTCCCTTCAGGACGGCCGCGACGTGGTGCTGTTGACCTTGCGCGCCGACTTTTATCAAAAGTGCGCGGCCTACCCTGACCTGTCGGCGCGGGTTGCCGCCCAGCAGTTCCTGGTCAGTCCCATGGATTTCGACGGCCTGCGGCGGGCGATCGAGGAGCCCGCGTGGCGAGTGAACCTGGAGTTCGAGCAGGGTCTGGTGGACACGATCCTGGAGGACATCGAGCGCCAGCCGGGCGCCCTGCCGCTGCTGGAGCATGCTCTGCTTGAACTATGGGAGCGACGCCGCGGCCATATGCTCACCCTTGAGGGCTACAGGCAGAGCGGCGGCGTGCAAGGGGCAATCGCCAAGCGCGCGGACGCCATCTACGATGCACTCTCGCCCGCGCAACAACAGATCGCGCGCCTTACCCTGCTCAGGCTG
>DATBTL010000070.1:0-7616 GCA_036559345.1 Chloroflexota bacterium | reverse complement strand
AATCTTGGGGTCTCGACCACGCCAACCGCCGCCCGCATCGAGGTGTACCGGCGTATTCAGTCGCTGCTCTTGGGCCAGGTACCGGTGATTTTCCTCTATTGGGCCGATCAACTCTGGGTGTCACCGCGAGCTTTGCAAGGTTTTGTCCCCAATCCTTACACTACCTTTGATTGGAATATTGCCGCTTGGCGCTGAGGAGAACCTGTATGATCGCCAGTCCGTCATCGCTCCCTCGTTGGGATTTAGTCTCGGTCTACCCGAGCCTTGATTCGCCTGAGTTCTCCCAGGCATTCGCCGCACTCTCCTCATCGCTGGATGCCGTGGCGGTGGTCCTTGACGCCCTGCCTGGCGATCCCACTGGCCCCGCCAAGGCCGGACCCGAGGGCGTAGCCACTTTTGAGACGCTGATTGGGCGGATAAACCAAATCGGTGAGCAAGTGCGGACCATTGGCGCCTATGTGTACGGCTGTGTCAGTACCAACTCGCGCGACGAGTTGGCCCAGGCCAGTCTGAGCCGCTTTCAGAATCTGCTGGTGCGGGTACGGCAGGCGCAGACCCGCTTCGTGGCCTGGATAAGCACCCTGGACCTCGACCCGCTACTCGCCGGATCGACCATGGCGATCGAGCACGCCTATTTTCTCCGCCAGGCGCGCGAGCAAGCGCGCCATTTGATGTCCCCCGCCGAGGAGGATTTGGCCGCCGCCCTGGAGCCGTCCTCCGGGAGCGCCTGGGACAATCTGCATGGCAATCTGACCTCGCAATTGCTGGTAGCGATTCCCGGCGAGCAACCGATCCCCCTGAGCCTGGCCCGCGCGCGGGCCACCGATCCGGATCGCGAGGCGCGCCGATTGGCCCATGAGGCGGAGATCGCGGCCCTACGGGAGCACGCTCTGGGCGGCGCGGCTGCCTTGAACGGGATCAAGGGCCAGGTGCTGGTGCTGGCCGACCGCCGTGGTTGGGACTCGCCCCTGGATGAGGCCCTCTTTACCTGCCACATGGATCGCCAGACCCTCGATGCGATGCTGGGGGCGGCCCACAACGCGCTCCCCGACTTCCGCCGCTACCTTCAAGCGAAGGCGCGGGCCCTCGGCGTGCCTGCCCTGGCCTGGTACGACCTCTCCGCGCCGGTGGGTCGGAGCACGCGGGACTGGTCCTTTGACGAGGCCGCGTCGTTCATCGTGGAACAGTTCGCCTCCTATTCGCCCCGACTGAGCGAACTGGCGGCTCGCGCCTTCCGTGATCGCTGGATCGACGCCGAGCCGCGGGCGGGGAAGCGGGATGGCGCCTTCTGCATGGAACTCCGGGCTGGTGAATCGCGCATCCTGGCGAACTTCACCCCCTCGTTCGACAGCGTCAGTACCCTGGCGCACGAGCTGGGGCACGCCTACCACAATCTGTGCCTGGCCGAGCGGACCCCGCTGCAGCAAGATACTCCCATGACCCTGGCCGAGACCGCGAGTATCTTTTGCGAGACGATCATCTTTCACGCGGGATTGCGCCAGGCCGAGGAGGCGGAACAATTGGCCCTCCTCGAAGGCACGTTGCAGAGCCAGTGCCAGGTGGTGGTGGATATCCTCAGCCGTTACCTCTTCGAGCAACGTCTCTTTGAGCAGCGGCGCGAGCGGGAACTTTCGATCGAGGAACTGAATCAATTGATGCTGGCCACCCAGCGCGAGACCTATGGCGACGCGCTGGACCAGTCCACCTTGCATCCCTATATGTGGCTGGTCAAGGGGCATTACTACAGCAGTGAACTCTCGTACTACAACTTCCCCTATATGTTTGGTCTTCTCTTTGGCCTCGGTCTCTACGCGCGCTATCAAGCCGATCCCGAGCCGTTCAAGGAGCACTACGACCGGCTGCTCTCCTCCACCGGGATGGCCGACGCGGCGGTCCTGGCGGCGGATTTCGGAATCGACATTCGGGACAAGGGCTTCTGGGCCGGCAGCTTCTCGGTGATCCGGGGCGACATAGATCGCTTTGAAACGGTGGTAAACGCGAGAAAACCTGCGCGGTAGTCGCGCCAATGGCTCGCGCGAAGGAGAGGTGCAATTCATGGGACGCGGTTTCCGCGCCTTGGTCGCTGGAGTCTGTATCTCGGGCATGCTTGCGGGAGACATCACTGTCGGGAATGGCGGCTCAGGCGTGGCGATGGCCGCGACCCCGACGTACGTGGAATGGCTGCGTGCAGCGCCGAGCCAACCTCGCACTGTCTGGGTGGGCGGCGAGCTCCAGTGCCGGAACTCCGCGTCCGACGGCTCCGGTAACTGTCCCGGTTGGGCTATGCGTTCCCTTGACGGCGGGACAACCTGGATGGATGCCTCCGCCGGTCTGGCCAGGGCCGATGCCGCGTATGGCGGGCAAGGCTGCTCGTACACCCGCGCTCCCGCGGTTCTCGATCCCATGGGTAAGCAGATCGCGATTGAAGAAGATGGGGGCTGTGCCAGCGCGTCAAGCACATACACGATCGTGCTGTATTCGCGCGATGCCGGATCTCGCTGGACCGCGGTCACCACGAATAGTCAAGACGGTGGATACGGCGCTGGAGCCGGCGCGCCGGCCTTCAGTTCCTTACCACCCTATACTCTCTGGGTCGTCGATACGAGCGCGGATAGCGACACAATCGAAGCGGCATGGCTCAAGAATGGGTCTCTGAACGATGGCGCCAACCCGGCCGCCGCGATTGCCGGCAGTAGTGGTGACGACCCTATCCTGAGCCTGGTTCCCGACCCACGGTCTGCCAGCGGAGTCCTGGCGAATACCGAGAGTTACGTGGCCTTCAGCCCAAGGAATGGCTCGCGCTGGCGGCTGGTGACGGCGCCGCCGAAGGTCAAGGTCTTCTCGGTGGCGCGGGATTTGGCCATGCCCGGAGGATTGATCGCCACGTCACGGGGCAAGCGGTTTCCCGAGGATCGCCGCTGGTACTCGACCAATGACGGGGCCACCTGGTCGGCTGGGGTCTGTGCCGGAGACTATAAGGGAATCTGCCCGCTGGCAACGGTAGCAAGCGCCAGTGCTTCCGCTCCGGCCTGGGCGTTCAATCATGCCGGAGTCTGGACCTATCTGGGGCACGCGGGCGCCGACGGGAAGGCATCCGTAACGCTTCCGGTGGCTCCGGCCCTGGTGCTTGACGTCCGTGGCCTTCTGGGCGCCGCCACGCCCCTGTATATCCTGAGCAGTGGCACCATGGGCGCGGTACACGGCTCGCTGTATCGCAGCCTGGATGGCGGGAGTACCTGGGCGCGCCTTACCCTGCCGATCCCCGTTCTCAAGTAGCCAGATGTGCCGCCCTCACGGCCCTACGCCTGGCGGGAGAATCCCTCGTTCGATCGCCAGCGCCACCGCCGCGGCCCGTGAATCGACATCCAGCTTGGTATAAATGCTGGTGATATATGCCCCAATGGTGCGCTCGGTCACCCCAAGGCGAGCGGCGATCTCCTTGCTCCGCTCACCACTCGCCACCCCCGCCAGGACCGCGCGCTCGCGTTCCGTCAGATCGGTCTGGCCACGCCCACGGGAACGCGCCGCTGGTAACTGGGCTGCCCGTGCCGCCTGCTTGAGGATCCGCTCCATCACCTCCGGCTGGATCAGTTGTTCGCCACGCGCCGCCGTGCGGATCGACTGGAGCAAGACATCCAGCTCGGTATCCTTGAGCAGATAGCCGCACGCACCGGCCTGCAAACCGCGGATCATCAGGTCATCCTCGTTGTAGGTCGTCAAGATCAGCATGGCGATCCGCGGCCACTCCTGGCGGATCCTCACAATGGCCTCAATCCCATCTAGTCCCGGCATGCGCACATCCATGAGCACCACATCCGGTTGCAGCGCGGCGACCACGCGGAGCGCCTGCGCTCCATCAGCCGCCTCGCCCACCAGGGCGAACTCCGTTCCGCCCTCTTCCAGCATGGCGCGCAGACCGCTTCGCACCACTCGGTGATCATCAACCACTACCAGACGGATGGGCTGGCTCATCGCGCCACGCTCCGCCTCGGCGTATCCAGTTCCGCGCTCCTGGCAGCCTCCACCTCAGCAAAGCGCGGAACAGAGAATCGGATGATCGCTCCCGCCCCCGGAGCGCTCACCAGATCAAGGCGACCGCCCGCGAGCCGTGCCCGCTCTCGCAAACCGAGCAAGCCGTAATGTCCCGCCTGCCCGGTACTCACCTCCGGATCGAAGCCGATTCCGGCATCGCCAATCTCAACCACTATGGTTGCCTCCCGTTGCTCCGCTCGAACCCATGCCTGGCCGGTTCGCGCATGCCGGGCTACGTTGGTAAGCCCCTCGCGCACGGCCCGCAGGACATGATCCGCCCGCGGCCCCGCGAGGGAGGCGAGCGCGTCAAGGTCGGCGCCACAGGCGATCCCGGTGGCCGTCGTGAAGTGTTTGATCGCCTCGCGCACCGCCTGGATCAAGGCCGGCCCTTCGGTCTCCGCGACCCGAAGATCATCAATGGCATAACGCGACTCGGTGAGCGCGGCCCGTACATCCATCATGGCCTGCTGAATCGCGTCGCCCGCCCGCTCATAGCGGCCGTTGGCCAGGCGCGCGTTGGCGGCTTGTAACTGCATCAATACACCGGCCAACCCCTGGGCCAGCGTATCGTGCAATTCACGGGCAAGCCGCTGGCGCTCGGTAAGCAGGGTCAGCTCCTCGATTTGCGCCGCCGCCGCTCGCAGTTGGTCCTGGACTCGTAGTTGCTGGACGTAGAGAAGAAGGTAGCCGACCGCGAAGAGGATCAAGACCACATAGTTGGATTTGAGCCAGAAGCGGAGCCAAAAGCCGCCCCAATCCGACCAAGCGCCCCAGCTCCACAGGCTGTCCAGAACGAATATGAGGATGGAGAGGCCGGCGACGGCGGCGACTGGGCGCGGATGCCTGAGCATGCCGATGGCAATCAGCGGCAGGACCAGACAGAGACTGAGGGCCACGTTGGTCGCCCGCGGTGCGAGGAGGCTAATGCCGAAGACCAGGCCGGCCTGGGCGAGGAAGTACGGCAAAAGGAGGCGCCGAGGCACCAAACCACGAAGTCCGAGCCAGAGAGCGGTCACATGCACGAGCATCAGCGCTGTGAATCCGCCCACTAGCCCTGGATCGACATGCGACCGTGAGAGGAAGAAAAGGCAGCTATCCTTGTGGGAACCCACGTAGATGCAGAATCGGCCATCATAGGCGTCATTGAGCACGGCGGGGTCCACGCAAAGAGCGAGCATGCCCCACAGGTACACCAGGATCTCCCAGATAAGGAGAAACCAGCGGAGCAGCCGGGCGGGGTCGCGCTGATCCATCTCCTCATCCTTTTACACCGCGGGATTGACCGTCGGGACTCTGCTCCCTGCGATGAGAGCGCCTATTGGGGCGGAACGCATTATTCGGTGCCCGACCAACCCCAATTCCTTCGTGACCGCTTAGCCCAGTATAGAGGGCGGCTGTGCTACCGGGGAATGTCAGTTCCCACACTGTGATTCTTGACAGTGTAAAAACGCACGATGCGGCGTCGCCGCGACTATAGCACGCTGCGAAGGGACCAGCGCGGCGCCGCTGAGCCGCACTCGACCGAGGCAGCCAAGGCTAATCCGTCCGTTCAGAGACGGCTCGGATGGATAGTCAAAGGAGGGTGATAGGAACTGAGTTGAGGTACAACCAGGGAAGCGCGGTATTAGGGAATGAACATCCAACCCTTGCTAACTGGAGACGCTATGTATACACGACACTGGCCACGCGCGGCGATTCTCGCCATTCTCCTCCAGGCTCTCCGCCTACAAGGCGGGATGGTGGATGCACGGGTGGGATCCGCCGCCACTGTCGTACAGGTGAGCCACGATGCCTATGCCGCCCACGCCGAACCCTCCCTCGCCGCGAATCCCCACAATCCGCGGAACCTCCTTGGCGCGGCCCAGTTGATCGGCGCCGGGCCTACCGTCCTGGGAACTTTCGCCTCGTACGACGGCGGGCGTTCCTGGCACGATAACGGGCCGCTACCCCTGCCGCCTGGTACCGCGACCGGCGATGATGTCACGGTCGCCTTCGACGCTCATGGGACTGGCTTTGTCTGTGCCATGGCCACTCCGCGCCTGAGCAGTGACGACCGAGGCATCTTCATCTGGCGCACCGACGATGGGGGACGAACCTTCCAGCCGCCAGTCTCCGTGGTACAGGGCCAATTCGTCGATCATCCCTGGTTTGCCGCGGGGGCGTCCGTGGGAACATCGGGCGACCTGTACGTAGCCTGGACCGCCCGCGACGGGCTCGCCTTCAGCCGCTCCCTTGATGACGGCCGCCACTTCTCCTCCCCGCGGATCATCGCCGCGTCGCCCGACAGGGCCGCCGTGCCGATGATTGCCGCCGGCCCGTCCGGGGCCGTCTACGCGACCTTCGAGTCCAGTGGGCAGGGCGGGGACACGCCCGATGATGACACGCCATCGGCGCATCCCGCCGCCGCACCCGTGAGCAGTCAGGAGATCGAGGTCGTCAGTTCCACCAATCAAGGCCGCACCTTCGGGCCTCCGATCAAGCTTGGGTCGGCACCCAACCAATTCGCCCCCACTGCATCGATCCGGCTGCCTACCGAGCCCTGCGTGGCGGTTGATTCCCGAGACGGCACCGTCTATGTGGCCTACGCCGCCGCGATAGCAACCTCCGGCTCCGCGATCTTCCTGCGGCGTTCGCGAGATCATGGGCATACCTGGAGCGCCGCCACGCGCGTCAGTGCCACCGGCGGTCCCGGTGCAACGTTCGCGTTCCAACCCCAGGTGGTCGTAGACGAGGCGGGAGCGGTCGACATCTCGTATTTCGTCCTGGCCCGGAACCGGATCGCGGTGGATCTGGCGCGATCGGTCACCGGCGCCACCGGCTTCGAGACGCGCCAGGTACTTGATGGACGAACGTTCGATCCGGCGCTCGGCCTACCGGGCGGGAAGCATGGGCTGTGGTGGATCGGCGACTACCAGGGTCTCGCCGCCGCTGATGGAATCCTCCACCCCTTCTGGAACGACACCGCGAGTGGCCGCCTGGAGATCGTCACCATCGCGGTTGCAGCCGCCGCGCCACGGACCCGGTGAATACGCACTCTTGTCGCGCTACCTTTGACGGCCCGGGAAAAGGCCGACGATGAGCCATCCGATTATGAATCAAGGAAAGGACAGGACAGTGGACGAGGACAGACGAGACCCTCAAATCGGCGACCAGGTGCCCATTTCGCGACGTTCCATGCTCCGGCACTCGGCGTTGGCCGCCGCCAGCGCCGCGGTCGCGGGCCCAGTGCTCACCACTCACACGGCGAGTGCGCGGGCAGCCACGCCGGCGCTGGCTCCGGTAGCGGGAACCGACCTCCAGCCCACGGATGCGATTGGCGGCTTGCTGCGGGCCATGGACCGCTATCCACTCGTCGCCCTGGGCGAGCGCCACATGTTGCAAGAGATGCACGACCTGATCACGGCGCTCCTGTTCCATCCCTCCCTGCCAGGAAAGATCAATGACATCGTGGTCGAGTTCGGCAACTCCGCCTATCAGGATCTCGCCGACCGCTTCATCCTGCACGGACTGCCCGTAGCCAGAACCGACCTGGAACAGATTTGGCGCCAGATCGGTGATCCAGCCTGGAACGCTCCGATCTACGA
>DATBTL010000069.1:0-7655 GCA_036559345.1 Chloroflexota bacterium | reverse complement strand
CCGGCGGCGATCGCCACGTACTGGACGCCGTGTACCATGTAGGTGATCGGCGCCCCACCCACCCCAAGCCCGATCGAGGGATGCCAGAGGATGGCGCCACTCCGGGCATCGAAGGCATACAGGTGGCCGTCATCGGCGCCGCTGAACACCAGATCCCCGGCGGTGGCCAGCGCCCCGCCGATCATCGGGCCGGGAACCTTGACCTGCCAGCGGATGTGCCCGGTCGCCGGATCCAGAGCGGCCAGAAAACCGGAGGGACGCCCTGGAGCGGATCGGGCCGTACCGCCGAAAGCCACCACGCTCGGGGATTGACCGCTGGAGGAAGGGCTCAGCGAACGGTCGAGAGTACACAGGTTGAGGCCGGGGAGATAGATCAGGCCCGACCGCGGGCTATAAGCGGGAGGGGAATATTCCAGGCTCCCATAGATCCCCGGACAAACCCGCGGCCCCCGCGGCGAGGGGATCGGCCGGGGCATGGTCTGGGTGCCGAGAAATGGGGAGACCGTCAGGGTGGCCCCGGTTCGGGCATTAAAAATCCAGTAGCGGCCCGCCTTGCTGCCTTCGCCCACGGCGGAGGTTAGTTTCCCTCGCCACCGCAAGGACAGCAGCATGGGCGATTGCCCCGAATCGTAGTCCCATACATCCGGGCACACCTGGGTTCGCCCCCACAGGAGCCGGCCGCTTTTGGCGTCAAGCGCCAGGGTGGAATCGGTCCATTGGTCGCAGCCGGGCCGGTCGCGATTCACCAGATCAGGAGTAGGGTTCCCGGTCCCGGCATAGAGGATGCCCGTCGCGGCATCGACTGTAACCGGCATCCATACATCACCCCCGCCCGTTCGTCCCTTGGCGGACATCCAACCGTGCCCGGGCGCGGGCACGGTATGGAAGCGCCATCGGAGCCGGCCGGTCCGCGCGTCGAAGGCGGCGACAAAGCCGCGGACGCCGAGTCCGATCCCCGCCTCGCCCAGGAACAGGAGACCGCCCTGGTAGGTGGGCGGCGACTGCTCGTAATACCGGATGGGATCGGCCACGACAACGCGCCATTCCAGCCTCCCCGTCGCGGCATCTAGGCTGATTAACTGGTTGTCGTAGGTGACCAGGTAGACGTGGCCGTTGGCCACCTCTACCCCACGATTGACCGGCTGCACCACGCCCCCGCTCATCATCTGGCGGAGAAAATCGACGGTTGGGGTGTAGGTCCACAGCCGCCGTCCCGTATCGGCCCGCACCGCGATCACCTGGTCGGTAGTGGTGGTGAGATACATGATCCCCGCGACCACTACCGGTGTGTCCTCGAAGAGGGTGAGATTGGGCCCTTCCGCCAGGCTCCAGGCAAGCCGGAGCCGGCGTACCGTGGCGGAGTTAATCTGGTGAAGGGTCGAAAAGTGTTGCTGGTTGGTGGTATTGCCGATATGGGGCCAGTCTACGTTGCCCCGGGCGGCTTCACGCTCGGCCCGGACGGGCTGGTACGCCGCGAGCACGGCGACAACGATCGCGCCGCGGATGATTCGCCGCCACCAGGGAACGCGCATGTCCCAATGCCCCTCATTCTATAAACCAAGACTGGGGAGCCAAGATTGATCTTGGCTCCCCAGTATTTTACGGCCATTCGGGTTCTCTTACCCCGTCCGAGTGGTCGTTAGGCGCCCGATACGGTAAGCGAGGGCATGGTCGCGGTCGGCGACACCACGAAGTTATCCCACATACCGCTGGCCAGGTGACCGGGTACGAGGCAACTCAAGTAGAAGTGGCCCGCCGTGGAGGTGACCAGGCCCAGGCCGGCTCCCACGATCTCCCAGGTTTTCCCGGTCGTGCCCCTGGTCGCGTTAGAGGTTTCCGCCGGCAAGGCGCCGAGGGTTTCTACCATCGCGGGCGCGACATGTTTATCGGTGATCGCGGCGCTATGGGGAAGCGCGGCATCATTCCTGAACTCAATGGCCAGACCCCAATACTGCGGCATGGTGAACGTTGCCTGGCCGTTGAAGTAGCCATCAAAGTTGAAGCCGTTGTTCGCACCCGTGGCGGCTGCTTCCACCTTGATCACGGCCAGCTTCTTGGCCGAGTTCACCCATAGCCACTTGCCGATTTGCTTGTAGCCTTTGAGCGTGGGCAGCGTCGTGACGCCGGGGGAAGCGGCGGCCACCGGGGCCAACTTCGTGATCGGCTGGCCGCCCAGTTTGAATACCTCAAGGGTGCCGCCCAACGCGGCGGTGTCATAGAGGGGCGAGTTATTCGACCCGCCAACCGCGATGGCGATATACTGCGTGCCGTTTATCTCGTAGGTCATCGGGGGCGCTCCAAAGGCCAGACCAAGATCGGCCTTCCAGAGAACCTTCCCGGTCCTGGCGTCTATCGCGCGGAAGTAGCCGTCATCATCCCCTGAGAACACCAGGCCGCTGCCCGTGGTCAAAATACCGCTATAGGCGGGCTTGGTGAGCGGTAGCCTCCAGGCGATCTTCCCGGTTTTTGGATCAATCGCCGCGACGCCGCCGGATACGGTGCCTGGGACCAGCGTAGTCGAGCCGCCGATATCGATCTGGCCGGTCTGGTGATGCTGGCTGGTAGCCAGGCTCGCCGCCTTGAAGATAAAGCACCCGTTAGCATAATCCGTGTAGGCCAACCCGGTATTCGGGTTGTACGCCTGCGGCTCGAACTCGGTGCCGCCCTGGGTGCCAGGGCAGACCTTCACCCCAGCCGCGGTGGGCTGGGGATGCGGCATGTTGAAGTAGCCGATCGCGGCCGTCTTCGAGATGACCTTTCCCGTCTTGGCGTCATAGAAGAAGGCAAATCCCGCCTTGTCCCAATGGCCAACCACTCGCGTGTTCTTGCCGTTGATGGTCATGTTGAAGAGATACGGCTGCGGCATCGAGTCGTAGTCCCAGGCGTCATTACAGTACTCCGAGTGCGCCCAGACGAACTTGCCGGTCTTGCCGTCAAGCGCCACGATGGCATCCGCCCACTGGTTACACCCCGGACGCTTGCTGGTCGAAAAGTCGGGACTGGGGTTACCGGTGCCGAAATAGAGCATGCCGGTGGTCGTGTCGACGGTAATCGGCATCCACACATCGCCGCCGCCATGGGCTCCCACGGCAGGCACCCAGCCATGGCCCGGCGAGGGCACGGTGTAGTACGTCCAGAGCTTCTTGCCTGTGGCTGCGTCGAATCCTGACACAAAACCGCGCTGGCCGGAGTCACCGAGGGCACCCCCGATGAACAGCATGCCGTTCCAATAGGTCGGGCCCGATGACTCCGAGTACCCGGCGTTGGGATCGGCGATGTTGGATTCCCAGAGCTTCTCGCCGGTGGAAGCCTGGAGGGCGACGAGACGCGCGTCGAAGGTCGCCAGATACACCTTGCCGCCAACCACGGCGACCCCGCGGTTAATGGCAAGACCGCCGCCACCGCCCGCCAGCGAGCCGTAGAAGTTAATCTTCGGCGTATATTGCCAGAGCAACTTGCCCGTGGCTCCGTCAACCGCGCGCACCTGGTCCGTGTTAGTCGTGTAGTACATCACGCCGTTCACCACGACCGGCATGTTCTCGAAGATGGACAGGTTCTTGCCCTCTTGTTGGCTCCAGGCTATCCCAAGTTTCCCGACGTTGGCGGGCGTGATCTGGGCCAGTTCAGAGTAGTGGGTGTTATCCGAGGTATTACCGTATTCCGGCCAGTCGGTGTTGGCCGCGGCCGCATGCACGATGCCCGCGCCGGCGGACGGCTGAGTCAAATGAGCACCTAGGGAACCGGCCACCACCAGCGCGAGCGTTGCGCCGATCGTAATGCCTTGATGAAGATTCCAACCCATGGAATAGCCCTTTCTCGCCTATTGGCTGCACGGAAAGAACAGCAACGCTCGCCAACCGCGGATCCCGCCGGTTGGGAGTAGTCCTAGTACTGGTTGAAGGGCCCCATGCGATCAATGATAGATGTAAGAAAATAAACTGTCAATAAAAGATGAATAGTTATGAAAAAAATAGTTGTACTTATGAGTTTCACGAACACCGCCTTGCTACCTGAGGGCTCCGGAGATTCTTGGCAAGTTGGGCACAAAGTCGGGGCGCCATGACGTACATGGCGCCCCGATCTTCAACTGGCGTTCCGCACCTCCTTCGGCGGGATTTTACTTGCTGGTAAGCGACGCCGTGGTTGTGTTCGACGACACGACGAAGTTATCCCACATACCGCTCTGCAGGTGACCCGGCACCAGACAGTCCAGGTAGAATACGCCCGCGTGGTCCGCCGCGAAGCCAAGGAGCTGCCAGTTCTTGCTGACCGTGCCCGCGGTGGGATTGGCACTGGCCACCGGCGCGAAGCCGAAGGTCTCAAGCTTGGCCGGCGCGGTGTGTCCGGAAGCGATCGCCATGCTGTGCGGAAGGGCCGCCAGATTCTTGAACTCTATATCGACGCTCCAATGTACGGGCACGGTAAAGGTGCCCTGGCCGTTGTAGTAGCCGTCGAAATTGAAGCCGTTGTTGGCGCCGGACTGCGCGGCAACGATCTGCAAGATGGCGTGGTGCTTCGCCGCGTTGACCCAAACAAACTTGCTCACCTGCTTGTAGCCGGCCAGCGAGGGCAAGGCCACCGGCACGGTGACCCCGTTGGTCACGGCCGGCAGCTTGGTAACCGGATTGCCGCCAAGCTTGAAGACTACGAGCGTGCCGCCAAGGGGGATGTTGTCTCCCGCCGAGATGAGGTTACCGCCAACGGCCACGGCAATATATTCCGTCCCGTTGACCTGATAGGCGATGGGCGGAGCGCCAAAGCCGAGCCCGAGGTCCGGGCTCCAGAGGGTCTTCCCAGTCTTGGCGTCAAAGGCATAAAGATGCCCATCATCGGCGCCCGCGAACACCAGACCCCCCGCCGTGGCCAGGGCCCCGGCGTTCATCGGCTTGGTGAGGGAGACCTTCCAGAGGAGCTTACCGGTGTGGGGATCGATCGCGTTCATGGCCCCGGAAACAGGCCCAACGCCGGCAGCCGAGCCGCCAGTGTCTACCTGGCCCGGTTGATGAGCATTCGCATCGGACAGCGGGATCGTCTTGAAGATCTGGCATTCCGTGTTCGACCCCTGGTAGATGGCATTGGTCTGGGGGCTATAGGCCGGCGGCCCGTACTCGATACCGCCGGAGGTGCCGGGACACACCTTGACGCCCGCCGCGGTAGGTGCCAGGTGCGGCATGCTATATCCGCCCAGGAAAGCGGTGTGGGAGATCACAGCGCCCGTCTTGGCGTTGTAGACGAAGTATTGGCCACCCTTATTCCCGTGACCGACCACCCGCGTGGATTTGCCGTTGATCATCAGGTTGAAGAGGAGAGGCGCTTGGTGCGAGTCGTAATCCCAGACGTCGTTGCAGAACTCCGTGTGACCCCAGACGAACTTACCGGTCATGGCGTTGAGCGCTACCGTGGCATTCACCCACGGGTTGCAGCCCTTGCGAGCGGCGTTGTTGAAGTCAGGGCTGGGGTTGCCGGTGCCAATATAAACCATGCCCAGGGTCGGATCGACGACCGAGGGCATCCAGACGTCGCCACCACCATGATTGCCGACCGCCGGCATCCAGCCATGACCAGGCGCGGGGACGGTGTAGAACTTCCAGATCTGCTTCCCGGTCTTGGCATCAAACGCCGCCTCAAAGCCGCGCTGACCGGCATCACCTTCCTCGCTGCCCACGAACAGCATGCCATTCCAATAGGTTGCCGGGGAAGATTCGGCATAGCCGGCGCTGGGGTCGGCAACGTTGGTCTCCCAGAGCTTCTCGCCCGTGGACGCCTGGAGGGCGATCAGCCGCGCGTCAAAGGTCACCGCGTAGACGGTGCCGTTGACCAAGGTCACGCCGCGATTAAGCGGCGCTCCACCGCCTCCGCCAGCAATGGACTTGTAGAAATCGACCTTCGGCGAGTACTGCCAGAGGAGCTTGCCGGTCGCCGCGTTGACGGCCCGCACCTGATCCGTATCCGTGGTGTAATACATGGTGCCGTTCACCACCACGGGCACCGTCTCAAAAGCAGTCAGGTTCTTGCCTTCCGAGGCGGTCCAGGCGACGCCGAGCTTCGCGACATTGGAGGCGTTTACTTGGGTAAGCGGAGAATAGCGGGTATTGTCGGCATTGCCGCCAAACACCGGCCAGTCGGTGTTGGCCCCGGCCGCGCGCGCCGCGCTCGTGCCGGCTGATGGTTGAGTCAAATGAGCGCCAAGGGAACCGGCCGCCACCAGCGCGAACATGGCGCCAATGGTGATCCCTCGATGAAGATTCCAACCCATGGGTTTGCCCTTTCGTGCCTACGGCTTTGTAGAAAGAACATCGACGCTTCCCCTCACCGGCAGTCGCCGGATAGGAAGAGTCGCACCGTGCCGATGTACTCCCTCCTTTCCCTGTACCCTTTCAACGCGCCCGTGCGTTCGGTCCTTCGGGGCCAGGCATGCGGGCTGCCGCGAGCGGATCAGCGAGTGGAAATCTGGTGGAACACGATGGGATAGGTATGTCCGCTTAGTCCGATCTTGCCCACCAGGTTGGCATGCTTGGGCGGGCTGAAAGACATATGCCCGAGCACAATGAGCGTCGATGGCGACAACAAATCAAGGGTCATTCCGGACTTACCAACCTGGTGGAAGTGGTAGAGGGTAGCAACCCAGGCACTCTGATTGCCCGATTGATCGTAGCCGTAGAACTGGCCGACCCCGTAGAGGAAACCATTGTTCCCTACCTCGATTCCCAGCGCGGCTGATTGGATGTGGGCCGCCGCGGGCACCGACTTGAGCACGTACTGGCCGACAAACTGGCCCGCGAATTTGCTGCTGACCTTGAAGGTGGTCGGTAAGTTCGCCGAAGGGCCGGTAGTAGCGTGGGCGGACGGCATGGCGCTGAAGGCCGCGCCGATCAGCAGGCCCGCGGCGGCGAAGACCGCCGTGGCGGCATAACGAATGTTTCGCATGGTGAGAGTCCTTTCCAGGTTTCCTTGGTCAGTGGGTGGACGGCAATGTAACGAAGCGCATAATGCCTCGGAGAAGAGCCGCGTCCATGATGCTTGGCGGCGATCATGCTTCCGCATGATCAATCGTAGGTCGCGGGAGGTACACTGTCAAGCAAACAAGAACAGTTAGCGGAAAGCATATTATCCTTCCGGGTATCGCGACTACCCCGGCGTGTAGCGACGGCAACCGCTGCCGTCCGCGCGGAAGGGCTCCAAGCGGCCGGAAGCTACCGGCATGTGTACATGAACCGAGCGTCGCCAAGCGGCAGACCCTGGGAGTCGGCAACCTCGATACCCCACTCAGTCCCACACTTGGGCATCGATCGTTGTCCGCCGTACGAGAACAGGTTCGCGATCTGCATGCTGATAAACCCTTTGGAGTCGATAGTCACCACGTCTGGATAGAGCGTCGTCGTGATCTGCCCTAACCTCTCCCAGGTGGTGCCGTTCTTCTTCAAGAGCTGAATCTTCCCGCTCATATAATCGGGGAACGAGAGATCGCCATCGACGGTTAGCCCGCCATTCCCGGCGGAAAGCTGCGTGTCACTTTTCTGGCACAGGTTCGCCCGGTTGTCGAAATTGGCCGAGGAGCATACAACCAGCGAGCTGAGCCGTGCAGGATTAACTGACGTGACTGACCCGGTAGGCGCCGACCGAGCGGCGGTGGGCGCGGATCCAGCGGACCCGAC
>DATBTL010000068.1:0-9280 GCA_036559345.1 Chloroflexota bacterium | reverse complement strand
GGCGGACGTAGCCATTTTTCAGCCAGCGCCACCCGCGCTCCAACCTGGGGAGAGCGGCGCGGAGCGCTACCAGGTTTCCCGAAACTCGGTAGGCATCGAGCGCGGCGCTAATCAGAATCGGCGTTTCATCAAAATAGCCTGACTTGGGCGCGGTAAGCCAGCCGCCAAACGGCTGCTGGCGGTCAAGCCAGTAGGTGAGTTCCAGGCCGCTGTACGATGCGAGGCTGTTGCCGGCCCGCGAGGGCACCATACCCCAGGCAAAGCTATCCCGGATCCAGGGATTGGTGTAGTAGCCGGCCGCCGCCACATGGGTGTCACCGGTGAAGTCGGTCGCCAGAACCGCCAGGGCGTAGCGCTGCGCCAGGTCCAGGGTAGGGTTGCCGGTCAGCACCAGCGGCTGGATCGCGGCGAGCCCGTAGCCCGTCCCCCCTCCGGCATGGGCCGGCACGCTGCCCGCGAACAGGGCCAGCGCCAGAAGCCACCACCGAGCCGCGCGCCGCCACTTCACCAGCACGCGGCCTGGCGCCCTATTCCATGCTGGAAGCACGCCGTATCCGCCGCACGGATGGCGGAGGGAACGAACCAGGGCCAGATAACGGAGTCGACAGGTCGTAAACATTGCACCGGTCCATGATACGTGATTGCTATCATTGGCTCCGAATGGTGACCCGCCCGGCGCCCATTTTTTCTGGATTGACAGCCGCGAATGCTGCCGGTACCCTCCTACCAGATGGGGTGTCGCCAAGCGGTAAGGCACCGGTCTTTGGAACCGGCATTCCCAGGTTCGAATCCTGGCACCCCAGCCGTTCAAGCCGCCCCCCGTGAATGATAACCAGTGCAACGAGGCATATGGGGACGGGGGAGCGCAGCAGGGAAGGATAGTACGCCTATGAAGAAGCTCACGATCCTTGGCGCGACAGCACTTATTTTCAGCCTGGTTTCGGGCTATGCCACGCCCAGTCACGCGGCGACTACGAGCCGTTCCTCCATGTCGGTCCTGCTCTATATTGACGGTTCGCTCGGCGACCTCGGATTTTTCGACTCGGCGAACTCCGGGGTAACCCGCGCCAAGAGCCAACTGGGCGTCTCGCTCAAGGTGGTACAACAAAACGATGCCACCCAGTGGCAAACTCAATTGCTGGCCCTGGCCGGCAGCGGTCGCTACAACCTCGTGGTGCTGGACTCTTCCGACGCGACGATGAATATCGCCACCAAGGCCCTCATTGCCAAATACCCCAAGCAGCGGGTGATCGACTTCGACGATAACTCGTTCGCCACCAGCCCCTCGGTCAGCTCGATCATCTACAAGCAAAATGAGGGATCGTTCCTGGCTGGTGCCCTGGCGGCCATGGTGACGGAGAGCAATCTTCCGTACGTCAGTCACAAAAAAATCATTGGCATGGTCGGCGGCCAGAAGATCCCCGTGATCATCGACTTCCAGGACGGCTACGTCCAGGGGGCCAAGGCCGTGGATCCGAAGATCTCCGTGAACGTGACGTTTATCGGCGGCAGTGGCGGCAATGATACCTGGAACAACAAGCCGGCAGGCGCTCGTCTGGCCGCCTCGCTCTTCAGCGCCGGCTCGGCCGTGGTCTACCAGGTGGCCGGCGGATCAGGGCTCGGCGTCCTGAGCCAGGCCAAGATAGCCAACCGCTACGCGATTGGCGTCGATTCCAATCAGGACTCAGTAGCTCCAGGCCATGTGATCGGCTCGGTGGTGAAGCGGGTGGACAACTCGGTGTTCGACCTGATCAAGCTCGCCACCCAGAACAAACTCCAGGGTGGTCATATCTACTACTACGGCCTGCAAAATCACGGCGTGGATCTCACCCGCGATTCCTACACCCGCGCGATCATTACTCCTGCCATGTACAAGAAGCTGGACGCGCTGGAGGCCCAGGTGATGAGCGGGAAAATCAAGGTGAAGACCGCATACTAGACTGAGCTTCGGCTAGCTCACTGACCCACCAGAGCGCCATCGAAGCGCGGGACACGCGCGGCGACGGCGCTCTCGCGCTTGGCCTGGAGGGCAATCGATCGGTGAACGCCGTCGAACTGGTGGGGATCGAGAAGCGCTTCGGAACGGTCGTCGCCAACGAGCGGGTCGACTTCGACGTGCGTCATGCCGAGGTCCACGCGTTGGTCGGCGAAAACGGGGCCGGCAAGACGACCCTGATGAAGATCCTGTTCGGCCTCTATCAGCCGGACGCCGGGCGCATCCTCCTCGACGGGAAGCCCACGGTGATCGCCAATCCCCACGTGGCGATTGCTCACGGCATCGGCATGGTGCACCAACACTTCATGCTCCTCCAATCGTTGACCGTGGCCGAGAACATCGTCCTGGGCATCGAGCCGACCCGGAACCTCATTTTGACCGATGTTTCGCGCGCCCGAGCCTTGACGCGCGAACTGTCAGAGCGCTACGGCTTGCGGGTCAATCCCGACGCCGTGGTCCGCGATATCTCGGTCGGTCTGCGACAGCGGGTGGAGATCCTGAAGGCGCTCGCCCGCGGAGCCCGCATTCTGATTCTGGACGAGCCGACCGCCGTCTTGACCCCGCAGGAAACCACCGAGTTATTCGGTATCCTAAAAGATCTGGTAGCCAGGGGGATGACCGTCGTCTTCATCAGCCACAAACTGAACGAGGTGATGCAGGTGTCGAGCCGGGTAACCGTGATGCGGGGCGGCAAGAAGGTAGGGACGGTCGAGACCCGCGATACCTCGCCGCGCGAGTTGGCCCGGATGATGATCGGGCGTGATTATCTCCCCACCGTGACCAAGGCGGCGGCACACCCTGGCGATCCGGTACTGGAAATACTCGGCGTCCACGCGGCGGACGACCGCGGCCTCCCAGCCGTGCGGGGAGTGGACCTCATGGTGCGGTCGGGGGAGATTGTAGGGATCGCGGGTGTGGAAGGAAACGGGCAGTCGGAGTTGGTCGAGGCGCTCACCGGCCTGCGGCCCATCGCGGCTGGCCGGGTCATGTTGGATGGTCGAGACATTAGCAAGCTATCCCCGCGCGGCCGCCGGGAAGCCGGGATGGCCGCCGTACCAGAGGATCGGCTGAAGCATGGCGTTGCGGCCGCCGCCAGCATCAAGGACAACCTCGCGATGTCCAGGTACTACCAGGCCCCGCTCACCAGCGGCCTCTTTCTTTTGCCCCGCCGGATGGCTGCCTATGCCTGGGACCTGGTACGGAGGAGCGACGTGCGCACCCGTGATATCAGTCTCCCCGTCTCCTCGCTATCAGGTGGAAATATGCAAAAGCTGGTCGTGGCGCGCGAGCTTGGGATGGATCCGAAACTGCTGATTGCCGCCCAGCCGACCCGGGGCGTGGACATCGGGGCCATTGAAGCAATCCACCAGCGGATCGTGGCCGCGCGCGACCGGGGTGCGGCCGTCCTCCTCGTCTCGGCGGAACTGAGCGAAGTGCTTGCCCTCTCCGATCGGGTCGCCGTGCTTTATGAAGGGCGGATAACTGGCGTATTCGAGGCCGGCGCGGTGAGCGAGGAGGAACTGGGTCTCTATATGCTTGGCATCAAACACACCGGCGAGCCCGCCGCATGAATGAATTGGTCGCCGCTCCCACCGAGGAAGGAGACGCCCGGCACCGACGCCTGGCCCACCTTGGCTACGCGATCCTCCGCCCGGTGCTGGTGGTTGGGGTGGCCTTACTGATCGGGATGGCGATCATTGTCTATACGGGGGAGAACCCCTTCCCGGCCTACGAGAACCTGCTAATCGAACCCTTCCGCACCTGGGACACTTTTAGCGCCGTCCTCTTCTATGCTATTCCGATCGTGTTGACTGGTTTGACCGCCGCGATCTCATTCCGGGCCAACGTGTTCAATTTGGGGGGAGAGGGCCAGTTGCAGCTAGGTGCCCTCGCCACCGCGTGGGCGGCGGTTGCCTGGTCCGGCTTGCCCGGCGTGGTTCTCCTCCCGCTGGTCATTCTGGTTGGCGCCGTCGGGGGAGCGGCGTTCGCCGCCATCCCCGGTTGGCTCCGTGCCTACGTGGGGGCCACGGAGTTGGTCAGCACGATCATGCTCAACTACGTGGCAATTGACATAGCCAGCTTCGCGGTCAGCCCCGGCGGCCCGCTAGCAAGCAGCGGCAGCGCCGGGGTGGCCACCGCCGTGATCCCGGTGGGGGCCCAGTTCCCCACGATCGCCGGCTCTCAGTTTCACTGGGGTTTCGTGGTCGATATCCTGGCCGTGGTCTTCGCTTTTGTTCTGCTCTATCGCACCCCGCTCGGCTATGAGATCCGCATGGCGGGCCACAACCCGAACTTTGCCCGCCTGGGCGGCGTCCCGGTCCCGCGAGTGATCCTCGGGGCCATGGTGATCGGAGGCGCCCTGGCCGGGATCGGCGGGGCGGTGCAAGTCATGGGCTTCCAGCACCAATACACCACCACCTTCGCCGGGCCCCAGTGGGGATTCACCGGGGTGACGGTCGCCCTCCTGGCCCGGTTGGAGCCCATCGGGGTGCTCGTGGCAGCGATCCTTTACGCCCTTCTCGAGGAGGGCAGCCAGCTGATTGCCAACAACACCAACGTGGACTCCCATATCATCACGGTCGTCCAGGGATTGATCATCCTTTTCGTGACCGTGCAAGTGAGCCTGGACTGGCGGAAGAAGTTGAAGATCCGCGGCCAGGCGAGCGGGGCATAAGCCAATGTGGCACCAGATCTTCAATGCCCAGCTTCTCGGTGACGCCGTGGGGGTCAGCGGCACCGTCCTCATCCTGGCAGGATTGGGGTACCTATTTACGGATCGGGCGGGGGTTTTCAACATTGCCATCGAGGGACTCCTGCTCTTCTCGGCCTTCTTCGCCGCCGCCGCCTCCGGCACGAGCGGCAACGCGCTCCTGGGGGTCGCGGCGGGGGTTGGCGGGGCGCTCGTGGTTTCCTTGATCTTCTTCCTGGTCAGTATTGGTCTCCGGGCGGACATTATCGTGGTGGGAATCGCGATTAACCTGCTGGCCAGCGGGACGACCGTATTTCTCCTCAACCATTGGTTTGGCGTGGAAGGAAACTACCAACCAGCCGCCTTGCAGACCATCCCCGCCTTCAGCATTCCCGGCCTTGATTCCCTGCCGCTGCTTGGTCCCATCTTTACCAGCCAGAGCCTCCTCACCTACGTCGCGGTGCTTCTGGTCCCGGTCAGCCATATCGTGCTCTACAAAACCCCGCTTGGCCTCCATATCCGCTCGGTTGGGGAGAATCCGGAAGCGGCGGCAACCGTGGGGATCAATGTGCGCCGGACCCAATTCATCGCCGTGATGATCTGCGGCGCCCTGGCCGGACTGGGTGGCTGCTTCCTTTCCATTGGCCCGCTCGGCGGCTTCGATCGCGACATGTCCGCCGGTCAAGGCTGGATCGCTCTCGCCGCCGAGACCCTGGGCCGCGGCACTCCCTTGGGCACCTTCCTATCCTGCCTTTTTTACGGTGGCTCGCAGGGAGTGTCCAGCAACATGCAAGCGGCGAACATCGGGGCCAGCCAACTGGCGCAGTCGATCCCATACGTGATGACGGTGGTCGGCCTGGCGATCGCCGCCAAGGGGCTGGTCGCGCGCCGCCGGCGGCCCACCACGAAAGGCGGCGTTCCGGAGCCCGCGCCGGCCGCCACGGTCTGACCTTTTCCGGCCGGCAATCGAAAGGAGTGTTTTGATGCACGAACCAGTGACGACACTTGACCCGCGATTCAGCGATCCCGGCGCGGTTGCCACCGGATGGAAGGAGACCCGTCGCGTGCTCGAAACAGCCGAGCTGTTCTGGATCACGACGGTCCGGGCCGATGGTCGACCCCACGTTACGCCGCTCGTGGCCGTGTGGCTCGATGACGCCATCCACTTCTCGACCGGCGCCGCCGAACAAAAGGCCATGAACCTGCGTGGCAACCCGCGGGTGATTCTGATGACTGGCTGCAACCACTGGGACGAAGGGCTGGATGTCGTGGTCGAGGGAGACGCCATTCAGGTCACCGACGACGATATGCTCAAGCGCCTCGCCGCGGCGTGGGCCACGAAGTGGGACGGGCGTTGGCACTACGAGGCGCGTAACGGCGGCTTTCACCACGAAAGCGGTGGTATGGCTCTCGTGTTCTCGGTAACCCCCACCAAAATCCTCGCGTTCACCAAGGGCAACTTCAGCCAGACACGCCACCAGTTCTGACTTCCCGTTCGAGCGTGCTGGAAGCTGATCAATCGGAAAGGAGCCGTCAATGACCCAAGTATTCCGCTTTGCGCGGTCACTTGTTGCCGGCATGCTCGCCCTTGGCGCCTTGGTCGCGGGCCCGGCGCCGGGTACCGCCGCGCCTCTCACCTCGGCAAAGGCTCCCGTCTTGCCCAGTCGCGCGAGTGGCCGCCTGGGACCCCTGACCAACATCCCCCAGACCTGGAACAACTGTGGCCCAAGCTCGGTCGCCGAAGTGCTTGCCTACTGGGGGATCAACCGCAGCCAGGCGCAGGTACAAGCAGTTCTGCGCGCCGATGGCAATCCCTATGGCATGGCGCCCTACGGGGTGCCTCCCTATATGCGCGGCCTTGGGATGGGGGCATTGCTGGGGGTCGTCGGTTCCGAGCGCCTGGTAAAGGCTTTGGTGAGCAACGGCTTCCCAGTCATTGTCAGCCAGTACGTAAGCGCGGCGGATCATGTGGGACATTATCGGCCAATTCAGGCATACGATGACCGCCAGGGCGTCTTTGTGTCCAGCGACCCTTATCTTGGACAGGGCCACATCATCGGCTATGATGAGTTCGATTCAATCTGGCACAGCACCAATCGGCGCTTCTTGGTGCTCTATCCACCTTCCCGTCAGGCGTTACTGAATGCGGTGCTTGCCGCCGCCGGATGGGACAGCGCCACCGCCTTCCGGCAGGATCTCGCCCATGAATATGCCCTGCTCAAGGGGAGGACGGCCGATCTCACCGGCTACGGCAGTCCGAGGAATTACTATTTGAGCATCGCCTGGGATGACTCGCAATTGAATCGTCTGCTGGCGGGACGCCAGGCCCTCCGGCAAGCACGCCGGCTCGGCGCGAACCCGATCGTCGCCGGATGGATTACCGATGCGCTTGCGCGGGCGCCGCGCTCATAACTCGTAGCCGCGCGCCACTTATTGTGGTCCGCCTAGCTGACCAGGCCGGCAAAAGAGCGCGGTAGTCCCTTGCGATTGCCCGTTCCAGCACCACGATGTGCACAATGTTACACCGCGCAAGTAAGAAATCAAGCAGAACTGACTGGTAGGGCCACAGTGGCACGATACTTGGGCGTGGTGAGGAATAATCGGGTAGAGTTTGAAGGTGAAGCACGACTCGGCATCGACCCGTGCCGCGAAGCGGAAGTCGTCGATTACCACGGCAAGGACGAGTCCGGTCACCGCCTCGTCGGCGGCTGGTTCCACTTCGTGGGCAGGATTGAGGATGGACCTGACACCGCATTCGCATGGCTCTCGGAGCGATTCACGTCGGGATTCATGTTGGGATTCACGCGGACGGCCGTGGTGGTCGAAGACGCCTTCCACGGTCTTGCCATCGCCCAACTTGAGTTCTTCGCGACCATTCCTTGGGTACTCGATGAGCCCAATCCCGATTGACGCAGTCCTCCCGAACAGGCTTCCGAGCAGGTCCAAGTAGCCCGTCAGAAACCAGTGATGTCATTCCCCGGCCGCCACCGCCCTTCGGTGGCATGTGCCGATAGCAGGCCGCGCACTCTGGCTTACGACGGCCGCGGCCCTCTCGGCGGCCGGGGTACCCTGGTCGGGGAGGCGGTCGGGAGGACACGGACAGCGGTGGCGGTTGGGGCGGCCGGAACGGGAGTCGCGGTTGGGACAGCAGTCCCGGCGGGCGCGGCGCCGGCCATGGCGGAGCGCCATACGGCGAAGTTGGGCACTCCCCAGCCGGTGATCGGATTCCATCCCGGACCCGCCTGATAGTCGCCGTTCGACCCGGCCAGGACGGGCGAGTAAGCCCCGGATCGGGTGCTGGCGGTGGCAAGCGCCGGATTCGCCCACCCGCACGCCGCTTCCGCGCAGACATCGGCATAGAGGGCCGCCGCCATGGGAGCGGCAAGGCTGGTGCCGCCCGCGACCAGCCAGCCCTGAGCGTTTCCCAGGCTAAAGTATATCGGCACCCCGGTGTGCGGATCGCCGTCCAGGGCCAGATCGGGGACCGCTCGGTTAGCGCAGCCAGCGAGCACGGCCGGCTGCCAGGCCGGGCGCGCCAGTTGGGTCGAGCAACCACCACCGCTCAATGACCACCCTGCTAGGTTGGCGGCGCTCGATGGGTCGGCCGCGTTCAACTGAGCCCCGCCTACCGCGACCGTCCAGGGAGAGGACGCCGGGTATTCAACTCCGCCCGCCGAACCGGTGTCCCCGGAGGCGAAAAAGAAGCTGACTCCGGCCGCGGCCGCCGATTGCAGAATCGGCTCGAAGGTCGAGATCCCATCGCTGCCCAGCTCCGACTCAGGATCGCCCCACGAGCCGGTAACTAGCTTTGCCCCGTCGGCCACTGCCTGGCGCACCGCCGCCTCAAGGCTGCTCCAATCGCCCTTGCAGGCAGTTTGATCGCAGGTGTCGGGGACGAGGTAGACGCGGAGGTTGGCCTGGGGCGCGATGGCATGCGCGTACTCCACGTCCATGGCTACCTCCGCCTGGGTCGACTGCACGGTAGCGGAACTGCCGCCCGAGACGGAATGCCATTGGATCTGGCCGGATCCCGTACCGGAAGTGAGCGGCGCTACCCCAGTCCCGGCGGCCCAGATAGCCAGATCCGCATCCGAAATCGGATCGCCCCAGCCGATCACGGCAATGGTCTGCCCCGCGCCAGTCTCGTTGGCGCTCAACCCATAGACCGCTCGCTGGACCGCCGGGCCATACACCAGGGGAGCCGACGCGCTCATCGGCACGTCCGCGGAGGTAGCGACAATGGTGGCCGGTTTGGGCCCTACAGCGGTGGCACTTGACCGATCGCGAGCGTTGTGGGACGGATCGCTCAACGTCCAGGGAAGCCTACTCTGGGTAGGCGTGGAGAGAAGAGGAGCAAGATACGACGCCTCCAGGGCCGGGGCGGCCGCCGGTGCACCTGGCGCGCCCGTGGCACGAACCGGTAAGGGTGAGCAGATCAAGACCGCCGCGATCAGGGCAGCGAACAGAGACCGACGATAGGCCCTGGCACCCATGGGTAACATATGCTCTCACCTCAGAGTGATTATCGGAGGGCCGCGAATTCTGGCTTCTCCTTGGTCCGATGGTAGGCTATCTCGCCTCTCTCCGATACCCCC
>DATBTL010000067.1:0-6511 GCA_036559345.1 Chloroflexota bacterium | reverse complement strand
GTTGGCAATTTTGGCGGCGTAGCCACTCTGTGGGATCACCTCTTCCGCTACCGGCCGCCAACCTTGAGCCTGATTGTGCTCTCCCGGACCGTCCCCGCCCTCGGTTTCTCGGCCCTGACCGCTTTGGACGCCGTGGTCGGCCTCGGCCATGCCGAACTGGGATTTACCCCCGAGGAGGCCTATCAACTGCTGAATCCCCTGGGGGTGAGCGAGGCGGACGCGCGCGCCTACGTGGAGCGCTGCGGCGGCTGGGCTACTGGATTGGTTCTCTTAGCCCGCACCGAGGGCGATGGGCCGGCGGTCTTGCGGGGGGCTGAGCACATGCTGGCCCAGATTGGCCCGCAACTCCTCCAGCCCCTTCCTCCGCTCCTCCGCCGTTTTCTTCTGGAGAGCGCGGTCCTTGGCCCGATCAGCGCCGACGACACAAGGCTCATTTTGGATCGGGAGGATTCCGGAGCCCTCTTCGGAGAGGCACTTCGCCAGAGTTTCTTTCTCAGCTTCGATGGCGAAACCTATCGCTACCACGATCTGTTCGCGATATTCTTGAGAGACACCCTGGGGGTGGAGGATCCGGAGGGGCTGGCCCTGATTCGGGTGCGAGCGGGCCGCCACTGGATGGACCGGGGGGACGTACCGCGTGGCCTCGCGTTCCTTGCCGAGGCTGGGGCCTGGCCCCTGCTGGCGGAGGCCCTGACCGAGCACCGGCGGCTCCTCTGGGACGCGGGCCTGTGGGTGACCGCCCTGCGATTTGTAGATTTGTTGCCGGCCCACCTCCAATCGACCCGCCTCCTGACTCTGGCCGGCTTCGCCCGCATACAGCGGGGCGAGTATGCGGAGGCGATTAAGGTGGCGGAACGCGGAATGCGGGAGGCGGTCTCGGACGAGGATTGGCTGCAACCGGCCCTCCTCCACATTCAAGGACTCCATCTCGCGGGGCGCATGGATGAGACGGTGGCTGGCGCGGAGGCTACGATGATAAGGGCGCGGCGGAGCGGATCCGCGGCTGCTCAGACTCAGGCCCTGGAAATACGGGGGGCGAACCTCCTACGCCTGGGACGGCATGAGGAGGGCCAGGCCGATCTTCGTTCCGCCCTTCTCTACTACCGAGTGCAGGGCGATACGGCAGGGGAGGCGCGGACCGCCTATAATCTGGCTGAGGGCCTGATCGAAAGTGGCCGAGTGGGCGACGCCGCCGTGCAGCTCGATCTCGCAGCTCGCCTCTGGCACCAGCAGGACAACCGGGTCATGGCTATCTATCTGACCGAGGTGCGGGCCCAGCTTCATTTGCTGGAAGGGGATCTCGTGACAGCGGAGGCGAACGCCCGTGAGGCCCTGCGCGATTCGGAACGGGCCGGCCACGCGATAGTAACCGCGAATTGCCTTGCCGGGCTGGCCGAGGTTCTGGTGGATGAAGGACAGGCGGGCGAAGCGTCCGACATCGCCGATGAAGCCCTGAAGCGCGCGAATAGTTTGCAACTGCCTGACGTCTGGAACCGGGCCCAGCGGGCGCGCCTGGCGGCGGCGTTGGCGCGCCGGGAACGGGGAAAGGCTCGGTTGCTCCTGGATGAGGCGCTTCCACGATCCCGCACCTTCATTGACCAGGCGCTGTTGGCTTTTGGCCAGGGGCAGCTCTCTTTGCGTTCGCGGGCGTACGCGCTGGCAGCCCAGCAGCTCACCGCCGCGGCCGAGGACTTGGCGCGAGTGCAGCGGCCCCATATCGCGGCCCGTGCCTGGTTGCTGGCTGCCGACGCCTACCTGGCGCGTGACGTGGTGGGGAAGGCCGAGCACGCCCTCGATCTGGCCTGCCGGTGCATTCAGCCCCAGACCTCCCTCTACCTCCGTCCCACCTTTCGCCTGGCGCGCCGAGTCGCGGAACGCTACCGCCTGTTACGTCACCTGCGGATGCCGACCCGGGCCCTCCTGGATCTGCTGGCTGGGGCTGAGACGGACCCCACCGCCGTGCGCGTGTCACCCTACGGGTACGGAATGGTAAGCGTGGGCGGCATGGAGGTGGATCTGCTGCAGGTCGTTGGCAAGCGGAGCCGCGAAGTCTTCTTCTACGTCGCGCTGGGTGGGGGCCGGAAGCGGGACGAGGAGGTGGTGGAAGCGGTATGGCCGGAGCAAGGGGAGGAGGCGATTCGCTGGCTCTGGGAGGCCGGCCGCCATTTGCGGCGCCTGTTTGGCAAGGATGCGTGGAAGGTACGGGCAGGGGCCTGCGCCTTTACCCGATCAATAGGGTCGGTCGAAGCGGAGGCGGCTGCCCACGCTCTGGCGTGTCACCGTTCGCCCAGCCCACGCGAAGTAGTCGAGCATGCGACCGCGGGCCTGGGCCTGATTGGCGATGGCCGCTACCTTGATTGGTGCGAAAATGCTTGGGTGGAGGAGGCGCGGATACGTACGGTTCGTGAAGGGTTGACCATGGCCCTGGCCTTGGCCCAGGCGTACGACACGCTTGGGCAGTCGGAACTGGCGCTCGCCGCCGCGCGGAGGGCAGCGGACTTCGATCCCTATGACGAGCAGCCCCAGCAGGCAATCCTGAGGATCCTCAGAGGATTGGGTCGCCACGAGGAGGCTCTAAGCGTCTACAGGGCGTTCGCCAATCTTGTCTCGACCGAGCTTGGCCTTTCCCCAACCCAAGGCCTTACACTGGCCGCCGGACTGGCCGCGCGCTGAGATCGGGCAAGTTGAGCAATGACAAGCTCCAGCACGGGCGCCTTGGGAGAATGGATGCTACGATGCTGTACAGGAATAGCACGTTCCAAGCCCTTAAGGTAGTGTATGACTTCCTATACTCCGCTGGTCCTTGAACATCTGCTGCGCATGACGGACGATACCGGGATTATCCAGCATGCCCTGTTCGCGGTCCCGGACCCTGTACACGGCTACTCAGTGGATGACCAGGCACGGGCTCTCATGGTCGCGGTAGCGTACGCCCGTCTGGCGGGCGGCCTCCCATCCCCCAGGTGCGCCTTCACGTACCTATCGTTCTTAAGGTTTGCCGCCAACCAGGATGGCTCCTTCCATAATTTCCTCTCATTTGATCGTCACTGGTTGGACGAGCGTGGCTCGGACGACTCGCAAGGTCGGGTGTGGTGGGCCCTAGCTCATGCGGCACGCCATGGGCGGGAGCCGGGGCTCGCCGCCGCCGCCGCCAAGCTATTCGAGACAAGCATAGTGGCCGCAAGCCGCCTCCAGGCGCCACGCGCTTGGGCCAATACCCTGTTCGGCCTGTATCACCGCCTGAAAGCGGGTGAGGACGCGGAACTGCTGCTCTTGCACGATCTGGCCGGTCGGCTCGTTAGCCGCTTCGAAGCGGTGTCCGACCCGGCATGGCGTTGGTTTGAGCCACAACTCACCTACTGCAACGGCAGCCTCCCAGCCGCGCTACTTCTGGCCTATGAAGTCACCGGTACTAGCCGATACCGGGATGTCGGCCTGGAGGCCCTCAGCTGGCTCTTTAGCGTGCTGTTCGATGGGGACGGTAATCTCAGTCTGGTGGGACAGGATGGCTGGTATCCCCGCGGAGGGACGCGAGCCGTCTTTGACCAGCAATGCGTGGACGCCCAGGGCACGGTCGAGGCCTCTCTGGTCGCCTTCCGCTTAACGGGCGAGCCCAGGTGGCGTGAGTGCGCGCTGGCGGCCTTCGACTGGTTTCATGGGCGCAACATACATGGTCTATCACTCCTCGATCCGCTGACTGGAGGATGTTACGATGGAATAACCAGGACCGGCCTCAACCGGAATATGGGGGCCGAATCGATCGTCTGTTATCTCCTGGCCTATCTGGATCTGGTGGAGGCAGGCATTCTGACGCTCGATGGCGCGATGCGCGGACAAGCCGGCGGCAGTTTATGAGAGGAGTCCGTGACCATGGAGACCTTCGAGACAGTGCGCACCATGCTGGCGGTCCGCCATTACCAGGACAAGCCACTTGCACCGGCATTGGTCCGGCGAATCGTCGAGGCCGGCCATCTCTCGGCCAGTGCGGGCAATATGCAGCCCTGGCGATTTATCGTGGTGCAGGACAAGGGGACGCTAAAAGCACTCGGTGGTCTGGCGAAAACCGGCCCGTATGTCGCCGAGGCGCCGTTGGCGGTCGTGGTGGCGATTGAGAAGACGAAGGTCGCCGTCTCGGACGCGAGTCGGGCTATTCAATCCATGATGCTGACCGCCTGGTCCGAGGGAGTTGGCTCGAACTGGATTGGCTTTGGCGGAATCGACGGCGTACCCAATCTCCTTGATATCCCGGCCGAACTGGACGTGCTGGCCATCGTGTCCTTTGGGTACCCGGTCGACGCGGTGGGCCGGGGGAAGAAGAATCGGAAGCCACTGGGTGAAATAGCGTATCGCGAGCGTTTCGGCCAACCTTTCGCATAGGCGGCCTTCACGCGACCGGAAACCCGCCCAGGGTTCCTCCGCTAATCCGCAAAGGACGAGATAGATGGCTAACGGGCCAAGAGACGCCACACTGGCCGGACGGGTCGCGCTGGTGACAGGTTGCGGAAGCCAGTATGGCATTGGGTTCGCCGCCGCGCGCGCGTTGGCCGAGCAGGGCGCCGCGGTGACGTTGACCTCGACCACTTCCCGCATAGATGAGCGGGTAGCTGAGTTGGCCGCGGACGGTCACACGGTGAGTGGGTTCGTGGCGGACCTCACGGTTATGGAGCAGACAGCGGCCCTCGTTCAGGCGGTCCGGGACTGCCATGGACAGATCGATATTCTGGTTAACAACGCCGGGTTGGCGCAGATTGGGATGCCATCCGCGTCGGGACTGTTTGTCGATCTGGATCCCGCCGACTGGCACCGGGCTCTGGATCGTAACCTTACCACGACCTTTAACGTGACGCGGCTGGTCGCGCCTCGCATGGCCGAGCGGGGGTACGGCCGGATTATCAACGTCTCGTCCGTCTCCGGCCCGTACGTGGTGTACGCGGGAGGCAGCGCGTACGCGGCGGCCAAAGCGGGAATGGATGGGTTGACGCGGGCTCTAGCCCTTGAGCTTGGCCGGCAGGGGGTAACGGTAAACTCGGTGGCCCCCGGGTGGATCGCGACCGACACTTCCCCAATTGAAGAGGTGGTGGAAGGAGGGCGCGCGACTCCCGTTGGGCGCGCGGGCCGCCCCGACGAGGTGGCGGCCGTCATCGCCTTCCTTGCCGGAGAGTCCGCGAGTTATCTGACCGGGCAGTCAATCGTGGTGGACGGCGGGAATATCATCCAGGAGGAGAAGTCCCGCCACGTCCCGTCGACCATTTAGGCGGAGAGTTCCTCCGGGAATTCCGCCTCGATTGCTCCAGGGTCCGGAATTTGAGCCAGTGAGGCTGCTGGGCGAAGATCCATGCGTGCCACCCCGATGCAATAATCCGCCATGCCGTAGTAGACATCCAGATGAGTATCATGCTGATCCACGGCGGTGGGGAACACAACATCGGATACCACGCCACACCGCTCCTCGGCCACCTGAGGCTCCAGGGTAGGGGTGGGGGAACGGTAGACAACCCGGCGCGGGTCGATATGGTCCATGATCAGGGCGGCCGCGTTGTATCGGAGGCTCGGCTTCAAGGTCGCACCGGGCACACGCTCGACCCCGTGGTAGATGGTGAGCCAACCTTCGGCCAATCTCAATGGCGGCGTGCCGGCCCCGAGACGGAATCCTTCCCATTGGTGTACGGGGGCGAAAAGCGGCTGATGCCCGGAAAAGGTAGGGCGGCGCCCCCGACCCGGCATCGCCCAGTCCGCATCCTCCAGCGGACAGTAAGATATCCAGGCTGACCAGCGTTCGTCGAGCACTCCAGGCGGGAGGGAGACGTGATGTCGCCCATGCGGATCCCCTTTCACCGGCCTCTCGAACATGGGGCGGTGAAGCATGGCGATTGATAGGCGGCCGTCCGGACCCGGCACCGGTTCGGGGAAGAGCATATGGTCCTTATTTGGGTAGAGGTTCATGTCGGCTCCGCGGAGGGGCGAGAAATCAACCAGGCCCAACCGAGTCCAGGTTTCGAGATCCGATGACATCGCCATGGCTGGCCGAGGGCCGACCGGTCCCAACGCCACGTAGGTCATCACGTAGCCGCCCAGGGCCGGGACATGCACCACGCGCGCGTCCTCGCACCCTCCGCGGCCGTCGGAGGCGCGCTCATACGGCGTCTCGGGCTCCAGAACCACTCCGAGCCGCTCCACGTCACACGGGATTCCATCAGCGTCGTTGATTACCCTCGCGAGACCGATGCGCGAATAGTTACCAGCTGCCACCAGGCGTGGGAACAGCATAAAACTGCCGTCAGGGCTCCGCACCCCGCCCGGATTCAGGACGCCTCCGACCTCCATGGGGTTGAGCGGCAGGGGCCGCATAACCACGCCCATGCGTCGTAGCTGGTAGGGAACCACGGACGGCGAGGAAAAAGGCTGGGGAAACAAGGATTCAGAGGAGTGTATCATGGCCAATCTTTCTATCCTCTCCAACCTAACCATTGAGCGGCAGCCAGCGCGGCGCGCCCGGTGGCGAGGTCGGAGA
>DATBTL010000066.1:0-3573 GCA_036559345.1 Chloroflexota bacterium | reverse complement strand
CTGGTCCAGCGGTATCCGGACTACGTGTGCCGGGTCACCGCCGACGAAGCGGAGATCGGGCGCGGGCACCTCAGCCGCTTCCAGGACGTGGAAAGCGCCTCTCCGGTCATCCTCACCACCTCCCAACTGCTCACCACCGGGGTGGACGCTCCCACCTGCCAGAACGTGGTCCTGGCCCGCGTGGTCGGCTCCATGGTGGAGTTCAAGCAGATCATTGGCCGCGGCACCCGTCTGCGCGAGGATTACGGGAAACTCTCCTTCAACATCCTGGACTACACCGGCTCCGCCACCCGGCTCTTCGCCGACCCCGCCTTCGACGGCGACCCCGAGGTGGTGATCGTGGAAACCACGGACGAGACCGGCGCCGTCACCAGCACCCGGAGGGTCGAGGAGGAGCAGCCCCCTTACGAGGCCGGCCCGGACGAAGACCCGCCCCCGACCGATCCGCCGCCCGGCGGCCCGCGGCGGAAGCTCTATTTCGACGGTGGCCAGGTAGAGATCGCCGCCCATCTGGTCTATGAACTGGACGCCGGCGGCAAGCAACTCCGCGTGGTGCAATTGGTCGACTACGCCAGGGAAAGGGTGCTGGACCTCTATCCTGACGCGGATGCCCTGCACGCGGCCTGGATCGACCCCACGCGGCGGGCCGAGATGATCGGCCTCCTGGCCCAGCGCGGGATCGATCTCGCCACCCTGAGCGCCGCCGCTCAGCAGCCGGACGCCGACCTCTTCGACCTCCTCTGCCATATCGCCTTCGGGGCGCCGCTCCGCACCCGGCGCCAGCGGGCGGAGCGGTTGCGCCGCGAGCATACCGACTTCTTCGACCGTTACGGCCCGGAAGCTCGCGCTGTCCTGGAGGAGCTGCTGGACAAGTACGCCCAGTACGGGACCGCGGAGGTGACGCTGCCCGAGGCGCTCAAGGTGCCGCCGATCTCCAGCCACGGCAACGTGGGCGAAATCATGCGCCTGTTCGGCGGCGGCGCGGCCCTGAAAGCGGCGGTGGAGCAGTTGCAGACGCTGCTGTACGCGGCCTGATAGGCTGCAAGCCTCCGACTGCGGCCGGCAGGGACGGGACCGGCCGCGGCCGGGTGCGCGGGGCCGCCTTTTAGGGGCGCGGGTCTCCAGGCCCGCTTGGTTCGGCCACGGATCGTCATCTGGGTAGCGCCGTGGTTGCCGGCGGGTGGGCGTCCGCGCCCGGCGGGCCGGGAGACCTCATCATTACCCATATTTTCCCACCAGAGAAGCAGCCGGGTAGGGGCACCCCTACCAAAAGCGTGTCAGCGCGATTTGTGGGCAATGATGATGCCCGGAGACTCGCGCCCCTGAATACGCGACACCGACCCGGTCCCGTACTCCCGGCCGCAACCGGAGGCTCCCTACATAGCGGTCCTAGTCCGAGCCGAGGGCCTTGCCACAGTTGAAGCAATACCGGAAATACAGGGGAGCGCGTGCCCCGCACCCCGCGCAGGTCCGTGCTTCTTGCTCGGCATCAACGAGGATCGCCGCCTCCAGCGGCACGGGCGGCGGTTCGGCGCCGGCCTCCTCGCCGGGGTCGCGCGCGCCCTGAGTCAGCACGCGCAAGGTCTCCGCCCGAACCTTCTCCAGGGTAACCCCGAGTGACTCCAGTACGCCGGCGGCGATCCCATGGCCTTCGCGCACCAATCCCAGCAGCAGGTGCTCCGTCCCGATGTAGTGATGCCCTAGCTGGCGGGCCTCGTCCACCGCCAACTCAATCACTTTCTTGGCGCGGGGCGTCAGACCAACCTCCCCCGCGGGGGGCTTGTCGCCCGATCCTATGATGAACTCGACCCCGCTCCGCACCCGTGCCAGCTCTACCCCGAGACCGGTAAGGACGGTTGCCGCGACGCCTTCTCCCTCACGCAACAAACCCAGGAGCAGGTGCTCCGTCCCGATGTAGTTGTGGCTGAGATTCGTGGCCTCCTCCTGGGCCAGGGTCAGGACATGGCGGGCGCGCTCGGTGAACTTATCGAACCGCTCGGGCCGCCCCGTGGTCGATTCGGCTCGCTTCCGGCGCGTCCCGACCAGCGGCAGATCCCCGCGCATCCGGTCAATAATCCCTCGCAGGGTCGGCGCATCCACCTGCGCCTCTGGCCCGGTCACATTTGGGGGAACGCGCGGGCCCTGGGAGAGCCGTTGCACGTAGTGGCGCAACTTCTCCTCGGGGATTAACCACTCGCGGCCGATCTGAAAGCCCACGATCGTGCCTTCGCGGAGATATTTGGCCACGGTGGTCCGGTCCAGGCTGAGAATGTAGGCGACCTCCTCCAGCGTAAGGGCGCTGCCGAGTATCTCCTCGCGCAAGGTCTTGGCTCGCGGACTGGGCGCGTCGGTGATCGTTTGGTCGGTACGGCTCTCTTCAGGTTGGGGCGCCGATTCCTCGTTCATTTCTTGCCTTCTCCGTTTTCGGTATCTTCAGCCATGCCGCGATTTCTTAGACTTATTCTAGACTACTTAAAATCATATAGCAACACTGAAATCTCTCAAATCTCTGAATACTCCTTGCTCCTCTATCTACTTCTCTTCAGCGATAAGGAGGTCATTAAAGGGTAGTCATCCGTGTCTTCTCTTCCCTCCGTGCTTCCGTGATTCAGTACGCTCCCCACCCACCACTCGCGGGAACATCGAGCCTCTCCTCCGGTACAATGGCACAGGCGCTCGACGCGAGCCTGGGGCTCGCGCCCTCTCTGGCCAATCCGATGGAAAGCAGGCGCTCTCATGCCACGTACCGCCCATGCCGCCCAGCGGCCCCTACTGCCGGCTCCCACCACCGCCCAGCAACTGGGCAGCGTGATCAAGTCGGCCCGCGACATCATGCGGAAAGACAAGGGTCTTAATGGCGATCTGGACCGCCTCCCCCTCCTCACCTGGCTGATGTTCCTCAAGTTCCTCGACGACACCGAACTGCTCCGCGAGGACGAGTCCGAACTGGCCGGCACGCCGTTCCGTCCCGCCGTCGAGGCGCCCTATCGCTGGCGCGACTGGGCAGCCGATCCGGCGGGGATCACGGGCCGCGAACTGGCCCAGTTCATCAGCCAGGACGAGGCGACCCGCCCGGACGGGGTTCGCGGTCCCGGCCTCCTGGCCTACCTCCGCGGATTGCATGACGGCGGCGAACGGGACCGGCGCGAGGTGATCGCCCGCGTCTTCCGCTCCACCACCAACCGGATGGAGAGCGGCTTCCTCCTCCGCGACGTGATCAATAAGATCAACGAGATCCACTTCACCAGCACCGAGGAGATGCACACCCTGGGCCGCCTCTACGAGTCGATGCTGCGCGAGATGCGCGACGCGGCGGGCGATTCCGGCGAGTTCTATACCCCGCGCCCGGTGGTCCGTTTCATGGTGGAGGTGATCGATCCCCGGCTGGGTGAGACGGTGCTGGACCCCGCCTGCGGCACGGGAGGATTCCTGGTCGAGTCCTATACCCACCTGGCCGCCCAGTGCCGGACGGTGGAGGACCGCGAGACCCTGCAAACGCGCACCCTGTTCGGCGGCGAGGCCAAGCCGCTCCCCTACCTCCTGGCCCAGATGAACCTGGTCCTGCACGGACTG
>DATBTL010000065.1:0-9318 GCA_036559345.1 Chloroflexota bacterium | reverse complement strand
CAGGGGCCAGGTGCCGGAACATCGCCTCGACGCGAGAGCGATCTTCCTTGCGGGCGGCTCGGAGCAGCACCTGGCCGCCATCCCGTAACAGCGCGTAGTCGGTGGTCGTGGTGGACATGGATGTTCTCCTGTCTCAATGGTGGGTGAAGCCTAGCAAGCAGAGGGGCAGGTGACGCCAAGCGCGAGGGTACGAGGGCTACAGCCCTCGTACCCTCGCTTCGACCGTGATCCCGAGTCCCGGCTCCCGATTCAGAACTGGGGTCGGAAGCGCAGGTGGTCGGACACTTCCTGGACACCGGGAACGTGGCCGACGGCGCCCAGAATGGCCTGCCGCTCCGTCCAGGAATGGACATCGCCGGCCAGGGTCAGCGTCCCCTGCTCTACCTGGACGGAAATGCGACCGGCTTCCCGACCCGCGCCGGTGCAGCGCCTCTTCGATGGCCTGATGGACCGCGTGCGGTTCGATGGGTGGCGTGTGCGCCGCGATCAAGATCAGATCGCTGACCCCACTGACGCCGGATACCTGCTCCACGATCCGTACCGCATTCTCGCGCCGGCGTGGGCGATCGACCTGGCCCGTGAGGGTGACCCAGCCCTGGGCCACCGTGAAGTGGATGTGTTCCCCCAGCGCCAATGGGTACCCGGTGAGCGCCTGCCGGACGTCGAGGGCGATTTTGGGGTCGGTTGGGGCGTCTTCGCTCGGGAGAATGTCCCCAGTCGTGGTAGCCGATTGCGGCGCTTTCTGGATCCGTGTGGTCGCCTTCATCGCTCGCTCCTTTGATTGCTTGCTCTGGTACGGCCCCTCCGCGCGTTTCCCGGCTGGCCGTGTCTTCGTCCTGCCTCTAGTATGGACCGGCCCCGCCAACCATGCAGGGGGCGAAAGTCCCATTGTTGGCGGGCACAAGGTCCTTGATTGGCCGGGCCGTTCACCAGTCCGCCTGCCGAACAGTCGTCACTTTACCGTCATATTGGCGGCTTACCGTACAAGTACGTGAGAAATTCGCAACGCATCTCGGAGGAGCCGACACCATGAGCCGATCAGCGTTTAACCCAGGGGCCCGTATACGCGAGTGCCGGGCGGACGTCCAAGACACACATGCTTTGCCGGTGCCGTGCTCACAACCGCCGGCGCATCCCCGCGATGCTCGATGTGCCGCGTCGCGCGGTCGCGGTGAGGCCATCTGTTCACGGGTCATTGCCGATCACTCTGATGATACGGTGGCTCGCTCCGGCTTTCTCCGCGGCTTTGGCGCCCTGACAGGGGCCACGGCTCTTGGCGCCCTGGCGGGACCGCTCGTCCCTCTCTTCTCGCCGGGAGCCGGCGCGCTTGCCGCCGGGAAGCCCAAGACCACGGCCGCCGGAACCGGCCTCTGGCTCGGAAATGCCGGAGGTCTCACGCCCGCGCGGGCCCTCGCATACACCGATCCCGGCTCCGGCGACCCGGCCCTGCTGCTGCGGTTGGCAAACGGCCAGTACGTCTCCTTCGATGCCGGCTGTACCCACGGAACCTGTACCGTGGCCTATGATACGCGTCGACGGCTGATGGTCTGCCCCTGCCACGGGGCTACCTTCGACCCGGCGCACGGCGCGGCTGTCCTGGTTGGCCCGGCCAAGGATCCACTCTATCAACTGCCTGTCCGTGTCGATGCCTTGGGAGATGTCTACTACCTGGCTGCCCGGCCTGGTCCGCGCATCAATCGCTTAACGAAGGCGCCGCCCTACACGGGACAAACGGGCGATGACTCCGGTGCCGGCGGGGTGGCCGGTGGGCACGGCGGTGAGGGGGACGATACCCAGGTTCGCCCGTTGAGCCGGAGAGTTTCTGCCCCACGCATAGCATCAAGACGAGTAGCCCGCGCGAAAGTCAGCGAAGAATAAGGAGTGCGTCATGCGTCGAACGTTTCCCCTCCTCATGGCAACCGCGGTCACCCTCCCGCTCAGTAATGCCGTCCTCGGCTCCGCACCCTTCGCGAACCCGGTCGGCACCCGGCCCGTGTATGCCGCCGCCAGAGCCTCGGCCGTTTCCCATATCTTTCGCGGGCCAACTACAAACATGCGCTGGGGGCCGGTACAGGTCACGATCGTCGTGCAGGGCATGCGTCTCACGGGGATCCAGGCCAGCGCGCCGGTGGAGAGGGCGCGGTCGGCGATCATCAACAACCGCGCGATTCCCGTGCTGCGCAAGGAGGCATTGCAGGCGCAGACCGCCAAAGTCCAGCTCATCTCCGGCGCCACCATGACCAGCAGGGCCTTTGTCACCTCGCTGCAAGCGGCGATCGCGCAGGCCCACCTCTGAGCCGTCATCGCATGCTCATTTTGCCGCATGATAGAAGCAGCTAGTGGTTGACTCGCGTGGGGTCAGGGGGCTCGCCCCATCCTGGCTCCCGCGGGCAGGGCGACGATCCCGCACGGGAGTGTGCCGATGCATATATTGGTAATCGAGGATGATCCGAAACTCACGGTCTTGTTGCGTAAGGGCCTTGCGCTGGACGGCCATGTGGTCGACACGGCGCCGCGGGCCGCCGAGGGAATGGAGCGTGCGCGGAGCGATGCCTATGACGCCGTGATCCTCGACCTGAGCCTGCCGGATCTGGACGGTCTCGAAGTTGCTCGCCGCCTGCGCGGGGACGGCTCGTCGGTCCCCATTCTCATGCTCACCGCGCGTGAAACGGTCCGCGACCGCGTGCTTGGTCTCACGGCGGGCGCCGACGACTATCTGTCCAAGCCATTCGCCTTCGAGGAGCTCCGTCTGCGTCTGCGCGCGATCACTCGCCGTGGTCCCATTCTGGAGCCGGATCGGCTGGTGGTGGCCGATCTGGTGTTGGACCGGACGACCCATGAGGTCGCTCGTGCTGGTCGGCCACTCGTCCTGGCGCCCAAACAGTATGCCTTGCTTGAATACCTGATGCGCCATCCGAATCAGGTGCTCAGCCGCCCAGCGATCCTGGATCGCGTCTGGGATTTTGGTTTCGACCCCTTCGCCAACGTCGTGGAAAGCGCTATCCGCCGGTTACGTGAGGCGGTGGACAACGGTCAGGAGCGGCAGCTTATTCACACCGTACGCGGTGTCGGCTACATGATTAAAGCCGAGTAATGCACTGGAGGGAGGGCGATGCCCAGGCTCGGACACACAGTACACGCGGCTCCCGACCCTGCCGCCGCGGCCGTGCGCCGCGTGGCGGTCCGTCTGGCGGCGCTAACCGTGGGGCTCCTGCTGATTCTGCTTGCCGGTATTGTCGTGGCGGTCTACGTAACCGCCCATTCCCTGACGCTCGGATCGCTCCAGGATCTGGTGCGAAGCGGCGCCCAGCACCAGGTGAGTCACTTGAGAGAAGCGCTCCAATCCGAATCGGGCGATGGGTCGGCAGCGCCTGAGGTGGAGGGGGAATCGAGCGGCGTAGCTATCTCATTCGCAACCAACCGTCTTACTTTCCTGGGCGGGAGCGCCGCCCAGTTCGGAGCCTCCCTTCCCGATCGGGCCGCGGCGGCGGACGCGGTCCGGCACGGCGCCACGCGGTTTTCCCAGGTGCGAGTGGGTGCGGATAGTTATGTAATCTATACCCTCCCCGTCCGGGACACGGGCCGGGTGGTCGGTGTGATACAGGCGGCGGCGTCGACCCGCCAGTATGACCAGGGGATGCGCGACCTACTTGAGGTGTTGCTCGCGGTCGGCACCCTGGGGTTGCTGGCCTCGGCCGCCATCGCCACCCTGGTCACCCGGCGGGCGCTGGCGCCTATCCGGATCTCCATGCGCCGGCAACGTGACTTCGTGGCGGACGCCGCGCACGAGTTGCGTACCCCGCTGACCATTCTGCATTCCGCGGTCGAGATTGGCCTGTCAAGCGACACGTCCAGCGAGCAGGAGGACGCGCTCTCCCAGGCGCTGGTGGAGAGCAGGCATCTGGCCCGGCTCATCGACGATCTCTCGCTGCTGGCGCGCGCCGATAGTGGGGCGCTGGCCCTGGATATGCAGCCCGTCGACCTGGAGAAGTTGGTGAGTGAAACCCTGAACGGCGTGGAGATGCTGGCCGAGGATCAGGGTGTACGCCTGGAGACGTCGGTCAACGGCGCCGTCCGCGTGTTGGGAGACCGTGGTCGACTACGCCAGCTTCTGGTCATCGTGCTCGATAACGCGCTCAAACACACGCCCTCTGGTGGCGCCATCAGTGTCATTGTCACCGAGGCGAACGGCAAAGCGCGTCTGCGAATCCAGGATACCGGGCCGGGTATAGAGCCGCGGGATCTCCCGCGTCTCTTCGATCGCTTCTATCGAGCGAAAGGCGATCGCGGCATGGACGGTGGTGGCCTTGGCCTGGCAATCGCGCGGTGGATCGTCGAGGCCCATGGCGGCAGCATCGAGGCGGCCAACGCGGCGCCGCATGGGGCTCTGTTCAGCATAAGTCTGCCCCTCCTTGTCCAGGCTCACCACTCTCCTCTCGCTCCACTCACTTTTCTATGAGGGCATCCGATCGTCAGGTGATGCCCGCGTGAATGACGCGGGCGCTACCGCTCCGGCCCGTCACGGACCGTTCCGCGGCTTGCGCGCTCCGATCGTCGTGGGCTGCTCCCCATTCCCTGGCCGCATAGGAATACTGGGGAGGCTAGGAAGGGAATGCCATGAAGAAAAAGAGGAAGGGCGGCGGGGTGCCGGCGCCTTGGGAGCGTCGTTTCGCGCGCAGCCAGGCTGGTATGGAGCGAGGAGTCGCAGGATGAACGCGGAACTTGCTGATAACTGGCGGGATACAACGCTGGTGGCGCCTCGGCCACGAAGCCTGAACTTCCGGGCCGTATCGGCGTGGACCTTCTCGACCATCGTCGTGGTCAACGCGCTGGTGATTGTCTGGCTCTGGGTGTACGGGAAGAATATCTCCGGCGTGCATGGCTGGGGCGACCTCTGGACCAGCGTCGGGCGACTCACCGGGCTGTTAAGCGCCTACCTGGCGCTGATCCAGGTGCTGTTGCTTGCCCGGCTGCCCTGGCTGGAGCGAGTGCTGGGCTTCGACCATCTCACCGTCTGGCACCGGCTCAACGGCAAGCTCTGCCTCTATCTGGTGCTGGCGCACGTAGGCTTCATCACCATCGGCTACGCGGCAATGGATCAGGTCGGTATCCCAACCGAGGCGTCACGGCTGCTTACCGCCTATCCGGGCATGATCGCGGCCACCACCGGCACGGTACTGCTGATCGCGGTGGTGGTCACGTCGCTGGTGATCGTGCGCCGGCGCATCCGGTACGAGGCATGGTACGCCGTGCATCTGACTGTTTATGCGGGCATAGCCTTGGCCTGGTTCCACCAGATTCCAACCGGCAATGAGTTGACGGCCAACCCGACCGCCGCGAACTACTGGACGGCACTCTATGTGCTCACGGCGGTGCTGTTGGCGTGGTTTCGGCTCCTGATACCGATCGTCCAGGCATTCTGGTACCAGATGCGCGTGGCCGCCGTGATCGTGGAAGGTCCCGGCGTGGTCTCGTTGCGCATCAGCGGCCGGCATCTCGGGGGCTCGGCGCGGGCGGGCCAGTTCTTCCTCTGGCGCTTCCTCAGCCGGGGCCGGTGGTGGGAGTGCCATCCCTTCTCGCTCTCGGCGGCGCCGGATGGGGTGTCGTTGCGAATTACCGTCAAGGCCGCCGGCGACTTCACCTGCCGCATCGGCGAGATCCCGGTCGGGGCCCGCGTGGTGGCCGAAGGCCCCTTTGGCGTCTTCACCGCCCTGGCGCGACGTCGCGAGCGAGTTCTCTTCATCGCGGGCGGCGTCGGCATCACGCCGATCCGCGCCATGCTCGAGGAGATGTCAGGGGATATCGCCGTTATCTACCGGGTGACGCGGCGGGAAGACCTGATCTTCCATGCCGAGTTGGAACAGCTGGCGCGCGAGCGCGGCATCACACTGCACTTCGTGGTTGGGGATCACACCCGGCCCGAGGGGAAGGATCTGCTGTCGCCCGCACACCTGCGGCGGCTCGTGCCCGACATCGTCGACCGCGACATCTATGTCTGCGGCCCGCCCGCGATGATGCGTATCCTGGAACGGAACCTACGGCGCGCCAAGGTGGCGCGCACCCAGATACATAGCGAGCGCTTCGCGCTTTAAAGCCGTGGACTTGCAGGGCGAGAGAAACCAACCGAAACAGATCCACTGATTCACTCGCCTCAAGCGGGCGCTAGCGCAGGGACTTGAGCAATCCATTGACGAGTTGCTGCCTCTCTTGGGCGGACAGCGATGCGTTGCGATGGATCAGGAGGTATTGGGAGGGCGGCATGTTGCCGCTCTGGATCGCGTCTATCGCCTCCGCGCTTATCTCACTGGAGTGGGTTCCATTGCTCCAGTTGGAAAAGTTCAGCGCCTGCCGGCCTTGCAGTACATCCCATGTCACCAGCCACGAAACCGGCGCCACCCTGCTATACCAGGGCCATACGGTTGAAACACTACTTTGACCTTTCCCCAGGGATCGGGAGTGACTCACGCCGCAAGGCGGAACGGAGGATAGTGGTCGGTGACCAGCACCATGGCGTACCCAGCCACGCGGTTGTGCCAGCGCATCACTCCCTCCACGAAGGCAAACAGCTGCTTCGGATACTGCCCGGTAAACAGGATGGCGAACCAGGCCCCAAGCACGGCCACGACCGCGCCGATCGTGAGGAAGAACAAGACAAAGTAGTGGGGGATCGCCAGGAACCACTTCACCAGGGGGAGCCAGCGGTTCAGATCGCCCAGGACATCAGGGTAGGCGTACTCCAGGTGTACCGCCTGCTCCTCGTCGGTGGAAGGAGAGCGGTCATCCATCAGGGCGAGATAGACGGCTACCCGGTTGCTGAACCGCAGCAATTCCTGGTTCCAGTCAAACCACCAGCGCGGATACTTCCGCCGGAATACGATCATCAGCAACGGCGCGAATACCAGCAGTCCGCCCGCCCCCGCCGCGACCGCTGTCGTCCTGCCGTGAGAACTCCACTGCCACGTTCCTCCAGACACGCTGGCTAGCACGATCAGGATCGGGATAGCCGCGAACAGCCGGAAAAACGTAGTCAACCGGTCGAGTTGCCGATTTGGATAGTCCACGGAGAACCGAACGGGATAGCTGTACGGTTCCATTTCCATCATTCACTCCATTCCTCGGTCGGATACTGGGTTCTCTGGCCGTAGCGGGCGCTCAATCATCATCCACACTCGCCGCCAGAGTCAAGACCATTTCAACCCCACGCTGGCTTTGTGGTTACCTCCTTCGCACTCGCGGTGCCGGCGCCAATACTACCGCGCCCGTAGGGCATTGAGGATCACGGCCACGTCGAGCGCTTCTTGCAGTACGGCGCCGAGCGCGGGCGGAATGAAACCGAAGGCAGCGATCGCCATCATGGCCCCGCTCAGCCCCAAGCCGATTCGTATGCTCTGCAAGGCAATCCGCAACGTGTCCTGGCCGATCGCCACCGCGTCGGCCACCCGGCTCACCTCATCCACGGTGATCACCACGTCGGCTGCCTCGGCGGAGACCGCCGCGCCGTGCGCGCCCAGGGCCACCCCGACCGTGGCCGCGGCCAGCGCCGGCGCATCATTGATCCCGTCCCCGACCATGATCACTCCTGGATGCCGCGTCAGCAGTTCACGTACCACCTCCACCTTTTCGGCCGGCAGGAGGTCGGCTCTGATCGTGGAGATTCCGGCTTGCCGGCCGATCTTCTGGGCGGTGGCGTCGTCGTCGCCGGTCAGCATCACGGTCTCGCGTATGCCAAGCTGCCGCAGCCGCTCCAGGAGTTTGGGCACGGCAGGGCGCAAGGGGTCATGATACAGCGCCAGGCCGGCGGCCCGCCCGTCAATGCCTACCACCGCGATGGCATCGCCATCCGCCCCGCCCGCCCGCCGCGCGGTCTCGAGATCCGCCTGAGCGCCCAATCCGCGCTGGATAGCGTAGGCCAGCGAACCGACGTCCACGGTATGGCCCTCGACCTGGCCGGAGACCCCCTGGCCAGCCGTCTCGACCACCTCGCTCGGCAGCGGCAAGGACTCTTTCCCACTGGTGCCGGCCGTTACCAGGGCCCGCGCCATCTGGTGGCCGGAGAACTGTTCCAGGCCGGCTGCCAGGCGGAGGATCTCCCCGGGCGCGCGTCCATCAAGCGACGCCACGCGCAGTACGACCGGAGTGCCGGCGGTCAGCGTACCGGTCTTGTCGAAGGCAACGGCGGTGGCCTTCCCGATTTGCTCGATCGCGGCGCCGGTTTTGACGATGATGCCGCGCCGCGCGGCCCGATTCACTCCTGAGATCATCGCGACCGGGGTGGCGAGGATCAGCGGGCACGGAGTGGCCACCACGAGCACGGCCACTACCGCCTCCGCCTGGCGGGTCACCAGATAGGCCAGACCGGCCATGAGGAGGGTAAAGGGGGTAAAGAAGACGGCATAGCGGTCGGCCAGGCGGCCGATGGGCGCCTTCTCCTGCTGCGCGCTCCGCACCAGTTTCACGATTTGTTCGTACTGGCTCTCGCTGCTCGGGCGCACGGCGCGAAGCTCCAGAGCGCCATCAAGGCTGACGCTGCCGCTGAGCACCTCGTCGCCGGGTCCACGCGACACCGCTACCGGTTCACCGGTCAGCGCGGACTCGTCCACCGCGCCGGCCCCGGCCAGCACCAGGCCATCCACCGGGATGATCTCTCCCGGCCGCACCAGGAGCAAGTCACCGATTGCGACCTCCGTCACGGGAACATCCACCACGAGGACGCCCTGATGCCGGTGCGCGATCCGCGGGGCGCGGGCGAGTAGCGCTTCCAGCGCGTTTGACGCCCGAGCCACCGCATAGGCTTCGAGGGCTTCGCCGCCGGTCTGCATCAGCACGATCACGCAGCCGGCCAGATATTCACCAGTCACGAGGGCGCCAAGGATGGCCAACGATGCCACGATGTCGGCGGCGAAGTCACCGTGGAGCATTCCGCGGAGGGTGAGCAGGATCACGGGCAGGCCACCCGCGACCAGAGTGAGTACCAGAATGGCCCGGCTCATCTCGTTGGCGCCGAACCCATAACGGGCTAGCACTCCACTACCCAGCCCAAGCAGAGCCAGTACGGGTACGGGATAGCGACGCGCGGCGCCCACGACAACACCGATCCTGCTCACGGCATAGTCCCACCACGCGCGTGCCGGAGCAGCAAGGCCGCGCCAAGCAAGGTCACCAGGATCGGCGCCCCTACTGCCCAGGGGGCGGCAGCCAAGGCCGCCGCGAATCCCAGGAGTGCGAATACCGCGACCAGCAACAGCACCCCTGCCTGCGCTACCAGCCAGGGATCCTGCCAACTCTCCGGCAACCCGGACATGAGGAGGATCAGTGCCG
>DATBTL010000064.1:0-17309 GCA_036559345.1 Chloroflexota bacterium | reverse complement strand
TATGGTGATCCACGCGGGGATCTCCGAGCCGCCAAAAAGTGGGCGGCCTGTCGACCCGAAGAGCTACAGGGCCTGGTACCACCAGATGCTCAAGCGTGATGGCGTGCCCTTCTGGCCCGACGCCGCCTGGCGCGACGTATCCTTCGGGATCGGGGTGCTCCTCCTGATCACGATTCTGGCGATCACGGTCGGAGCGCCGCCCCTGGCCGGACCACCCAATCCGGCGGACATCAGCGTCATCCCGCGGCCGGATTGGTATTTCCTCTGGTACTTCGCGGCCCTGGCCCTGATTCCTCCGCCCATGGAGAACGTGGTCATGCTGGCGGCCCCGCTGGGGCTGATCGTGGGCCTCCTGTTCCTCCCCATCTGGGCCAACAAGGGAGAGCGGAGCCCCGCGCGCCGGCCCTGGGCGATGATCACCGTGCTGTGCTCCGGACTGATGATCTTCTCGTTAACCCTCACCGGAGCCCTCGCCCCATGGTCGCCCAACTTCAACGCGGCGCCGCTCCCTGCCAAGGTGGTCGGAGCGACCTCCGGGCCGGTGTACCGGGGCGCTATGCTCTTCCATACAGCCGGCTGCGAGGATTGCCATTCGGTCGGGGGCTATGGAGGGCTTCGGGGGCCGGATTTGACGAACGTAGGCGGCCGCCTGACCACATCCGATATGATCATCCGGATCATGAACGGGGGCGAGAACATGCCGTCCTTCGCGCGCATTCTCTCCGCGTCGGAACTGAACGACCTGGTCAACTTCTTGCAAACGCGGACGGTCTACAACAAGTTCGGTCTTGGCGGCCAGGCACGGACGGCGGCGCCGCCCCCGGGAGGGAAAGGCGCCCAGAAGTGGATCGCCTGGGATACCGCGAAGCACACCGCGACTCTCACCCTGATTGCCGGCTACTCCAACGCCGTTTCCGGCTTCAACTTCAATGGCTACGGGAACGGACAGATGGTGATCAGCGTGCCGGTGGGCTACCATGTTACGGTTGACTTTAGTAACCAGGGGTTGCTCCCACACAGCGCCGAGGTCACGCCGAGCGCCGACAAGAACCTGCCAAGCAATTTCCCGCTTGCCTTCTCCGGCGCCGCCTCGATCAACCCGGCCAGCGGCATCGTCAAAGGACAGACCTCGAACTTCTCCTTTGTCGCGAACAAGGCAGGCACCTATGCGCTGGTGTGCGGCGTGCCCGGGCACGCGGCGGCCGGCATGTGGGAGGTATTTCAGGTGACAGCGGGAGGGCAGCCATCCGTGGTGCCGCCCAAGTAGGAGTAAGATTTGTGGTAGTACCGACCAGCTTGGCGGTCCGCGGACCCCAAACTTGCGTACTCGACCACATGTGAGGCATTCCCGACGTGAATGGCGGTCATGGAGAGCGGATAGAAAGCATTCGATATGCGCGAGGAAGAGTCCGATGCCCCAACTGGAAACCCCCATTCGACGGACGGATGATCGCCAGTTCGCATCCGAGGTTCGGGAACCTCGCGATACGGTGGCGGACATCCCGCCCGCGTTTTATCGCGATGCCGGTGAGCCGCCTCCGGGCGATCCACACTGGCGTGAGTGGCCGAATGGCGGGAACAGGGAGCCGGTGCCCCGCTTCCTGCTCATCGGCATCCCTCTGCTCCTGGGTGTTCTTGGCGTCCTCCATATCCTGGTGATCCTCGTGGTCTTGCGGCTCAGCGGCCTGTATTAGTGGATGTACGGCTGGCTCGCTCTTTCCTGAAACACAGATGGAGCCTCTGTGTTTCAGGAAGGGGCGGACTCACGCCGACCCGTCCGACAAACAGACGATCTGAAAGACTCCCTGCTCAAGGGGCAAGCAGGGCCCGAATGGAGGAGGCGACCCTCGGGGCCAGAAACGGGACATCATAGTAGGCGCGCAGCCGCCCTCGCGGGTCGATCAGATAGACCGCCGGGGTGTGCGCCGGATCCTGGCCGGGAACATACGGCCCAACCCAGATGCCATAGGCGGACCACACCGCCGCGAGCGCCTTCCGAGATCCCGAAAGATACTGGTATTCACTGTTCTTCCAACCTGACAGCGCGGCGAAATGGCGAATTGCCGCTGGCGAATCCGCCTCGGGCGCCACGCTGATCGCGACGATATCCATGCGTTTCGCATCCACTCCGAGGGCGCGCGACACCTGGCCCAGGGCTCGCCCGATCAAGGGGCACTCCGCGGTGCAGATGGCGCTGACAAAGGTCAGGGCCACCACCTTGCCGCGGAGCGACCGTAAACTGACCATCTGGCCCCGTTGGTCGCGCAGAACAAAGGATTTGGCGGCGGTGCCGGACGTGAAGATGGTGTCGGCGCTAAGGCCGCCGACCGTGGCTGCCGGCCCGGGCGGCGTAAGCGCATGACAGTTGTTGCAGGGGAGGGCTCCAGCCAGCGCCAGTCCATCGCGCAGGCTGGCCTCGTCGAGTGGCCCGGCAACCTGGCCGCGGAGATGGCCCCATGCGTCGAGGAAGAAGCTGGTCGGCCAGCCGGCTACCTGGTAGCGCCAAGCAATATCCTGATGCTCGTCCACGACTACCGGGAATCCCAGATGCTGTTCCTGGGCGAAGCGCCGCGCACCGGCTTGCGAGTCGCCGCCGGTGGCGACCCCAAGGACGGCCAGTCCTCGCGCCTTATAGCCCCGGGCCGCCCGGCGCAAGAGGGGCATTTCCTGGATGCAGGGAACGCATTCGCTGTTGAAGAAGTTGAGCAAGACCGGATGCCCGCGCAGGGCGTCCAGGGTCAGGATGCTTGGGGTGCCACTGGCGGTGGGCAGAGTAAAGTCCGGCGCCAGCGTACTGCCCTGGGTGGTTGGCATGGATCGCGGGAACAGGGCCAGCACCAGCAGGGCTAGCAGCCCCACCACGAGAGCCAGAAGCCTGGCCCATCCGGCGCGCGCCAACCTCGCGGCCCATCTTCCCATACCGCCTCCCGAAGTCCACGTCTGGTTGCGGCCGTCGGCGCCGCGCGGGCTCTCCGCACCGTGACGGTCCTGCCCACCGTTTCCGTATTGCGAGAGTGCCCTCCCGCACGGCGCCACATCTCCGATTCTGCCGTAGCCGCCCGCGCCCCGCATCGGCCAATGGATGGTGCTGGACCAAAAACTGGACTAGGCTACCGTCTTGGTCGCAACGCCAAAGCAGGAGCAAGCCGGGGCAGCGGTCGTCACCTGAAACTTCGGTAAAAGCGAACGGCGGGAGATCGGAAGGGAGTTATTCCCGAATCTGATCAGGTGAGGCCGCCGCGAGTCGCTCTTGTTTCGCGTGAAAAATCCGCACCAATCGCTGCAAGGCCAGATTCTCGGCCAGGGCCCAGATGACGAAGAAGGCGATGAACACACCGATCCGCGTGAGAATGAGCAGGGCGCTGACCACCGTGAGGCCGGCCAGCAGGGCGACCGCGCTGAGCGGGGCCGCCATGGCCAGGAAAAACGTGTTGCGAAATAGCAGTTTCCAACTCAGGTCGCGAACCAAAAGCGGCCAGACATAGACCCCGGCCATGGCCCAGAGAAGGCCCAGAAAGAGGATCAACACGGTGATCGCCGCGCCCGCCACCCCATGCATGCTGGCATAGAAACGAAAGTTGAGAACAAGGATGCCGCCGGTCGCGGCCTGGATGGCCAGTAAGCCCCAACTTCGCCGAGCGTACCGCCGCATTCCTCTCACATAGTCCCCGAAGGTGGGCGCCTGGTCAGGATCGCAGGTGGCTCGCGTGTAGGCGAAGAGTCCGGCGAAAGCGGGGGCGCCGACCAACCCCGTAACCACGGAAATGATCACGATGGGGAGCGCGGTCTTGACCGAGAATGAGCCGCCGACCAGGAGGCCCAGGCCCGCGCCGACCACCAATTGGGCCGCGACGGCCAGGTTGACCAGGATGAAGCTCCCCATCCGGTCATAGAACGTGGAAAATAGGGTGCGAAAATAGCCGCGTTGAATGGTGATTACCGTGGTCGGCTCCAGAAGCGGGGAATCCCGCAGGTCATCCCAGATCGAAACTCCAGCTGGCCGTTGGTAGGCTGGTTCTCTTCCCGCGTCGCGGATCATGGCTGTACCTCCTCGGCGCGCGGAGCAAGGCGGCGCCACTTTCGCGGATCGAGCGCCAGGCGAACCTGGCTCCGGCTATCCGCCGTGCCCGGCCAGCACAATGTCTCGCCGGGGAGCAAATCTGGATGGGCAAAGAAACGTTTAACGAATACGGCAAGGTGTTTGACCAACATCCTATCCTCCATGGAGGGGGGGCTTCCCAACCCGCCAACCCAACCCAGGTTTGTTTCCACCATAAGGTGAGCCTCCTTTCCTCGGCGGAGTACCACCAGACGCAGATCGCCATCGGCGCCCCCATCGTCATCCGCCACGCTGTAACCGCGGCCAAGCTCTCCTCGCAGGTACGTACCGAACTGGAATCGGGTCATAGTATGGATCCTAGCCTTCGAGCGCCTGCCGGAGATCGGCAAGGAGATCATCGCCGTCCTCGATTCCCACCGAAAGGCGGATCAGGCCCTCGCTCACTCCCAACTCGGCTCGGCGTTCGGGCGGAATCGAGGCATGGGTCATGGATGCCGGATGCTCGGCCAGCGATTCAACGCCACCCAGGCTCTCGGCCAGGGTGAACAGCTGGAGTCGGCGGAGGACGGCGGTGGCTCGTTCGAGGCCGCCGCTTACCACGAAGGTGACCATGCCGCCAAAGCCGCGCTGCTGGCGGCTTGCCACCTCGTGATCGGGATGGGTGGGCAGTCCAGGGTAATAGATCCGTTCCACGGCTGGATGCTCGGCCAGCATTCTGGCCACCCGGCCCGCGTTCCGTTCATGCGCTTCCATGCGCACTGCCAATGTCTTGATGCCGCGGAGAACCAGGAAGCAATCCATGGGCCCTGGCACCGGCCCCGTGGCGTTCTGGAGAAAGCGGAGTTGGGCCGCCAACTCGTCGTCTTGCAGGATGATCGCCCCGCCAACCACGTCGCTGTGGCCACCCAGGTACTTGGTCGCGCTATGCACGACCACATCGGCTCCCAGGGCCAAAGGCTGTTGGAGGTAGGGGCTGAGGAACGTGTTGTCCACCACCACTTTCGCCCCCGCTTGGTGAGCGCGCGCGGCCACGGCCTGGATATCCACCACCTTGAGCAAGGGGTTGGTCGGTGATTCGAGCCACACCAGCTTGGTCGCGGGCGTGAGGGCGCCCTGAAGTGCCGCCGAATCTCTTGCATCGACATAACTAAAGGACAGGCCCATGGGGCGGAAGACGCGCTCAAACAGCCGGAAGGTGCCGCCATAGAGATCGTCCATGGCCACGACATGATCACCGCTCCGGAGGGTATGCAGGATGGTGGTTTCCGCGCCCAGGCCGGAGGCGAAAGCGAGGCCATGGCGGCCGCCTTCCAGGGAGGCAAGGCATTCTTCCAGGGCGGCACGGGTGGGATTTCCGCTCCGCGAATATTCGTAGCCCTTATGCTTACCCGGCGCTTCCTGGGCAAAGGTTGAGGTTTGATAGATCGGCGTGATCACCGCCCCGGTGGCGGGATCCGGCGGTTGCCCGACATGGATGGCACGGGTGGAGAAACCGTACTCGCTCATTGCCTGTCCGCCATGAACTCCAGCAGATCGAGACGGCTGATCAGCCCAATGGCTCGCTGGTCGCGGGTGACAATCAGGGCGGCCGCCCCACTGAGCAGGCCGGTGAAGGCTTCGTCGAGGGCGGCGGACTCGGCGATGGTGGGGAAAGGCTGGCCCATGCTCATGCTCACGTCCGCCCGTACTTTATCGGGGTCACGGTACAACGAGTCCAGCAGGGCGCGTTCCTCCAGGCTGCCAATCATATGCTCAACCTTTGGATCCTCGGGATCCTCGAAAACCGGCAACTGCGAGATCCCATACCGCTGCATGGTATCAATCGCGGCCCCTACCTTGGCGTGCGGGCCAATCGCGACCAGGGCGGGAGTGTCGCCGCCGCGGGCCCGCACCACGTCGGAGAGACGGCGGGCGGCGAAGCGCTCCAAGAAGCCGTTCTGGCGCATCCAGTCGTCGGAGAAGATTTTGCTCAGGTAGTTCCGCCCGGTGTCGCTGAAGATCACCACCACCGTTTTCCCCTCGTCCAACTCCTGGCAAACTTGCAACGCGGCGTGCAGGGCCAGTCCGGTCGAGCCGCCCACCAGCAAGCCTTCCTCGCGGGCCACTCTCCGGGCCATCAAGAAGGCATCTCGGTCGCTCACCCTGACCCAGCGATCGATCACGTTCATGTCGGCCGTACCGGGGATAAAGCTCTGGCCGATTCCCTCGACCTTATACGGCTTGCATTGGGTATCGCCGGAGAATACCGATCCTTCCGGATCGGCGCCAACCACCAGCAGTCCCGGCTTTTTTTCCTTGAGGTAGCGGCCGGCCCCGGAGATCGTACCGCCGGTGCCCAGTCCACAGACCAGGACATCAACCGTGCCGTCGGTCTGGTCCCAGATCTCGGGCCCGGTGGTCGCGTAGTGGGCCTCGGGGTTGGCTTGATTGAAGAACTGATTCGGCTGAAAGGCGCCCGGAATCTCACGGGTCAATCGCTCCGCCACCGAGTAAAAGCTTTCGGGCGACTCGCGCGATACCGAAGTCGGGGTGAGAACCACCTCCGCTCCATACGCCTTCAGCAACTCGATCTTCTCCGCGCTCACCTTATCGGGCATCACGAAGATCGATTTGTAGCCCCGAATCGTGGCCGCGATCACCAAGCCCAGGCCGGTGTTCCCCGCCGTGGGCTCAATGACGGTGCCGCCGGGTTGGAGGGCTCCCTGGCGCTCGGCGGCCTCAATCATCGCGAGACCGATCCGGTCCTTGATGCTGCCGCCTGGGTTTTGCGTTTCCACCTTGGCCAGAACCGTGGGTCGGACCCCTCGGGCTACGCGGGCCAGGCGCAGCATGGGAGTATGCCCGATCATGTCCAGCACGTCTTCGGCAATCTGCATATTTGTCCTAATTATCCCGCTGGTGGGTGCCGCTCGCGGCGCGACACCTTGATGATCACCTCGGAGTGTTACTATCACTATACCGTGCCTGTTCGGCAAGCAGCGGTCGAGCCGCCCGCGGGACCATCACTGGGGAAAATGCGCTCGGACTCTCAAACCACCCTTGCTTGATGAGCTTTATCCACCGTACAGTACCCATGGAGAGACGTGAGTTCGCGCGCCAACGGGCCAGTGGCGCACTAGGGAGAGAGACCAGGGATGAAGCGTACGTTACCGATGCGGGGGGGATTAGCCAGTCTGGCCATTGGACCGCTCACGGGCAAGCCGGTGATGGCCTATTACTACGTGACCTATAAATGCACGGCGCGTTGTACCTTTTGCAATATCCCCGATGGACCGATGGACGTGATCCCGGTCTCCAAATATTCCAGTACCGCCCAGAGTATCGAGCAATTTAAGATTCTCAAGCGGATCGGCGTCCGCCTGATCGATTTCACGGGCGGCGAGCCGTTGCTAAAGAAGAACCTTCCCGTGCTGCTCAAGGCGGCGAAGGATATGGGATTCAAGACGCAGATCACCACGAACTGCACCCTCTATCCCCGCCGGGCCAAGGAACTGGCCGGCCTGATCGACATTATGAACTTCTCCCTGGTCGGCCCTACCCCGGAAATCCACAATCCGCTCCGCCGTGACACCAGCTTCAACGACGTGATCAAGAGCATGGGAATCGCCCGCGAGATGGGCGAACCCTACCAATTGATTTTCGTGCTTACCAACAGCAACGTGGATCAGTTGGAGCCGATGATCAAGCTGGCCCGTGAATACCAGGCCATCCTGAAGATCCAGCCAGAGTTCGATCTGTTCGGGAATGGGAACGTGGATCTGACCCATGTGCGGATGGCGGAGAAACTGGCCCACGAGAACAATGTCTACGTCAATCTGGGTGAGACCGCGATCTTCGAGAAGGGCAACCTGAAGGAGAAGCCGCGCTGCCGCTCGGCCAACGCGGTCATCGTGATCTCCCCTGATGGTTACGTGCTCTATCCCTGTTACCACATGGTAACCACCAAGATCCCGCTCGACCGAAACTTCGAGAAGCTGTTTCATTCCCGCAAATGGCAACAAATGCAAGATGAGGTCGGGCGCTTCGATTTCTGTGATGGGTGCCGTAATCTCTGTTATCTGCACCCTTCCTTCACCTATCGCTATGATCGGCTCTTCGTGCTCAGCGCGTTCTCCGACATCCGCTACCTGCGGGAGCGGAAGCGGATCGAGGCCGAACGCGCCGCGACCCTGGCGGCCATGAAGGACGAGGAGCGGGCGGCGGCGTACGCGCCGCGGTCGCTGCCGATCGCCGCGGGGCGGTGAGGATCGCGATCGCCGCCGACTTTGCCAGTCCCTGGGTCGGCGGCCCCGCGGCCTTTATCGACAATTTCCGCGCCTATCTGCGCGGCGCGGGTCACCAGGTAGAGGTGATCGCCCCCAGCCTTACCGGCCTGCCGTCGCTTGAGGAGACATCTGCCGGGGTGGTGCGGCGCGTCCCCACGCTGCCGGTTCCGTTCGGCTACCACTTGCGGGTCAGCTACCGTCCGGACGCGGTGCGGGCCGCCGTCAAGGCCGCCCGTCCCGACGTGCTGCAGGTGCATCATCCGTTTCCCCTTGGTCTATCGGCGCTCCGGGCCGCCCGTTCGTTGTCGATCCCGGTGGTGGCGGTCAACCATACGATTCCTGAGTGCTCACTCTATGGGATCAAGGAGAATCGCGCGGTCTACCCCTTCGCGCTCGGCCTCTTCCGCCGCTACCTGATCTGGTTTCTGGAGCAGGCCACGAAGGTCAGCACGCCCACCGAAACCGCCGCTCTCCTGTTGCGAGGGATGGCCTTCAAGGGCACGGTGACCGTGATCTCCAACGGTATTGATACCACTCGCTTCAGCCCGGCCGCCGACAAGGGCGCGGCGCGGTCGGCGCTCGGGCTGCCCAACAGGCCGATTCTCCTCTACACCGGCAGGCTGGACGCCGAAAAGGACATGGACACCTGGCTCCGAGCGGCTGCCCGGCTGCCCCGGTCTCTGGGTGCCCACCTGGTGATCGGCGGCGATGGGACGGATCGGCCGCGCCTGGAACGGCTCGCCGCCGAGCTTGGTCTGGTTGGCCAGATCACTTTTCCCGGTTATCTCCCGGCAAGCGACTTGCCCACGCTCTATCAGGCGGCGGATGCCTACTGCATCACCAGCGCGGTGGAGTTGCAGAGCATCACGACCCTGGAAGCCGTGGCGAGCGGGCTGCCGGTGATCGCCGCCCGCGCGGGGGCGTTACCCGAACTGGTCGAGGATGGGGTAACCGGTTATCTCGCGCTGCCAGGGGACGTGGAGGGGTTCGCGCGCGGGATGACGCGGGTTCTGGAGGATCCGGCGGCGGGCAAAGGGATGGGGATGGCGGGGCGGGCGCGCGCCGAGCATCACGCCTTGCCCGCGGTGGGGCTGGCCCACGAGTCCCTATTGGCGTCCGTGGTACGAGGGCAGGTTGCTACACTACAGTCATGAGCGAGGAGAGCGGCGGCCCCCGAGCCGAGCCGAGCGAAATTACCCGCAGACTAGATTTGGTGTCGAGCCGGCTCTCCGGTCATGCCGTGGAGTCCACCCTGGAGGCCAAAGCCGGGAGTGGCTTCCGGCAAGTGCTGCGGAATAGCGCCTTTGTGCGCCTGTGGATGGCCCAGGCTAGCTCGCAGACCGCGCAGAACGTGATCTGGTGGGCCCTGTTTATTCAGATCGCCCACCTCACCAATTCCTCGCCCGCTGGGATTGGCATTGCCATTCTGATGGTCCAGGTGCCGACAATTCTGTTCGCCGGCCTCTCCGGGGTGCTGGTGGACCGCTTTAGCAAGCAGGCCATTCTGATCGTCAGTAACCTGGTACGAGCAGGGGGGTGCGTCGGCTATGTCGCGTTTCAGGATCATACGACGGCCCTCTACGCAATTACCCTCGCGGTCGCGGTGATCAACCAGCCTTTCCAACCGGCGGAAAGCGCCACGATCCCGGTCGTGGTGCGGCCGGGGGAGCTGTTGTCGGCCAATGCCCTGTTTCAGATCACCTTCCTCTGCTCCCAGGTGCTCGGGTATACTCTGGCCCCTGTCATGGTAGCTCTTCCCTTCATTGGGATTACTCGGACCTGGATTATTGGCGGCGCCTTCCTGGTGTTCGCGGCCTTGGTGTTGATTCCTCTACCCGCGATCACGCGCGAGCGTCGGCATGTGACCACCGCTACGGCGCGCGGGGCCGCGCTGCAGATGTTGGTGGAACTGGTGGAGGTCGCGCGAGTCGTGGCGCGAGACAAGCACCTGACCGTGGCTTTGTTGCAGCTCAGTCTTGCCCCGGCGGTCCTCCTCGTATTGAGTGAGTTGGGGCCAAAATTCGTACAGCAGGTCCTCGGCGTGGGGCAGGCCAACGCCATGATCATCTTGGTGGCTCCGGCCGGCGCGGGATTGGGGTTGGGGCTCCTCCTGATTGACCGCCTCGGTCACCTAATGCCCAAGGGTCGAGTGGCCTCGGCGGCGTTGCTCACCATTGGCTTGGCGGTTGGCGCCCTAGCTTTCGTGCCCAGTGTTACCGCTGCCTTGCTCAGCAACCTCCATGCCGGCCGCACCTTGGTCGCCTCCTGCATGACCGTGCCGATTAGCTTTGTCCTGGGGATCGCCACCGCGCTGCTCAACGCGCCCGCCCAGACTATCGTGCAAGAGCGCGCCGATATCAACCTACGGGGCCGGGTGTTCGCGGTGCAGCAGGCGCTGGCCGCCTGTGTCACCATCCCACCCCTGATCCTGGTGGCGGCGGCCGGTCAGTTGTTTACCACGCCCCAGATCCTTGGCATCGTGTCGGCGGTGGTGATTCTGGCCGGACTGGCGAGCCGCTGGGCACTGGTGTAAAGCGGTCTCGGCTACGGGGAGGACTCGCGGTCGCTCAGCAACCGCCGCAGCCGATCAATCTCGGCCTGGTAGGCATCCCGTTCCCTTTCGGCGGCGATGCGCGCCTCCTCAGCGGCATACCGCGCCGCCGCTTCCTCCTCGGGGTGAAGCAGGAGGCTGCCATCACGCCTGATCAGACGGAGGAGGGGGCTCTCGAAAGGCCCCGCAGCCGGCTCGGCCCGCATCCAGAGACGCGCCGTTTCCAGCCACACCGCGCCGTCCGGGGCCGGAGGGATCTCAATATACCGTCGGCCGACCAGCCGGTAGCCATGCAATTCCAGCTTTTTCCTCGGTCGCGGGTCGAAGGTCACGTACTCCAACACTCCCAATTCGGCGTAAGCCGCCAGCTTGGGGCCCACATCCTTCCTGGCGGTCTTCTTGGAGGTTATTTCCACTACCAGGGCAGGCGGCCTGCCGATCGCCCGCACATCGTAGCCCTCATACGGTCCCAGCCGCACTCCCGGAATCAACTGCACGTCAGGGTAGAAGACCCCCGTCGTTCCATCGGCCCGTGGGTAGCGCAACTCCCCCTCGAAACGGATCAGCCAGACCAGTCCCTGGCGCTCGGAATGGGTGCGCAAGGTCCGCGCGAGGGTGTTGCCCACCGCGGAATGCGCTTCGGTGCCACCCAAGATCTGGCCCTCTCTCTCGTTGGGTAGATAGGTGGTCACGCACCACGGCTGAGAATTGGCGGTATGCTGTTCGCTTACCATGGCAGTGCTCCCGGCGGCGTTCATCCGCGTTGCTGCTCCCAGTATATCATTATGCGGACGCGGCCTCGGTTGGCGGTTGATGGTTGGCGGATCAGGAGAGCAATCCCTGTACCTTGAGCAGTTCCGCGTTCAGCATGGAGCCGCCCGCCGCGCCCCGCATGGTGTTGCTGCCCAGGGCCACGAACTTCACCCCGAGAATCGGGCAGGGGCGGATCCGCCCCACGCTCACCGTCATCCCGTTCCCCTGATCGCGATCCAGGCGCGTCTGCGGGCGATCCGCTTCCTTCCGCACGATGATTGGCTGCGCGGGAGCGGTGGGGAGCCCCAATTCTTGCGGCAGGGCGCGGAACGACCGCAGCGTCTCGGCGATCGCATCTAGCGAGGGTAAGCCCTCCAGGGTCAGGGAGACGCACTCTAGATGCCCGTCGCGCGCGGCGATTCGGTTGCAGTGGGCGCTGAGGACGAACTCCGCCGGCTCGATGGCCCCATCCCGGTAGCGGCCCAGCATCTTCAAGGGTTCGCTTTCCAGCTTCGCTTCCTCGCCGCCGATGTAGGGTATGGCGTTATCCAGGATGTCGAGCGAGGAGACGCCGGGATAGCCGGCCCCCGAAAGGGCTTGCAAGGTGGTCACCGCGACCTTCCGCACCCCGTAGGCGCGGTGCAGCGGCGCCAGGGCGGTCACCAGGACCGCCGCGCTGCAATTGGGGTTGGTGACGATATACCCCGACCAGCCTTTCACCCGACGCTGATCACGGAGGAGGGCGGCGTGCTCCGCGTTCACCTCCGGCACCATCAGCGGGACCAGCGGGTCCATGCGGTGGCTCCCGGCGTTGCTGAACACCAGATGGCCTCGGCGCGCATAGTCCACTTCGGTCTCGCCCGCGATATCCGAGGGGAGGGCGGAGAACACCACCCGCGCGTCCAGCGGATCGCCCAGGGCGCTCACCGTAAGGTCTCGGGCCTGTTCCGGCATCTCCGAGCCCAACAGCCAGCGACAGGCATCCTGGTAGCGTCTCCCAGCCGAGCGGTCGGACGCCACCACGCTCTCCAGGCGAAACCACGGGTGGTTGGCCAGGAGACTGATAAAGTACTGGCCAACCATGCCGGTCGCGCCCAGGACGGCGGCGGGAATACGTTCACTCACTTGCCCGATCCTCCACGAACTCTTGATGGGCGGCGCGTACGGCGGCCAGGGAGCGCGCGTCGTCCACCACGAATGATATGCTAAGCTCGGTCGAGCCCTGGGCGATCGCGATCACGTTGACCCCCTCACGGCCCATGCTACTAAACAGCCGGCCCGCGATCCCCGGCGTTCCGGTCATCCCCGAGCCGACCACGGTGACGATCGCCACCGGGGCCGTGGTGTTCACCGCATCCACTTCGTGACGGTTGAGTTGCTCCGCCAGATCGCGGCGAATGACCGGTTCGGCACGGGCCAGGTCGCGGTGCTCGATCACGAAGCAAATGTTGCTTTCCGATGATGCCTGGGAAATCATCAATACGTTGACTCCGGCCGCCGCCACGGCGCTAAACACCCGCGCCGCCACCCCCACCGCACCGGAGAGCCCCACCCCTTGCACGGCTACCAGGGCCAGGTCATGGATGACTGTCACTGCCTTGACGGCGTGCGGGCTATCCTGGGGCAGGCGGGTGAGAACGGTGCCGGGATGCTCCGGGTTGAAGGTATTGACGATCCGAAAGGGAATGCCGGCCTCCACCGCCGGGACGATGGCGGCGGGAAAGAGCACTTTGCTGCCGAAGTACGCCAGTTCGGCTGCCTCGGCATAGGAGAGGACTGGGAGGCTCTGGGCTCCGGGGACGGCCCGCGGATCGGCACTGAGGATCCCATCGGCGTCGGTCCATTTCCAGATTTCGTCCGCGCCCAGAAGGGCCCCGAACAGCGAGGCGGAATAGTCGGATCCATTCCGTCCCAGGGTCGTGGTGATCCCGTCCTCGGTGGCCCCGACATAGCCGGTGATTACCGGAAGCACCCCCGCATCCAGGAGTGGTCCCAGCCGATCCCTGGTCCTTACTCGGCTTGGGGCCATGAGGGGCAGCGCCTTCCCGTGGCTGGCATCGGTCAGCAACATTTCCTCGGCGCTCAGCGCCTCGGCCGGCTGCCCACCGGCTCTGAAGGCTGCCGCGACTATCGGGGCCGACAACTTCTCCCCGTAGGCGCTGACTGCGTCCACCGACCGGACCGAAAGCTCGCCAAGCAGGGCGATCCCGGTACAAATCTCATGTAGCTCAATGAAGGCGGCCGCAATCTCGGCCTCCAGCCGCTGCCGCTCCAGCGGAAGTGCCACCTGGGCCGCGGCGGCCAGATGGCGCTGCTCCAGGCTGGCCAGGTGTTCCTCCACCGAGGGAAGCACTTTCCGGCCCTGCACGGCCAGTTTGGCGACCCCGATCAAACTGTCGGTGACGCCACCCATGGCCGAGACGATGACCACCGGCGTCCGGTCCCGGTAGCGCAAAACCAGGGCCACCGCGTCGCGGATCCGCGCTCCATCGGCCAACGAGCTGCCGCCAAACTTCATCACAATCATGCTGAACTCTCGTGCTCCTCTTGACGCCCGGCGTGCGGCCGGATCCCTTCCAGGGTGAGGCGCAGGCGCGCGCTTCCCTGCCACTCATTGGAAGATAGCGTAAATGCCGCGTCCACCAGGCCCTCGGGCTGCCAGGTAGGATCGCTATTCCACCACAGCACCTCCTGGCACACCTGCCTGTCGTCCGCCAACACCAGCTTGGTATGGCGATCGCCGGCCCCTACAGATCGTCGCCCTACCACCCGCAAGCCCAGACTGGCCAGGATCGGGGGCCGATTCCCCTCGCTGTAAGGGGCCAGGCGGGTCAGAATCTGATACAGCGACCCCTCCCCCACCCCACGGGTCACCACGTCGCGCCAGGGCACCACGGCGTCAACGTTCAGGGAAGGACCGAGGACCAATCCCCGCCGTCCTACCGCTTCGACAAAGCGTTCGCGGAAGTAGTCGATCCCCTGGTCGGGGAGATTGAACCCCGCCGCATGGGAATGGCCACCCCAATGGCCGAGCAGATCGGTAAGCTCCGCCAAGATCTCCAGCACGCCGACCCCATCCGCCGACCGCGCCGAGCCGCGCGCGGACCCTCCGGCCGGGTCACGAGAGATCACCACTACCGTCCGCCCTAACTCGTGCAGCAGGTGGCTGGCCGCGACCCCGATGAGACCGGGATGCCAGCCAATCCCCGCTAACACCATGGCGGGGGCGTCCGATGCCTGGTTTGCCAGGCATGCCCGCACGTCGCCATCAAGCTCGGCCGCCAGCTTTTTCCGCTCCGTATTGAGGGCCCACAACTCGGTTGCGAGGGTCCGGGCGCGATCCAGATCCTCGGTCAGGAGCAGTTCCACCCCGACGCGGGCATCAGCCAGCCGTCCAGCCGAATTCAGGGCCGGGGCCAGACGGAAGCTGATCGGCTCCGTATCCAGTTCCCAGGCCGGCGGTCCGGAAAGGTCCAGCAGCGCCCGAATCCCCGGCCGAGGCTCGCGCCAGATCTGGCCCAGACCACGAGTCAACAGGGCGCGATTGGCGGGGGTCAGGGGGGCGACGTCAGCCACGATGCCGAGGGCCACCAGATCGAGGTGCCGATATTCCCCGGCGGCTCGGCCCATCTTCTGGGACAAGCCTCGGGCGAGCACATAGGAAACGGCCACTCCCGGCAAGCCCCAGAGCGGATCGGAGGTCGGTAAGTGCGAGGAATTGCACACCGCCACCGCCTCGGGTACGGGGCCCATTTGCTGGTGATGGTCGGTGATCACCACATCGATCCCCAACTCCCGCGCTCGTGCCACCGCGTCCGCGTCCGATGTGCCGCAATCACAGGTCACCACCAGACGGCAGCCTTCCGCCGCCAGCCGCTCCAATACGGAGCCATCCAGGCCGCGGGCTTCGTGCAGGCGCCGGGGCAGATGGTAGGAGACATCCGCCCCCAGGATCCGGAGGGCGCCGACCAGTAAGGCGGTCGCGGTTTGTCCATCGGCGTCATAATCGCCCCATACGCAGATCGATTCTCCGCGTTCGATAGCTCCGGCGATCCGATCGATTGCCGTGGCCATCTGGGGATAGCACCGGGGGTTGGGGAGCCGAAATTGCAGGGGGTGCAAAAAGGCCCGCGCCGCGTCCGCGTCCCGGTGCCCGCGGCGCCAAAGAATGGCGCGTATCACCTCGGGTTCGGCGGGGAGGTACTCCATCGGCGCTCCCGGTCCGTCGGGCAAGTGCCAGTAACGCTTGAGAACTGCCTGCTTGCCCATGATCGCCTTTCCCGCCGGCTCAGGTGCCAACACTCGGATCTACCTCCTATGGTATCGTACCCTATAGCGATCCCGAACTTATACGAGGAGTTGTGCCCATGTTAATCACTCCAATCGCGTTTACCGTCCGCGATCGCACGGTGCGTTTTTCCGCCATGGCGGCCATTCCGCTCCCGCCGTGGTCTGGTGTACCGGTGGCGCTGCCTCTTGAGGTTGATGGGGAGAGCCTGAATACCGCCAGGTCGTACCTCGATCCCGGTAGTCTTCTAGCCCGCGACGAGGAGGGAGATGACGTCCGCTGCGCCGCGATCGTGGATCCAGAGGGCAGCCACACCTGTGAGACCGACACCGTGCTCATGCTCGTGCAATGCGGCCCCTTTGAGTACGTGCGGGACCGGAAGGGCGACCTGTAGATGGATGCCCAGCCTCAAGCAAGCGCCATCGGAGAAGAGGAAGCCCAGGGGGGGCCGCACGACGCCACGGCCAAAGCGCCCAGCATGGAGGTACGCGAGGAGTCAGTCCCTCGGGCTCCTACCGCGCGCCGGATGCGTATTCCCGCCCGCCACAATGCCAACCTGAACCGGGTGGTGGAGCGGATGAATGATGATCTTCATCTTCAGCAATTGTGGAAATGCGCCAATGTTACCGCCGTGGATCGGTTGAGGATGACCGATCACGGACCCGTGCATGTGCGGATCGTGGTCAACATCGCCCTGCGTTTGCTCCGCTTGCTGGGGGACGCGAAGGTGGAGTTCGGGATCGTCCGCGACTATGACATGCGGCCCGAGGACGCCGAGGTGGTGGTGGTCCTCGCCGCCGCCATGCATGACCTCGGGATGAGCATCCACCGATCCAACCACGAGCAATACAGCCTGATCCTGGCGGCGCCCAAGATCCGCGAACTGATTACCGGTATCTATGATGAGCCGGAGCGGACGATCATCACCAGTGAGACCTTGCACGCGATCATCAGCCATCGCTCGGACATGCGCGGCCTGACCGCCGAGGCCGGGTGCGTAAAAGTGGCCGATGCCCTGGACATGGCGGAGGGCCGCTCCCGCATCCCCTTCCATGCGGGGAAAATTGACGTTCACTCCCTGTCCGCCGCCGCCATCGATAGCGTGACGATCGGCAAGGGCGAACATCGGCCGATTGGGATTACGGTGGCGATGAACAACTCGGCCGGGATCTTCCAACTAGACGAGCTCCTGAAGCCAAAGATTGTCTCCTCCGGGATCGCCGAGCACATCGAGGTCACGGCCACCATCGCGGGCGAGACGGAACGCCGGTTGCTTCCGGTCTACCATTTTTAGCCCGGTAGGCTTCCACGACGATCGGCCTAGCGGTGGTTGGCCTGGTCCCGGAAATAGAAACCCACGGCCGTGCCCGCTAGGGCCAAAATAGCGGGAAG
>DATBTL010000063.1:0-35281 GCA_036559345.1 Chloroflexota bacterium | reverse complement strand
TTAAACGGAGCGGCTTGACTCGAATAACCTTCCATGGCCTGCGACATACCCATGCAACCTTGCTTCTCCTCCGGGGTGTCAACGCCAAAGCGGTGAGTGCTCGGCTCGGCCATGCCGGCATTCAGATCACGCTCGACACTTATGCGCACCTGCTCCCCGAGATGGAGGAGCAGGCCGCCAACGCTATTGGAGAGGCCCTTCGTTCAGTGGGATAATACGCTTGTGCAATTCTTGTGCAATTCTGAGGGGAGGAGCAGCAAAATCAACTCACCTCCCGGTCCCATTCTCTCTGGTGGTGCCGACGGCGGGAGTCGAACCCGCACGGTTGCCCGAGCGATTTTAAGTCGCTTGTGTCTGCCATTTCACCACGCCGGCCAGTGATGTGCCCGTGCGCCCAGTGTGCCACGCCCCCCGGCCCGCGTCAATCGGCGCGCCCGCGTTGCTTTCCTCCGCCGACAATGCGCTCGGCGCTTGCTAAGAATGCCGTGGCCCTGCTTGGAATGGTCTCGGGCGCTTAAAGAATTTTGCGCTGGAGCGTGTCCTCCATCAACGCCCAGCCTTCGTCACAGGACGTATGGACCAGATGTGGCCTGAATCCAAATGAGAGGTAGAGATTAATCGCGGGATAGCTGGTGGTTTGGGTCGTGAGGAAAGCCTTTCCATAGCTCCGGGCCAGACATGCCATCACCTGGCTCAGTAAGGGTTTGGCCAGCTTCCGTCCCTGATAGGCGGGGACGATCGCGACCCATGACACCCGCCCGCGGATCGCCCCCTCGAACTCGTGGTCCCAGGCGGTAGCGGTGCCGATCGCCTCGCCCTTCCCAGCCTGGAGCAGGAAGCATCGATCCGCTAGCTTGCTTTGGTAGGGACCGTATTCCCGTGTGAAGTAGGCGAGCGCCGCTCCCTGGTCGGGAAACTCCCCTACCAACCGCTCGATCCTGGCCCAATGTCGCTCGTCTCCCGGCCCGAAGGTTCGGACCGAGAACCCTTCTGGACAAGCGAACGATGGGATGTTCTCCATATGTTCCCGGACCATGGTCAGCTCGATATACTTCATCTCGGCTCCTCTCACCCCGCCCCACGCGCGCCCATATCGTGTTCCAGCGTGGCTAACCGCTCCGGTTCCAGGCGAATACCCTCGTGCCGATAGGCAAGCAACAGGGCGCCCGCCATGGCCGGGAACCGAGCCGAGACCACGCGCGCTCTGGGTGCACGCCGGCTCAAGGCTCGGGTGAAGGGAGTGAGGACTGAAGGACCGGCTTGCCACACCCCTCCCCTGGTGACTACCAACGCCTCCCGTTCCAACAAACCCAGATGACTCAGCAGATCCGCGACGGCCCAGGCAAGATCCCGTCCTGCCTGACCAAGAATGTCGCGGGCCGCGCGATCACCGGCCCGCGCGGCTTGCGCGACCAGATCGGCGATCGCCGCTACCTTGTCCCGTGGCAATGGCGGGCTATACACCGCTGCCTGAAAGGCGGCGCGGTCACGGGCCGCGAACCGCTCTCGCAAGGCCATGAGTAGGTGCCCTTCCGGCTCGCGTCCGTCCATCGCGCGCGCCATCAGACGGAGCGCTTCGCGCCCGATCGCGTAGCCGCTCCCCTCGTCGCCCGCCAGCGGCCCCCATCCTCCTTCCACCACGATGCGCCCCCCGGCGTCCTGGCCGCAGCACGCGGATCCGGTCCCCGCGATCACGATGGCCCCTGGCTCCTCGATCAGGGCTCCGATCAAGGCCGCCGGGGCGTCGTTGCCCGCCGTGACCGTCCGCGCCAAGCGCTCGCTCCCAGCGGGCACAACGGTGCCGGCGGCGGCGATGTGCAAATGCAGAAGATCCCCGGCCGCCAAGTCGGGTACGGCATCCTTCACGGCGTCCGTGATCGAATGCAAGGCGGTATCCTCGCCGCACAGCAGACTATTCCCCGGCCCTCCGTGACCGATTCCGCGCACCCGCCCGTATCGATCGGCAATCAGGCAGCGGGTTGAGGTTCCGCCCGCGTCGATGCCGGCAAACAATGACGCGCTCAAGGCGCGACTCCTTCGGCCCACTCACGAATGGCGCGGCACACTCCGCTCACTCCTCGACACTCCACGGGGAGCACCTTCCCTCGCACGGCCTCCCTCTGTTTCAAGTTTGAGACGATAGTGCTCATATCATGCCCCATGTAGGAGACAATGAGGACAATCAGGTCGCTCGAATGGACCCGATCGAGCACCTCACGCTCGCTTATCCGACCCGCCGTTGGCGGCGGCACCTCGTCCACCTCCACCCCCCACCCAATTAACAGCGCCTTCACATGCAGCCGAGTCCGATCGTGACCACCCACCAGGGCCACCCGCTTCCCCGCGATGCCCCGCGGTGCTTCTTCCCCTCCGACCACTGGCTCAGTCACCTGTCGGGCCGCCAGGGCGTGCTTGTAGGCATCGAGGATGGGACTCCGACTCCTCATGCGGTGCAGCGCGCGGCCCAAGTCCTTTACATAAGGTGGGAAAGCGGTGCCTAGTCGGGTGAAAGCTGCTACTTCGGTTTCCAGCAGATCTTCCAGGGTGGCGATCAACGGGGGGCGGAGCGCCTGAGGATAGTCCTTGAGGTACTCCAGCACTTCCTCCGCCAGGTCAAAGCGGCTGCTGCCGTCGAGCCGCCCGCCATGATGATCGGCGGCGATATGATCGAAGAGATCCACCACGTCACCGCCGGTCCCGGATCGCCGTCTCAGGAGATCATCCAGGATCTGCTGGTATGCCCGGAAGAGCCGGCTCGGGTCGCCATGGCGGCGCGCGAGTTCCACTCCCACCCGGATCATGCGTTGAGCGCTTTCCTCGGCCCGCGCCGCCGGCGTGGCACTGGCGGCGAATGATTCGATGCAGGTGAGCTGGTAGGTATCCGCGTCCTTTCCAAAAGCCCCAAGCTCGGCCAACTCCGCCATTGCCAGGTAATCGTCGGCGGCAAGCTCCCACCGCGCATGATCGAACAGATAGCTATAGGATTGCGCCGCGGCCTCATAGGCTTCGCGATGCCAGTAGGCACGGGCCAGGGCCAGGGCCACCAGGGGGCTTCGCGCGGATGGTGTTTCCCAGGAACTTGCGAGATGCGTCAGGCTATCCGCGGCCCGGCCCAGGCGGACAAGGGCCACTCCCAGGAGGCCGCGGAGGCGAGGCTCCGTCTCATCCTCCGGGATCCAGACCAGCACCCGGGAGGGTTGGCCGGCCAACAGCAGCACCTCGGCCAACTCGGCCCGCGCGTTTGACCGCTCCGGCAGGCTCAGACTGGGAATCAGTTCCTCGTAGGCAGTGGCCGCGCGCCCGTAGTCCCGTGCTTCGCGGGCCGCGCGGGCAAGCATCATCCCCACCGTCGACGACGCCGACCCATCGGAGAACGATCCCGCCAGTTCCTCCAGACCGGCGAGCCGCTCCGCCGCCGTAAGGCTGGATAGGTAGAGAAGTTGGCGTTCCAGTGGGTTCGGGACGATCCGATCGGGGCGGACCGCCCATCCTGGCTTCCCTGTTGGCAGGATGGGCGACCGAGCGGGGGCAGTCGAGCCCGCTTCGGTCGACGCCCCGTCCGCGCCGGCGATTTCGGCGGAAGCGGGCGACCGGTCAGGAACGCTGGTTTTTTTGGCGTCAGCGGAGATGACTGGCCGTCCCGCCGCCAGGATGGCTGACCCTGGCGTGGGGGCGAGGAGCAAGTCAATCTGCCAGCCGTCCCACCGCCTACGCAGGGTGGCCTCGCCTTCGGGCACGATGCAGCGGTGTGTGAACCGGGTCTGATCCAGTTCGGGTACCAGGGGCGGGACGTGGCCGGGGAAAGCGCCCGCGAGCAGTCGCTTCAGGACGATCACCTGCTGGTCGGAGCAGCGGACCCGCAGAAGAGTCTCATCGGCGCTGCCCGCGGGTTCAACCTGGAACGGGATCACCTGGCTACCCCTCGTCGGCCAGTCAAGCTGCCATCCCAGATGTGAACTTGGGTGTTTCCGATCACGATTGCCGGTCTATCCGAGGCGGACTCCTTGCGCCCGCCCACCAGAGGAGAGTGGCCGCGTCATCAAGGGTGAACTGGAGAGGCGACGGTCGGAATCGAACCGACGATAAGGGTTTTGCAGACCCCCGCCTTAACCACTTGGCTACGTCGCCCAGCACACCACAGCATGATAGCGACCGCCAAGGCCACCGGTCAACCGCGCCCCATCGCTCCTTGTTAGGGGCGCGGGTCTCCAGGCTCGCCGTGGTCCGCGGCCAACCGCCGACCTCATCGCGCGATCCGTCACCGCACCAAGCGGGCCTGGAGACCCGCGCCCCTGGGTTGCGACCGCCAAGCCAGGAGGCAGCGCCTCCACAAACGCGAGGCGCGCCCCTTTCGCGGCCACCCACTTTGGGGTGCTACCAGATAGCGTATCCCGACCGTGCCCGCCTTCGCGAATCCACCCCGGATTTGGCCGTCCCTCGCTGCCGCCTGAGGGGGATTACCCTGCTCGCCGTGTGCTCACTCGGTTCGGCCGCCGGTGAATCGTCCAGCCCGTCGGAGTGCTGATTGGGGGACTCATGACAGGATGACTCTCCGTGGCCTGTACGTCCTCCGTGGCCTGTACGTCCTCCACCATTCGCTCCAGCCCATCCGCGATCGCCTGGCCGATCACGGCCACGGGACTGGTCTGGCGGTTCTCCGAAAGGGCGTGAATCAGTTGCTGGTGCAGTTGCGGCAGCGCCTGGAAGTAGGCGGCAGTCGCCGCCGTCAGTCCCTCTTGTTCAACGGTGCTAATCTCAATGCTGCGCGGTTTCGTCCATTGTCGTCCCATATGTAGCCCCCTCCAATAGCGGACACCAGCCTCCGCCGTGAATGTGGCACTGAGGCTTGCCCGATGCCGCGCCTACCGTACCAGATCTAGCCCATTTGGTTCAACCATGGTGGGGGACCGGCCCATTTTCCATCGCCCGTGTGCATGCCGGCGGCCATTGCAAGGTTACACACCGTTATGGTCGACATACTATCGCGAGTGTGCCACAATGCATGTATGCCGCGCGGCGTACCGGGACGGATTCCTGGTGGCGTCGAGGGAGGTATAGAGCATGCACGGTACATCCCGCCCAGTGATCAGGCCCCCTTGGCCAATGTTGAGTTGGTTTCATGCCTGGCGAAAGGAGCGGCGCGATCGGCGGCGTCGCGAGGTGATCGAACTCAACATGCGCCGGATTGATACAGTCGCCTTCCCCATGCTGCGAGAGGTCGCCCACCCTCCCGGCCCCGCTCCCACGCCCGAGGAGGAGACGTAGGGATGGTAAGGGACGAGGTGCAGGCTCTTCGCCGAGCGGCGGTTGAACTGGACCTGATGACCAGGCAACTGGAGAGTCCCAATCCCGCGGAGCAGACACGCGCGATCTGGGAGATCGCGGCGAGCCTTCCCGACTATCCAGGACTGCCAAGCATCCTTGACCACCTCGCAAGTTGGCAAGAGATCTACGAGCGCGGGGATCTGGGCAGTGGCTGGATGTTGCAGGCATGCGCGGCTCAGTTGCGGCGGGATGCCGGCGAATAACGATGGGGCCACGGCCGGCTCGGCGGCGCTACGCCGCCCGCGCCGAGCTGAGGGCCAGCAGGTCGGCCAGCTTGGCGCGCGCCACGCCGATGCGGCTGTCGGCCATCCCGTAGTAGACATCCAGCGTACCGTCTGGGCGTAGGTCCAGTCCCTCCGGGAATACGACCCTCGGCACCATGCCCATCCGTTCCGCGGCGGTCTGGGGCGACAGGATGCCGCGCGGACTACGGTAGAGTACCCGGCGCGGATCCCGAAGATCGAGCAGCAGAAGCCCGGCGCCATAGCGTACGTCCTGGCGATGGAGGCCGTCGCCGAGTTGGCCTGAGACGCCATGGTAGAGCACCAGCCAGCCCTCGCTCGTGCGCACCGGCGGCGTGCCCCCGCCGACCTTGAGGCCCTCCCATCCCCGCCGCGGGGCGGCCAGCAGATGGTGCTGGCCGAAGACCGCTCGCCCGCATGCCAGCACGTCCGCGAGCGGGGCGTAGCTGATCCACATGCTGGGGCGCGGCTCATCCAGGCCCGGCGGCATGGTGGGGAAGTGAGGGCGATGGATCAGCGCCAGCGCCGGGCGTCCATCCGGCGCCGGCACGGGTTCAGGGAAAAATAGGGCATCCTTGTTGTCCAGGGCCCCCAGATCGACGCCGTGATAGGGAGCGAACCGTGCCAGCCCGATCCGGCGCCAGTGGAACAGGTCGCGCGAGATGGCCAGCGCGATGCGCGGGCCGTCCGGGCCGAAGGCGGTATAGGTCATCACGTACCGCCGCCGCGACGCGACATAGTTGACCCGCGGGTCCTCCACCCCGCCGCCGTGCGAGTGCAACTCGTAAGGTGCGCGCGGCTCCAGCACCACGCCCAGCCGCTCTACGCCCGCCGGATCTCCACGGTGGTCGAAGAGCACGCGCGCCAGGCCGATCCGCGAGTAATTGCCGGCAGCGACCAGGCGCGGGAGCAGGTAGAGCCGGCCATCTGGGCCCCGCGCCGCCGCGGGATTGAGTACGCCTTCCGCCTCATGCGGATTGGACGGATCGGGCTCCATCACCACGCCCAGCCGGCACAGCCGCGGCGTGGTTAGCGGCATCGCAACCATACTACTTCCCCTTTGAAGTGGCTCGCGAGTCTCGCGCCTATTCTCGTCCACGAAGTCGTCCCTGTCGAGCCGGCCCAGAAGCGCCGCCCGGCCCGCCGTCCTTACGCCTCCACGCTCCTCTAGTCCGGACAGCCTCCTGATGTCATTAGCGTAGCGGCCTGGAGCAAAGATGCCGTCAGGAAATGTGTTAAGAATCGGTGGAGACCAGCCTCTGAAGAGATTGAGTTGCGGCGGAACTCCATCAACAGCACCATGAGCTTCCGCGAGGGGTTCTGACCGCTTGAGCCGGCGCCCCTGGTATACTCTCAGGTACGTATCGTGTACGCGCCGTAGGATCACCGGGTTTGGTGCTGGCCCCGCCCCACCACACCTCCCGGCTGGGGGAGGAAACCATGCGCTATCGCCAGCTTGGCAATACTGGAATACAGGTATCCGAGGTCGGTTTTGGCCTCTGGACGGTCGCGACCACCTGGTGGGAAGTGACTGATGAGGCAGTGGGTATCCGTCTTTTGCAGGAGGCGTTCGATCTGGGGATCACCCTTTTCGATACCGCCGACACCTATGGGAATGGCTATGGGGAAACCCTCCTGACCAAGGCGCTGCCGGGGAAGCGTGACCGGATGGTGATCGCCACCAAGTTCGGCTATGACTGGCAGAGCTTTGGCGGCGCCCGCACCGGAGAGCGCGAATTGCCCAAAAACGTGTCGCCGGTGTTCGTTCGTTCCGCCGTCGAGGGAAGCCTGGAGCGCCTGCAAACCGACTATATCGACAATTATCAGGTCCACAATATCCGCATGTCGGAGGTGGAGCGCGATGACCTGTTCGCGCTGCTGGACGACCTGGTGGCGGAGGGGAAGATTCGCAGCTATGGGGTGGCGCTCGGCCCAGCAATCGGCTGGATGGACGAAGGGCTGGCAGCCCTGCGCCACCGAAAAGTACCGGTCCTGCACATGATCTACAATATACTGGAGCAGGAACCGGGAAGAACCTTGCTGGACGTGGGTGAAGGGCACGGCTGCGGTTCCCTCATTCGGGTGACCCATTCCAGTGGTCTCCTGGAAGGGCATTACACGGCGAACACGACGTTCGGCCCCAACGACCATCGCCGCCATCGGAAGCGCGAATGGCTCCTCGAAGGCGTGAAAAAGGTGGAGCGCCTCCGCTTCCTGGAGCGGCCAGCCGGCCCGGACCAACGGACGCTGGGACAGGCGGCGCTCAAGTGGCTATTGGCCGACCCCCGAATCTCCTCGGCCCTTCCCAATATCTACAACCATGAGCAGTTAGTTGAGTTCGCCGCCGCTCCGGATACCCCTGACTTGACGAACGGTGAACTGGCCCGGGTCGCGGACCTCTACGAGCACGGCTTTTATCTTGCCGAGGAGGGAGCCGCCGTTGCCTCGTGACGCTTCACTGGCGGTGGGGCGTGTCTGGCGTCCTCAGACCACGACCCAGGTGGAGGAGAAACGTCGCGGACGCAATATGCGGATGCTGGTCGGCCTGGCCGTCATCGTCCTGGGCGTGGTGTTGGCGGGCGCCGGCTATACCATTTACCTTGCCAAGACGACCCCACCGGAGCCTCCGCTGCCGGCGCCTCCGGTCCATGCCCAGGTGCTCTCGCATCTAAGCAAGACCGATATTCTGGAGGGCAACTTCATTCTGGACTCGGCGCTCTACCGTACCACGGAGCCCCCAGTGAAGGTGATTGCCTACTACAATCGAGTGCTCCGCTCTCACCGGAACCAAATCGGCGCCTTCACCGAGCCCTCCACGACCATTTTGCCGGCCCAGGCGCCCGAGGCATTGCAGCATATCCCACCTGTTTTCCGCATTGCCGGTGCGGTCGACGCGAACGCGGCCCAATACCTCTATACGGAGTATTCGTTTAGCGACCACGACGTGGGCGTGGCGATCGACACGCGGTATCCCAAGGGGCCGACTCTGGTGTACATGGAAATGCTGACCCAGCCCAGCACCAGCAGCTTTTAGGAGAAATCCCAGTGGAGAGGAAACACCGCGGCGTTTCCTCTCCACTGGGATACGGGGGCGTCCGAGGCTGTCGCCGCTCCTACGAACGGGGCAGCAATCCGGCGCCGGTATAGCGATACACCAGCACCACATGCCGAGGATCGTGAACGGGCAGCCGCCCGAAGCGCCCACCTGGGTAGGCGCGCATCACGTCTTGCGTGGCGCCCGCGTCCTGGTCCACGCTCATCAGGAGGAAGGGCCCGTGGATAGCCCTGATCGCGCTTAGGACGCCTTTTTCGCTCCAAACCGTGGTCCCCTGAACGCGGGGGGCGAGCAAGCGAATCGTCCAATGGGCCAGATAGAACTCCCGGTGGTCATAGAGGACGACCGGGTCCGCCGGATCGGCGGCGCTCAGATAGCGGGCGATGTCGCTAATCAGGGTGATTTGCCGGCCCGCTGTATCGGTTGGGTAACGATCCAGGTAACTGTTGGTGTTCAGGACGGCGGCGGCGATCAGCGAGCCGGCAAGGGCCAGGGCGAGCAGCGGCTTCACGTCCCGCAGACCCGTCTCCCCGGCGGCCCCGAGCACCGCCTCCGCCAGACCTCCGATCAGCAGGCAGACGACCGGCAAGGCGGCCAGGAGGCGGGGCGCGTCCGGCTGCTGGGTAGTGAGTACCCCTCCCAGGATAAGGGTAATCGCCGCCCAGAGGACGCACAGCAGCCACGGTGATTGGCGAATACGGGCAATCGCCACCGCGCAGGCCGCGGGGATTAGGGAAGCGGTGATCGGATCGAGGAGGGGTGAACTTGCCCCGAATTGTTCACTCCGGTCGCCAATCGAGAGAAAGCCCAGGATCACGCGCTGGATCTGGCCCCCCAGGATGGAGAGCCAGCCGAGGTCGCCATAGTCGTGGGTGAGCGCGTTACGAACCGTGGAGGTGCTGGAAAAGAGCATCACTGCGTCCGTCCGCTGGGCGAATGCCTCGGGATGCGCGACATAATACCCTGCCACCGGAATCATGGACACGGTCAGGCCAAGCGCGGTCCACAAAATCAGGCGCAGCCAATTGTGCAGTAAGCCGCGCTCCATGGCGGCGCATATCGCCGCGTGGGCGAACACCAGAGGAATGGCCAGCCGGGCCGCGTAATAGAGTTGGAAATCTATGCCGACCAGGATGCCGGTGAGCGCGGCATAGGCGCCCGAATAGCGCTTGGTGGCGCGGGTATAGCACAGGACGGTCCAGACCAGGGCGGCAATGCTTTCCATGTAATGGACCCCGTCCCGGCTGAAATGGATGCTGGGGGCCAGGACAGTGAAGAGGAGCGCGGCTACGAAGCCGGCCCGCCGCGACCACAACTCGGAGCCCAGAAACCACAGACCCACCATGGCCAGTACGCCCGCGATGACCGAGGCCAGCCGGATGGCCATCAGGCCCTGACCGAAAATCAACATAAGGGGAGCCTGCATCGCTGGCCCCAGCCAGGGGACGCTCCACCAGTCCGTGGTGGCGAACAGCGACGGCATCTGCCCATGAAAGGCCAGGCGGGTATAGAGACCCATCTGCGCTTCGTCGGAGTGAACGAATGAGGGGAGGGTAGCTAGATTGGGCAGGCGCAGCAAGAGCGCCAGGGCAACCAGGAGAATAAGGGCCCCCGCATCGATAGGAGTGGGTACGTGCAGCTTCGGTCGCTCCAGGTGCAAGGCATGGCCCTGCAGGACGATCAAGCCTCCAATCCAGATCAAGGCGGCGATGGTGGGCCAGAGACCGCTCATGGTAAGCACCGCGGCCACCAGGGAGCACCCGATCGCCGCCGCCGCCAGCAGGCGGGGCACGACCGTCGTGTTGATGTGGAGCGCGGCCCGGAGTGGGCGTTCCCGCCTCCGGCTCTCGATGCTGTAAATCAAGGCAGCGGCGCCGGCAATCGCCGCTCCTAGAACGGGCACCAACGGCGAGGACAGGGCCGAGCCGTCACGGCGCAGGGTAAGGACCAGCAGGCAGCCCAACCCCAGCGGGAGGAGGAGAGCTGCCAGGGCAAGCCCCTCGAAGGGAATGTAGGAGCGGGTCTCTCCCCGAACAGCGGCATGCCAGGCCATGGCACGTTGGGGAGGCTGCCGACGATCAGTGGTGAGCATGACGCGTTCCACTGTAACAAACGGCTGGGATAGTGTCAGCCCAAATTGTGCATGGGCTTCCGGTCATTTTTGCACCGGGGGATGCATAACCCGTGGTCGATGGCGGCGAGTGCAACCCCCTTTTCGCGCGCGGATGTCGGCGTGTGGCTCAGGAAACTGGTTGCTGGGCGAGCCTGGGCCGCATGGCGGCCTGGACGCGCGCGGTCAGCTCGTGCAAGTCAAACGGCTTGGTGATATAGTCGTCGGCGCCAAGATTGAGCCCCATCACCTTGCGCTTGGTTTCGGCCACGGCGGTGAGAAAGATCACCGGGATGTCGGTCGTCTCGGGGAAATCCTGCAAAATGTTGCAGACATCGAAGCCGCTTACCCCAGGCATCATCACGTCAAGGAGAATGAGGTCCGGCTTTTCCGACCGCGCCAGGTTGATCGCCTCCATGCCCGCGCCGGCGATCAGCACATCGAATCCTTCCTGGGTCAAATGTTCCTCAAGAAGCACTACCAGGTCGGGCTCATCATCGACAACGAGGATTCGGTTCGGTCTGTCACTCACAATGCACTCTTTCGCGGAACGATGATTCCGGCCGCCACCGCGGCTCGTCGCTCGTTGCCAGGCAATCGTATGACCCTGTATCTTCTCTGTCAATAGTACCGCGAACCTCGTAATTACTCCGGTAACGATACCGGTTCGAGGAGCGCGTTGTGGCCGACCTGGCGCCCAACCTTTGCCATGTTCACCCACTCACCATTCAATTTTACCCGCACCACGTCCGCCGTGAAATCGTTGTTGGTGCCGCAGTGCGTGCAATTGCTCAGCAGGGCCGTACCGACCCCGTAGATGTCCACCGGAACCTTGAGTTGCTCGAATCGGCGGATCCGCGCCGGGTCGAAGCCGCCGCTGACCACGATTTTCACCTGGCGGCACCATTGGCGCGCGGTTTCCACCCACTCCAGCGGCACGTTCCATCCTTTCCAGGCTTCGTCGATCGCGTCGCGAAGGATGTAGACGAGCCGCGGGGTGACGCCCAGATCGAGCTGTGGATCGCCAAGGGGCGGGACGCTGACGTCGCGGAGACTGCCGCTGGTATCGGCGCGTACGCCAAAGAGCACGTATTTCCGCGCGTTCTCGATCCGTCCGGCTTCAATCTCCTGGCGATAAAGGCCGAACATCTGGCGCATCGCTTCCAACGTGTCGCGGACGCAGTCATTGTGGAAATCGACCAGGGCGATCCGCGGTATTTCCAGCGGGCGGTGATGAGCGAACTGGACCATTGCCTCGGCGGTGTCGCCCAGGAAGGCCGCGATCGCCGCGTGCGCGACCGTGCCGCCGCCCAGGGCGCCCCACCACGAGCCCTGTTCGTCGGTGGAAATGAAGAGACCGCTGTTGCCGCCCATCTCCCTATTGTATGCCTTGACCGCCAGTGAATAGGCATAGCCGTGCAACGCCTGAAGCTTATAATGGGCAAACCGGGCGGGGAAAAACTGCACGTCCTTCCCCTTGGCCGCTTTCAGCACATTGTAGACGTTGGTCGCGACTCGGCTGGCTTCGGTAAGGGCTCCCAGGGTTGGAGTCTCCAGGACCGCGAAGTCCCGATAGCGGCCTTGCATGCGAATCACCGGCGCCACGAACTCGGCATCCCCGGAGTAAGGCAGGATGGTTCCGTCCTGGACCGCCTCGACTCGCATGCGGTCGAAGGTGTTGACGAACCGGCCCTCTTCATCCTCATAGCCGGTATTCTCGCGCAAGATGGCCAGCGCCTCATCCACCCCGGCGATCACGGTGTAGGGGGTCCGGCGGGTAAACCACTGCATTTCCACCTCAAGATCCCCAGTGTGGATCGTGGAGGGATCGATATCCGCCGGCGCTCCGGTTCCCTGGAAGGTATAGCCCTGTTCGGAGAGGTCTCGGAGGAGTTGGGCAATATTGAAGAAGTACTTGTCGGAGTACCAGCCTCGGGGTAACCGCTGGGTGTCCAGCTTGAAGACGGCGGACGGTAGCCGTTGCCCATCGAACACGCTCATCGACCGCTCCTCACGAACCCGCTGTGGCCGCGGCGGCGCGGCGTAATTGTGTAGTGTTGACACTAAATTAGCAGTCACCTGGATCTCCTGTCAAACGGGCCCGCGCGGAAATTTGCGGGGTGGAGGATGCCCTATCCGCGGCGGACGCGGGGAGGTGGGTCCGTGAACATCCTGGTTGACGGGCCGTCTGGCCATTGCTACGGTACGGCTGGCTTGGCGTCCTCAGGGGACGCCGAGGCGAACCTGGCGGGAGCAGACGTAACGGTGTGGAGGTGACGTGCTTCGTCCTCGGTGGTGGCTTGCGGGGTTCTTGCTCCTGGGCGGACTTGTAGCGGCTCCGGCCGCGGGAGCGGCCCAGGGTGATCGGGATCCGATCGCCTATTCCTTCATCTACCCGGTTGGCAGCCCCGACGTGGCCCCAACCTGGGATCCCAGCAATGGCAACGGGTACTTCATCACCCAGGGCTTTAACGATTCTTGCGATCCCAGCCTTGGTCAGGGCTATTATGCGTATGGACTCTATTATTGTGGGCACACTGGGATCGACCTGGCGACCGATATCGCCAGCAACGTGGTGCATGCCACGGCGGCTGGAGTGGTGACCGAAGCGCAATACGATGGCGGCTACGGGGTCACGGTCCGTCTGCGTCATCTCCTGGCCAACGGCTCCTATGTCTACTCTCAGTATGAGCACATGCAATATGGCAGCCTCGAGGTGTACACCGGGGAGGTCGTGAGCCAGGGCCAGGCGCTCGGGTTGGTGGGGGCCACGGGCTTCGCCACCGGGGCCCATTTGCATTTCGAAGTGAAGACGATGGACGCGGGTGGGCCCGGCTATACCTTCGGGAATGATGCTGAAATAGCCCCCTTCTTCGATCCCCTGGCCTACGTAGCCGCTCATTCGGCGCAACCGTCGGTGCTGGTTACCGCTACCGGGCATGCCATCCCGGAGTGGCCAGAGGAAGCGGACGCCGTGATGACCCGATTCCTGGCCCAGTATCCTCATTTCGTGGAGGTGAGCGACCCGAGCGGCTTGTATGTCCGATCAGGCCCCGGCATTCACTTCAAGGCCCTAGGGGTGGCCCTCCAGGGCGCCCGGCTGGCCTATCTCTCCGCGCACGGCAACTGGCTCAGGGTAGCATTGCCGCAGGACGTCAAGGGTTGGGTCAGCAAGGACTGGGTCTCGGGGTATGGGGGCTGGGCGACCCCCTGGCCGCCCGCTGGGCCCCTGGCGGTAGTGGATTCGCTTGGCCTGAATATTCATGCCAATCCGGGGCAATCCAGCCCGGTGGTTGGCGTCTGCTTCGCCGGGGATCTGGTGCGGGTAGGATCCGTCACCGCCCACTGGACCGAGGTGCGGACCAGAGTCGGCACCGAGGGCTGGGTCGTGTCCGCCTTCCTGGCCCAGCGCGGAGCAGCTCGGCCTCGAGGCGGCGGAGTCTCGATCCAGGCTACCGCTGCCGTGCTGAACGTGCGCGGCGGTCCTGGAACCCAGTATCCGATCGTGGGCACGGTGTACAAGGGCACCGCTCTCCGCTTGGTGCGCGCCACTCCGCATTGGGCCGCCGTGGTCCTGCCGGGAGGAAGCACCGGTTGGGTGGCCCGGCCGTACACCAGTTTCTGGCATCCTCCCGTTCGGCGGAATTCGCGCGGGAAGGGGGCAGTGAGCCGGGAACCAGTATTACGGGTGGCGGCGCACGGGGTTGTGGTCTACAACGGACCAGGGCGGCGGCACCGCGTGCTAGCTCGCCTGAAGCTGGGGATGCGGGTGCAGGTTCTCTCGCTCACCACCCACTGGGCCCACGTAGCCCTGCCAGCAACCAACATTGATGGTTGGGTCTTGCGTCGCCAGATGCGGTGAAGATGCGCCACAAATGAGGACATCGCCTGGGAGCGCGAGCATCCTTGCTCGTCCCCGTTGGTTGGGGCGATGGGGACGCGCAAGGATGCTCGCGCTCCCAGGAAGGGGCAGCCCGCCATGAATCTCCGGTACGGCTTGGGCTCGCGGCGTGCGCTAAGTAGGCATCAGCTATACTGACAGTGGAAACATGGGTTTCCATGTTGGTGGCCCAGCATCAGTCTGGCCCAGGGGTAACGGTTGTGAGCAATGCCAACGCTCACATCCCAGTGCTGGCGTTCGTGAGGCCCAGCTCCCCTTCCCGTCCTCACCGCGCGATTCTCTATTCGGGCCGAGGAATCGCCAGTGGGTCGCCAAGAGGTTGATGATTCTACCCTCTGGAGGTGGGTGCGATGCGACGATGCCCTGGCTTTTCGCGCGTGACCGGCTTGGTTCCCCGACTGATCATCCTGCTCGTGTGTCTGGCGGCCCTGACGCCCCAGGTCTCCGCGACCTCTACCCTGGCGGGGCCGGCGCCGTCGCGGCAGGCCCTAAACATCACCCTGGTCGCCAATCCCTCCACGGTCACCGCGGGCGGCGCGACCGTACTGAGCGGATCCGGTTACCTCAACAGCGAGCAGATTCAGATCTATTTCGATTCAGTTCTTAAAGGTACGGTGCAGGTCCTCCCCACCGGGACATTCAGTGGTCTTCTGCTGACGATTCCCGCCAGCACCCCCAGCGGCCCCCATACGATCGAGGTGCTCGGCTTGGTTAGCCGGTTGGCGGCCGAATTGACCCTGACCGTGTTGCCGAATGGAGCCGTGAGCGCTCCCATGCTCTCGCTCAACCCCGCCAATGTCACTGCCGGCGGTCAGGCCGTGGTCAGCGGCAGTGGCTTTCTGGCCGGCGAAACCATTGTGGTGCGCCTCAACGGCAACCTGATCGGCACCGTGCTCGCCAGTCCCCAGGGTGCTTTTAGTGGCGTGGTCGTGGATGTCCCAGCCGGAAGCCCCAATGGGCGCTACACGGTGTCCGCCGTGGGCGCGACCAGCAACACAACCGCTACCGGGTCCTTGATCGTCCAGACGACGGTTCCCACGGTGAGCGCGGGTGTTTCGCTAAACCCTACCGCCGCCTTGAGAGGGGGCCGGATCGTGGCCTCGGGGGCCGGATTCGTTCCGGGAGAATTGGTCCTCATCACGATCAATAGCGTGGTTCTCGCCTCGGTCACGGCCGATACGGCGGGCGCGTTCGTCAACGCGGGTTTCGCGGTGCCCGCCGATCTCGGGGTTGGGCCGGTGAGCGTGGCGGCCTTTGGTTCAACCAGCCAGCGGATTGCCAACGCGGTGCTTACCGTGCTAGCCGCGCCGGCCGCCGCCCCCGCCGAAGTGCAGGTGGCCCCCGGCAGCACGATTTCCGGCGGCCAGGTGACTATTACCGGCCGCGGCTTCCGAGCCCATGAAATCATTCTCCTTAAGGTGGATGGGGCAATTGCCTTGTCACCCACCACGGGGAGTGACGGCGCTTTCAGTGTTTCGTACACCGCCAAACTTGGCTTGGGGCGGCACGCCGTGATGGCGACCGGGGCGAGCAGCCAGCGCTCCGCGACGACCTACCTGGCGGTTGGCCGGCCGGTCATGGTTGGCATGCATCTTGCCCCAAATCGGACCCACCGGGGCGATATTGTCCGGGTGGCTGGGATCAACTTTTTACCGGGTGAGATCGTGCTGGTCCGTTTCCGCGGCGCGGTCATCCAGGCATCGGCTGCTTCGAGCCTGGGGGTGCTGAATGCCTCGTTCACGGTTCCCGGCACCACGCCGTATGGCGCCGTGGTGGTCAGTATTCAAGGGGCCCGGAGTGGGCGCGCCTCCCAAGCGCTGCTCGGTGTGTTACCGGCCCCTTCGGGCGGGGTGGGCATTCATCTTTCAGCCGGGAGCGTCCACCATGGCAGTAGGGTAAGCGTATCGGGTCACGGTTTTCAGACTGGTGAAATTGTCCTGATCCGCTTCCGCGGCGCTTTGGTGCAGTCGGCGCAGGCGGATCGTCATGGCTCATTCGTGAGCGCGGTCTTCAACGTGGGAGTGAGCATCCCATTTGGCGGCTACATGGTGGAGGCCGTGGGCGCCAACAGTGGCCGAACCGCCAGTTCCAGGATAAAACTGGTCCCAGGCGGTAGCTCGAAACCATCGAAGGGCGTGGGTATCTCGGTTTCGGCGACTCGAATCAGGGCTGGGGGGAAGGTGACGGTGACCGGACACGGCTACCTGGCGGGAGAATTCGTCTTGATTCGCCTCCGAGGCGTGATTGTGCAGGCGCTGCCCGCGGACAAATTCGGGAAGTTCCGGACCACCGTCCTGGTGAGCAGCCACGAGGCGAAAGGGATCACCGCCATCCAGGCTACGGGAGCGCGCAGCAATCGGCAGGCCCAGGTTCGGGTCGTGGTTGCCTGATTCAGCGAGCCCGCGCCGAGAACAGGACGATCACACCGCTAGCCGACAGACGGGCTTTCCGCCGTTCCGTTCCGGTCCTGGGACGGGACGGTAGGGCCGTCTTTACAGATCGGTAACAGCTTGAACACATTCCGACAATGGATTTTTGATCTAATGAGAGATGGGGACTTAACCCACAACTTTCCAGAAAGGGGAAGTCGATGACTCGATTGAATCCCGGCCCGCGGCCGTTCTGGTCGCTCCCATTCCGGGCGGCTCTTGGCCTTATGTGCGTATTTCTTCTGGTGCCCGGGCTGATGTCCGGCGGTGCGAGGGCCGCCGCGATTCAGACAACTCCACGCTCGGCGGCCTACACGAATGGCACCTTGGTTCGCGATCCAGCCGGGGCGGTATTCCTGGTGTGGAATAACGTGCGCCATTGGATCAAGAATCCCCCTACCCTGAATGAGCTTGGCTATGGGTCCACACCCCAAACGGCGCTGACCTTGGCCGCGACCAACGCGATCCCCTACGCGGGCGACGCTGGATCGCTCAGTCTGACCCAGGTAGCGGGCGGCCTGATTTGGCCGTTGGCGCCCATCCATACCGCCCCGGTCACCCTCTCCTTTAACCGCCCGTCCGTAAATCCGGGCCAGATCATCCACATGAGCGGTTCGGGATTTCAGGCCAACGAGCAGGTGATCATCACCGCCCCCGGTACAACGTTCGCCGCCAATGCCGATGCGCAGGGGACGCTCTCGGCGGATGTGCCTATCGGCTTTGGGGTGGGTGTTGGCCTGCATCATGTGTTTGTCCTGGGGTCCAGCAGCGGCGTTTTCTCGGTGCAGGTTTTTCATGTGGTCGCCCCGGTGGCCGCCGTACCCACTGTCACCAGCGCCAGCCCGACTGTTCCGGTGGGGGGCGCCGTTACCATCGCGGGCAGCGGGTTCGCGGCCGGCGAGCAAGTGCAGTTGTTCGCCGGGAATGGTCGGGTCAGCGGGGTGGTTACGGCCTCCAGTACCGGGACCTATGGCCCAGTCTCGGTTGCCTTGAACGACAGTTTTCAGCCTGGTACCACCTACAATCTCAATGCTTACGGTGCCGCCAGCTTCCGCCTGGCCTCCACGTCCTTCACGGTCGCGGCGGCGGTGACCGCCACAGCCACGCCGACCGCCACTCCCACCGCGATTCCCACTCCTATTCCGGCGCCGGTCGTTCATCTGAGCAGCGGCACCGTCGCGGTCGGCGGCCAGGCCGTGATCAGCGGCAGTGGATTCCGTCCCCAGGAGACGGTGTTGGTCTATTTCAATGGTCAATTGCAATCGGGGCCGGCGGCGGACACGACTGGGGCCTTTAGCGGCGATATTCTGACCATCCCCGCCAATTTCCCCCCCGGCACTTACAACGTCGTCGCCCGAGGGGCCACCAGCGGCGCTCAGGCGAGCGCGACCCTGGTGGTTCAGCCGGCGGCGCCTACCATCACGGCCGGCATATCGGCCAGCCCAAGCCAGGTAACGGCTGGCTCTGGGGTATCAATGTCGGGAACCGGCTTCTCCGGGGGAGAGCAGGTTCGGATCAGCCTCAATAACGCTCTCGTTCTGGTTGCGACTGCCAACGCCGACGGATCGTTCGTGAACGCGGCATTCACCATTTCGCGGAGCGCGCCGCCCGGGCGATACGGCATTTCCGCCACCGGAGCGGCGAGTGGGCGCGTGGCCACCACCGTGGTGACTGTGGTCGCGCCTCCCACGGTGGCGAGCGTATACGCCAGCTCCGGCACCGTGCAGCCTGGTCAAACGCTCACCATTGGCGGCAGCGGATGGGACGTGGGCGAGATCGTGGTCGTCCGCCTGGATGGAGCCCTGATCATGGCTCCCACCGCCAATGCCGCCGGCAACTTCAGCGGCCGCTACACGGTGGGCGTGGGGGTTGGGCGGCACACAATTACTGCCTCGGGAGGAAGGAGCGGCCGATCGGCGGCCGCCTCGCTCACGGTGGCGCGGCCCGTGCAGGTGGGGATCGGCGCCAGCCCCAATCGGGTGGTCCGCGGTTCCTCGCTGCACGTGAGCGGCACGAATTTCCAGGCCAATGAATACGTGTTGGTCAAGTTCCGCGGCGTGCTGAAAGGGGCGGGGCAGGCCGACCGGTCCGGTCGGGTGAGCAACATCACCTTCACGGTACCGGGGAACACCCCCCTGGGCACGGCGGAGGTCACGATTACCGGGGCCCGGAGCGGGCGATCGGCACGGGCCTTCGTGTATGTCCTGGCGGCGCGGCGGGCTCGGGCCGGGCTCTCGCTGTCACCGGGATCGGCGCACCGTGGGGGCCGTGTCTATGTCTCCGGTCACGGTTTCAAGGGCCGTGAGGTGGTGGTGGTGAGATTCCACGGCTCCAACGTGTTGGCCTTGATCGCGGATGCCCATGGTAACTTCAAGCATGTTGGCTTTACCGTGGCCCGTAACGTGCCCTATGGCACCGCCAGAGTCACGGCCACGGGGACGGTGAGCGGGATCTCGGCCAGCACGAACCTAAAGGTGACCGCGACTCGCCCGTCACCCCAGGTGTCGGTCTCTCCCCGGAGTATCGATCGCGGCGATGACATCACGATCTCCGGCAAGGACTATTTTGGCGGAGAAATCGTGCTGATCCGCGTTGATGGCCGTTTCGTGGCCACGCCGACGGCGGATCGCCACGGGAATTTCAGGGTGCGATTCCGCTTACCTGGGTGGCTCAAGTCCGGAAAGCATACCGCTGTGACCGTCGGCACCAAGAGCGGGCGCACCGCGCACACCTCGTTCGAGGTCACGAGCTAAGCTGGAGGTTGAATACAATCGTGCCGGGTCGTCCTGAAGCACAGGTGCTTCAGGACGAGTGCATCCCTACCAGGCTGATCCGCGCTCCATGCGTATCCCGAATATGGAGGTGGGCCGCGACCAAGACGCCGTTGGGTTCATCCACCCGGACTCCCACCCCGCTGCCGCGGAGGGTGCGAACCGAGCCCGGCAGGTCTTCCACGGCCAGGGCACTCGCGAATAGCCCTTCTCCGGCGCGAGCCAATGCCTCCGCCACCGGCCCCGAGTCCGACGACAGGGGGGCCGCCAGCTTCACCGCCGTGCCGGAGGGCAGGAGGAGCGGGAGCACACGAGCCTGGAGCATTGAGTCGTCTTCCGCGACTCCGGCGGCGGTCAGGCCGAAGAGATGCTGGTACCGCCCCGACGCCTCGGTCAGATCTCGCACCGCGATCGTAAGGGAGGCGATGGAGCGGGCTCCGTTTGGCTGTGGGCCCGGTCCCTCGGCCCCGGCCAGGAGGCGCCGATGCTCCGGGCCGGACTGGTCATGGCGGATCAGGAACGGGAGCCCTTGCTCCGCGCCCTCACGGAGGCGCACGGTTTGCCAACCGCGGTCATAGCCGTTCGTGGTCGCGAGCCGCCCAGTATCCGGGCCGTCCACCGTGAATCCCCGCTCACGCAGGAGGGTCGCGGCCGCCGCCGGGTCCGTGGTCTCCAGGGCGTACCCCACCCAACCATCGCGGTCCTGCCGCAGCATGGCGCCGATAAATCCGCTCGGAGTAGCGCCCGGCTGGCTGGAGATCAACTCGATGTACCCGGACTCCAGCACGATTAGCCGATTGGCGGTGCCAAATTGCGGGTGGACACCGCCGCCGCTCACCTGAAAGCCCAGGGAGCCGGCAAAGGTAGCCTCGGCGGATCCCAGGTTGGTCACCGCCAGAATCAGGTGGTCAATGGCCCGCGCGGTCGGCGGTACCGAACCGCTCATCACTCCCTCCGCCCGGTGGCGCGGGAGCTAAGGGCCCGTTCCACGTCGCGCTTGGCGTCGCGTTCGGCCATTGCGTCGCGCTTGTCGTACAGTTTTTTCCCGCGCGCAAGCCCAAGCTCCACCTTGGCATGGTTCCGCTTGAAGTACATGCGAATAGGCACCAGGGTGTAGCCCTTTTTCTTGATCTGGGTAGTGAGGCGGATGATCTCACTGCGATGCAACAAGAGCTTTCGCGTGCGTTGGGGTTCGTGATTGAAGCGGTTCCCATGATCGTAGGGGGATATATGAGCGTTCCACAGCCATGCCTCACGGGTATCGATGCTGGCGTATGCCTCGCGAAGGTTCACCTTACCGGCCCGCACCGACTTTACCTCGGTCCCGGTGAGAACAAGCCCCGCCTCGATCGTTTCGTCAATGAAATAATCATGGTAGGCCCGCCGATTGCCGGCGACCGTGACCTCGGTGGGCGTTCTGTCGGGGGTGAGCGAGGCAGATTTCTTGACCATAGTCAGGCTATTGTACGCCGCTGCCTGAACATGCTGCAACTCTTCGTATAGCCTGTATCAGAGGAGGTTAACTGGATCCACGTCAATGACCCAGGGACGGGGAATCTCGGAGAGGATGGGATGAACATTGGCCCCGCGGAGGAGAATCTGCCAGAAAAAACGGTTGTCCGCTTTATTGATAAAGCAAGGGGCCGGGCCGATTATCTCAATCCCCACGCCGGGGCGCGCGTCGAGCCATTGGCGGAGCTTGGCGGCCAATTGGTCGGCGGCCTCATGGCACTCGCGTTCAACCGCGGCGCTCATGGTAAGACGGGTCAACTGGCTGAAGGGCGGGTAACCGGCCTCTTGACGGAAGCGGATCTCATCGCGATAAAAGGCCGCGTAGTCATGGTGAGCGGCGGCCTGGATGGCGAAATGCCCCGGCGTGTAGGTCTGCACGATCACCAGGCCGGGGAGGGCGGCCCGGCCAGCGCGTCCCGCTACTTGGGTCAGCAGGGCGAAGGAACGCTCGGCGGCGCGGAAATCAGGAAGATTCAGGCTTGTGTCGGCTGAAACGGCACCGACCAAGGTCACGCGGGGAAAATCGAGGCCCTTGGCGACCATCTGGGTTCCGATCAAAATATCGATCTCGCCGCGGGCGAACCGATCCAGAATCATTTCGTGGCCGAACTTTCCCGAGACAACGTCACGGTCGTAGCGCTCAATTCGCGCTTGGGGAAGAAGCGTCCGCACCTCGTGTTCTACTCTCTGGGTTCCCAGGCCAAAGTAGCGAATGCGCCAGCTTCCGCAGCGAGCGCACAGGCTGGGAACCGGAGCGTGGGCATCACAACGATGACACTGGAGATGCTCTCCGTCCGAGTGGTAGGTGAAAGGGAGATCGCAGCGCCCACACTTGGCCACGAAGCCGCAGTCGCGGCAGTTGACGAAGGTGGCACTCCCGCGGCGATTCAAGAAAAGAATGGCTTGGTGCCGGCGGCGGAGCGTGGTCTGGAGGGCTCCTTGCAGGGCACGGCTGAAAATGCTCCGGTTGCCCGCCTTGAGTTCCTGGCGCATGTCCACCACCTGGACCGGCGGCAGCGCTGATTCGCGAGAAACTCCCGCCCCTGGAAGGGCGCCGGGGTGCCGCACCCGAGTGGCCATGCGCAGGAGCCGATAGGCGCCGCGATCGGCGCGATTAAAGCTGATCACGTCAGGCGTGGCGCTCCCGAGGATGACCACGGCCCCAGTCATGTGGGCCAGGCGGGTAGCAACCTCGCGCGTATGGTAACAAGGAGTGCGATCCTGCTTATAGGATGAATCGTGCTCTTCGTCAAGCACGATCAGGCCGATCTGGGGAAAAGGACTGAAGATGGCGGAGCGGGGCCCGATCGCGATCGAACACTCGCCCCGTCGAATCCGCTGCCATTCATCCAGCCGCTCTCCGTCGCTCAGTTTGCTGTGAAGCAAGGCAACCTGGCCCGGGAACCTGCCGGCGAAGCGGTCCACCGTCTGTGGGGTAAGGCCGATCTCGGGCACCAGCACGATCGCCTGGCGGCCTGACGCGATAGTCTCGCTCACCGCGTGAAGATAAATCTCGGTTTTCCCACTCCCCGTTACCCCATGCAGCAGATAGACCGCGCCATCGCGGGCCGCGAGCGAGGCGCCGATGGATCGGAGAACCCGATGTTGGTCGTTGGTCAGGATGGGAGGCTTGCTGATCATGAGAGGGCGATGTGCGATAGGGTCACGCCGCATCTGGCGGGTGTACCGCACCACCGCGCGGCCGGCTGCCATCCGCGTGATCACGGCGCGATCCACGCCCAGCTCCTGATGGATCGCGGTCAAGCTGGCCTCGCCTCCTCGATCTTGCAGATAATCGGCAACCAATTGCTGGCGCGCGGTGAGACGCGGTCTGAACTGGCGTGGCTGGAGCACCACCACGACCTCCGTACGTTCGCCCACCACCGCCCGTCCCAGCCCGCGGACCCGCGTAACCACTTTCCGCCGGGCCATGCTCTCCAGGGCCATGCGCACTGCCTTGCCGTCACGTCCGGCGGCGAGCTGAGTGGCCGTGGCGGATCCCATTCGTCGCATGGCCGCCAGCAGTTCAGTCTGCAGTGGGGTGAGGGTAAAGCGCCCGCCTACTCCATCCTCGGGCTCCGCGCTGTAGGTAATCACGGGGGCCCGATCGATGCCGGAGGGCAGCATCAGGTGAATTGCTTCGTTCAGACGGCATGCGTAATACTTCGCGAGCCACTCGGCCAGGTTAATCTGGATCGGGGTGAGACAGGGTAGCGGGTCAAGAACGGCCTTCAGGTCGCGCAGGCGGATTCCGGCCTCGGCCGAGGCATTGAGCGACACCACGATCCCCGCCAGAGCACGCGGGCCAAACGGCACTTCCACCAACATGCCCGGCTGTACGATCGCGGCCAGCGCCTCGGGAATGCGATAGGTGTAGACCGAGCGATCTCCGACCCGACCGGCGAGCGCCACTTCCGCCAGGGGAGAGGCGGAGGGGCGCTCGCCGGCTACACCCGCTGGGAGGCCGGCCTCGGTTCGGGAACCAATCTCGGGCAGCGCGCGAGGGGTTCCGCCATCAGGCATGGACCCCCACCTGCTGGTCCTGGCCCTCCGTTCCGGCTCCTACCGGCAGCTTTCGCGGTTGAAGGGCACGGGTCACGCATGCGGCGACGAACTCGCGGAAGAGCGGGTGTGGGCGATCAGGGCGCGACTTGAACTCGGGGTGGAATTGGGTGCCGAGATAAAATGGGTGATCCGCCAACTCGACGATCTCCACCAGCTTCCCATCCGGCGAGAGCCCACTAAAGATCGCTCCGGCCCCGGCAAGCAGCTCACGATATTCATTGTTGAATTCAAAGCGGTGCCGGTGCCGCTCGTAGATCACCGGCTGCTCGTACGCCTGGGCGGCCAGGGTGTTGGGCGTGAGGCGACAGGGCCATACCCCCAGACGCATGGTGCCGCCTTTATCCTCCACGTCCCGCTGATCAGGCATCAAATCGATGACCGGGTATTTGGTGAAGGCGTTGAATTCGGTGCTGTTGGGCAGCGTGCTGTGCAGCACCTCGCGAGCCAGATCGATCACTCCCACCTGCATTCCCAGGCACAGGCCGAGGTAGGGCACCAGGTGTTCACGTGCAAAGCGGGAGGCATGGACCTTCCCCTCGACCCCGCGGTGACCGAAGCCGCCTGGGATCACGATTCCATCGAGATCCTCCAGATAGGGCGCGGCGGGTTGCGATTCCAGATCAGTCGAATCAATCCAGTGGATATCCACCGCCCGGTCGTGAAACAGCGCCGCGTGGCGAATGGCCTCGGCCACGCTGAGGTAGGCGTCGGGCATCCCCACGTACTTGCCAACGATCCCGATCTTCAGGGTTGGCTTTGGCCGCTTGATCTTCTCGACCAGGGCCCTCCAGCCATCGATCTGGGTGGGGCCCGCGTGGAGACCCAATTCGCGCACGATGAAGTCACCGAGGCCAAAATCCTCGAGGATCAATGGTACCTCGTAAATGGTCTCGACGGTGAGCAAGGGGATCACGGCCCGGTCGCTGACATCGCAAAACAGGGCGATCTTTTCCTTCAACTCCTGATTGACCGGGTAGTCGGAGCGGCAGACAATCACGTCAGGCTGGATACCGATGCTCCGCAGTTCCTTGACGCTGTGCTGGATTGGTTTGGTCTTCAACTCGCTGGTTGAGCCGATATACGGCAAGAGGGTGACATGAATATAGAGCACATTGTCGCGGCCCACCTCCTTGCGCATCTGGCGAATCGCCTCAAGGAAGGGGAGGCTCTCGATATCGCCCACCGTGCCGCCGACCTCGACGATCACGACCTGAGCGCTGGATTGGCGGGCTACTCGCTGGATCCGTTCCTTGATCTCGTTGGTGATATGCGGGATGACCTGAATGGTCCCCCCCAGAAAGTCTCCGCGCCGTTCCTTGGCGATCACGCTGGAGTAGATCTGGCCGGTGGTGACGTTGCAGGCCCGGGTAAGGTTCTCGTCGATGAAGCGCTCGTAATGCCCAAGGTCGAGGTCCGTTTCAGCCCCGTCATCGGTGACGAAGACCTCCCCGTGCTGATACGGGCTCATCGTCCCCGGATCGACGTTGATGTAAGGGTCAAGCTTCTGAATGGAGAGGGAAATATCCCTGGCCTTGAGGAGGCGGCCGATGGAGGCGACGGTGATGCCCTTGCCCACCGAGGAGACTACCCCACCGGTAACAAAGATGAACTTCGGGCTCATATACCCCTCCTTACTGTCGGACATCCATTACAACCACCTGGGTTTCCTGCGGAATCGACGTCTTGGTAACCGCCAGTTTCGGCTGCGGCACGATCTGCCGCAGCCCCATCTCGTGGCAAAACTTCTCGATCGAGGCGAGGCCCTCCTCATCCGCCGCCTCGAAATGCATGGGAACAATAATGCTTGGCTCGATCTGGCTGATTACTTCCGAGGCGCGGGACATGTCCAGCACGGCGCCCCGCGCCGGGACGAACAGCACGTCCACGGAGCCAATCTCATCAATTTGCTCGGCGCTCAGCACATGGCCCAGATCGCCAAGATGGCAGAGCCGGACATCCTCCATCTGGATCACGTAGATCGTGTTACGGCCTCGCTCCCGTCCCGATACCCCGTCGTGAAAGGTAGCTACCCCGGTGATCAGCACTCCGCGAATTTCGTACTCACCTGGACCCTGGATCACCTTCGGATTCCCGGTTACCACGGCGGCGTTATTGTGGCCGGGGTGATCGTGGCTGATCGTGACAATTTCCGCTTGCAGGCGCAGCGGCGACCGCCCCAGGGCGAATTGAAAGGGATCGGTAATCAGCGTGACTTCCTTGCCACGCAGGCGAAAACAACTATGGCCGAGAAAAGAAATGTCCACCCACAACCCTCGCATTGCCTGGCGTACACGAACGAGGAGGCGCCAGCCGTGCGCCTCCTCACTCAATCACCACGCCCATGCCCCGGGCATTTTTGCCCACGGCCCGTTTTATTCTTACGCTTCACCGTAGCATATTGGCGGGCATCACGGTAGGGGACAATGCACGAGATCCGCCTACCATAGTGGACGTGGGCGGTTACCGTGCTATAGACTGGGAGCTAGTCAGGATGAACCATACCTTAGAGGCGGATCGCCGAGGGGTAGACAATCGCCGCCGCATGGTTGGTTTTAAACGTGGGAGGATATGCGATGGCCAACCAGGCGGGGATCCTGCCGCAACGAGGGGCGCTGGCCGGCCCTGATACGCGGACGCGGCCAGTCGTCCAGATCGTGCCGGTAAAGGGCCTTCCCGTTGTCGCTGTAATCGTGGTCGGCCTGATCGTGGCGATCTCTACCAATTCGCCCTGGGCGCTCGCCTTTTACCACGTCGCGGGCGGCGGCTTGTGGACGGGGATCGACCTCTTCGTCGGACTAGTTATCGGGCCTATTCTCGGCCGCTTGTCGATCCCGGCCCGGGCCGAGTTCTCGGCGAAGTTCATGCCGATGATGGTGCTCATCATGCCGACGCTCGTCATCATGACCCTTGCGTCTGGCTTCCAGCTCGGGGTCAATCTCGGCAACTTCAGTCCCTCAAGTCCGAACCACGCCTGGTTGGTAGGGTCGTTCATTGTCGTAGGCATCATGGCGACGGTCGCGCTGGCCTTGCTGGAGCCGGCGAATATCGCCGTGCTCTTCGAGATGAACAAGCCCCATCCCAATGGAGCAGTCATCGCCAGGCTCATGCGACGGTTCGTCTACACCGCGGGCATTACCGGCGTCATGCAGATCGCGACGCTCGTGATCATGACACGGGTGGCGTCGCAATGAGCGCGCAAACCGAGATCCCGACTGCTCCGCCGGTTACTCAGTTCGCCGGTGCCTCCCTGGTCTTGGTCGTGATCGGGGGCATCGTCATGGCGTCCTCCTTTCCGGGCCGGCCGGCGCTCGGTGTTCCCATCGCCTTGCTTGTGCTGAGCGCCACCCTCCTGGCGGTCTGCATCGTCCTCCTTGTCCGTCAACGTGGCTTTGCCTGGCACACGTTCTTTCTGGTGGGGAAGTGGGCACTGGCCGCCTACGTGATCTCCGCGGGGATGATCGAGTTCTCCTTCCTGCATAACCATGCGGGCGGCGCCCCACTTCTAGTGGTCACCCTGATGCTGGTCCTGTTCGCGGTCACTGTGCCGCTACTTATCAGCTTCACGGTCGCGCGCTACCAAACGGGGTCAGATTCGGCGCCCTGACGTCATGGCAGGGCCACGAATACCGCACGCGACCGCACCCCTCGGATCTGTCCAACCATCCAGATGATTGACGAACACGTTCATCCGGTGACGCAGCTCCCGCTCAGGACTCCGGGCTTGCCGCCAAGGTTGCCCGCGGGCGCGGGAGGGGAAAGGTGTGCATCGCCATGTACGCCAGGGTGCCGAAGAGGAGGGCGACGAAAAAGCTGTGGGCGAGCGTGCTCAAGATGGCCAGTCTGGAAAGGACCACGATCCCGCCGGTTATGGCCTGGCAGAGCACCAGTACCATCGCGGCGGCGGACCCCACATAGAGGTCGGGCCGGGAGGCCCGGGTCTTCCGTGCCTCGACGAACAGGGCAATGATCAGGAGAGTGAGGAGGCCCGCGCCGATCCGATGGGTGAATTGAGCCGCCACGCCGGTGACGAAGCGGGGAATGATTGCCCCGTTGCAGAGCGGCCAGTCTAGGCAAGAGAGGCTGGCATTCACATGCCGTACATACGCCCCCATGTAGACCACGATGTAGCTGTAGATGATGGTGACCCAGATGAGGTTGCGTAATCGGCGGGGTAGGGTAACCTGGCGAATCCGATCGGCCCCTCCCGCCTCGACCACGAAGGCCGCCGTGAGCAGCACGGACGCGAAGGCGACCAGCGATATGCCAAAATGGGCTGCCAGGATTTCAGCCGAGGTCGGGTACATGACCGCCAAACCGCCAAGCAGCGCCTGGAGGAAAAGAAACACGATCATGATGGGGGCCAGCACCCAGGCTTCCCGGCGGCCTCGCCAGAACCACATGGCGCCAACGGATAGGACCAGAATCAGGGTACTTTCAATCGGCACCCCGGCCCGGTGGGTAAACTCAATGAGCGTACCGGCGTTGGCGACGCCGCTCAGTTCGGGGATGATTTGCCCGCGACATAGGGGCCAGGTATTGCCGCATCCGGCCGCCGAGCCGGAGTTGGTGACCAGGGTACCCTGAATCAGGACCACCAGCATACCCAGGGTAGCGATAATCGCTAACCAGCGCAGGGCCGCGTAAATCCGAAGCGCCGCCGCGCCGCCATCTTGATGGTGGACCCGCCTCAGGGCGGCCAGCCGTTCCGCCGGCAAATACATCCCGTGCTCCCACGTGTGTCCAGCGCTCCTGGGGCGAGGAGCGATTCACCGCATTTCCGCTCTTGAGTATACACGGGAGGCGCATGGAGGCCGAGACTCAGTGGTTTCCGGCCAGCTTTTTGAGATCGCGTACCGCCGAATCGATCGCCGGATCATGGCCCGTGGAGAGGTCGCGGGGGCTGGTGGTTATTTGTTGGTCGGGAACCACTCCCACCCCGTCCACCTTCTCGCCGTGCGGCCCCAGCACGCGCACTTCGGTGATTTCCAACCCGCCCCCGTCATTTAAGCCGAAAAAGTCGGCCCCGGCCAGGGCCCCGGCCGTCCGCGTACCGACCAGTGCCCCCAGGTGATAGTCGCGCACCGCGCCGGCCACGATTTCCGAGGAGGACGCGGACGCGGCATCGGTCAGCACGACCAACGGAACGCTCAGCAGGGGGACCGAGTTGTCCGCCCTCTGAGGACTCCGCTTCCCTTTACCGTCCACGGAGTAGAAGAGCGTTTTGTGGTGGACGAAGGCGCTGAGCAGGCGAATGGCGCCATCGATCACTCCACCCTGGTTGCCCCGAAGGTCCAGCACGATCCCGTGGATTTTCATGGATGCCTGGCGGGCGGTGATCCCCGCCAGAATGGGGCCAGCCGCGTTCTTGGTAAAGCTAAAGAGCTTTACGTAATACATCTCGCCGGCAATGAGCCGGCTGGTCGAGTCTGGCGTCTTGAACAGTTCCGGGCGCAAGTGAAAAGTGAGGATGGCCCCAGTGACCGGTCGGGAAATCACCACGGTGACCGGTGACCCTATCTGGGGATCGAGGAGCGGCGCGTAGCCGGCCAGCCCGTGCACGCCCGAGAACGGCGAGTGGCCATTGACCAACAGCACCACATCGCCCGGCTTCATCCCTGCTCGAGCCGCGGGAGCGTCGTCAAAGACAGTGGTGACGAAGATGGGTTGGGCGGCGGAGGTGATCGAGATCACCAGCCCCAAGCTGGGGGTCGGCCCATCGTCAAACAACTGGCCGATGAGAGGCTTCAGCTGAGCGCCGGGCACGTACCCAGTGTGGTCATCGTGCAGGCTGGCGGTCATGCCCGAGATCGCCACTTCGGCGAGCGCGCCGGGAATCACGAGGTTTGTCGGAATCAGACTATTCAGCCTCTTGTATGCCTGGGCGAAAAGACGCCAATCTGGTTCCCGGCTGCCGGTAAAGGCCGGTTCGCGCATGGAGCTTGGCACAAGCACTTGGCTGGCCCGAAGCGCGCTATCCATCTCGCTGTAGGCGCCGCTCAGTAGTGTTCGCTCGTCCAGTTTGGCCCCCGTGACATAGTGGGCCAGCAAACACGAGAGAGCCTCCCGCACGGTAAGCAACGACGGGGTCCGCACGGGCGACACCGATCGAGCCGAGGAGAGCACCGTACAGCGCACTGGTGACCCGACACCGTCCGCGCTAACGGACGCCGGCCAGACCAGACAGGCCAAAAGGGCCAGAATAGCCAAACGGGTACCGATGTGCCTTAGCGACGCGCCCAGCGTTCTCATGGTCACTACCTTCGGAATTTCGGTGGGTGATAGTATAGAGTACCCCGTCCGCGATAAATGAGGAACAAATCCACACACCGGCGGCGGAAATCTCAGTACACTGCACCATAGTGGACAACGTAGTGAAGGAGGTTCGTCCGATGGGCTCCAAGGATAAGGGCACAAAAGAAGTTCGCAAGCCAAAGTCGGCCAAAAAGAAGACGAAAGCGGCGCCGGTCATCCAGAGCCGCGTCCGCCCAGCCGAGGAGAAGGAGGCGAGCGACTGAACGCCCGAATAATGGAGGCCGCCGACCCCTTTCGGATTCGGCCGGGACGGGCCCGTGGCTGAGGCTCCACTCGCCGCCAATGTGTGGGATGCCTTGCGGTCGTTGGCCTTCGAGGACGGCGAGCGAGTCGCCGTTGTGGCGGCGGTCCAGCACTGGAAGGAACGCGCCTCCCATGACGTCGAGCTTGAGGCGGCCAGGGCTGCCTTTGAGGCGACCCGCCAGGAGTTGGCGGCCACCGCCGCCCGCCGCCGGGCCGAGGAGGCGCGGATCGAGGATCTGACGGCCAAGATCCGGCGGACCGAGGAACGGCTAGCCTCCGGTCAGTTACATCATGAGCGGGAGATAACCACCGCCCAGGGCGAGGTGGATCGGTTGCGCGAAACCGTGGGGCAACTCGAGATCACCTGGCTGGAGACCAGCGCCCTCGAGGAGCGGCTGACCGCCGCGCAGCCCGAGGCACGAGCCGCCCTTGCCCTGATTGAGTTGGAGGCCACGGCCCGGATGGCCAACGCCGATCGGGAGCTTCGCGCGGTGGAGGCGCATTTGGTGGCCATCGATCGCACCCGGAGGCAGTCGGCCCAACTCGTTCCAGCCGACGTACGGGATCGGTACCAGGCCCTCTATTCCCGAACCGGCGGCCGCCCGTTCGCCCTCGCGGTGGCGGGCGAGTGCAGCCATTGCCATGCCGCCGTCCCCGCCGCCGCCGTCCAGCAATTAAGAGGCCATACTGGGGTTCCCAGTTGCCCTCGGTGCGGGCGCTTGCTCCTCGCTGGCTAGAGCCCCCACCAGAAGCCGGCCGCGATGATCACATAGAGCCCAATCAGGGCGATTCCTTCGAGCCAGGTCGATTCCCCATCGTAGACGACGAGCGCCCCAAGCAGGGTGGCCAGCAGCATGCTGCCCAGGAGGAGCGGCGAGAGAACCAGGGTGAGGTGCACGGGAGCGCCAATGACGAAACTGACCAGAACCAGCACCGGGATCAGGGCCAGGGCTACTTGCAAACTGCTGTTGAGGATGACGCTTATCGCGTAGTCCGGGCGGTTTCGCAGCATCAACTGCACCCCAACCACGTTCTCCACCGCGTTCCCGGCGATCGCCACGATCACCAGGCCGGTGAATTCCTGCGAGATATTGAGCGCGTGCGTGGCCGGGGTTAGGGCATTGACAAACCAGTCCGACACGAACGCGGCCCCCACGCTGGCCCCGAGGAGCACGGCGATGGCCAGGCCAACCGGCCACACGCCTTCCGCCCTCTCTCCCGACACTCCGGTTGGACCTCCCTTTAAGGAAAAAGGGATACTGCTGATGAAGACCGCCAGCAAAACGACCGCGCAGATCACACTCAGCGCCTCCTCGTGCGCCGCCGCCTTGGTGTGGAGTTGGGCCGCGAGGGTGGGGATGGCGAGGGCCGACACCGCGAGCAAAGTAAGAGTCGCGATATTTCTTGGGGTTTCAGGATTAAAGATCTGGGTACCGTGACGCAGGCCACCACTGAGAAAGGCAATCCCAAGCACCAGGAGGCTGTTTCCCAGAACCGAGCCGATCAGGGCCGCCTGCAGCACGTGCACCAGTCCCTGCCGCAGGAGGAAAATGCCGGTGAACAACTCGGGCAGGTTGCCCAGGGCGGACTGCAGGACGCCGGTGGCGCCGGGACCGAGGCGGGCGCCAATCTGCTCCGTGCCGTCTCCCACCAGGGTGGCCAGGAGGGCCAGGGTACAGGCGGTGACGATGAAGGTAAGCACGGTCAGGCTGGTCAATTGGAGGCCGAAAGACACAATGGCCGCCAGTAGCGCGAGCCCGATCCGAAGCCACTGCTTTATGTCGGGCATGGTCACCTCGACGGAACGCGGGACGTGCTTCGGACCCTGGCTCATGAATCGTGGCTCCTTTTGGTTCATCCGCGCCGATGCGGGACGCGATGTGTAGTGTACCGGGGACATGTGATCCATGTTGTGCCGGACACTGGGAGCGCGAACGAGACGCTCGCGCTCCCAGGCCGACGTGCGTGCTCCCCGCGACCTGGGGACAACGCGGATCATAAAATACAGATACGCTCGATCCGTTAGGACGTTACTTCCCTTCCTTGGCCAGGAGTGATATAAACATGCCAGGACATGCTTACAATGCGTGCCGGTATATTGGCGGAGACGAGCCGCGGTATGGGAGGCATCCCGTGTCAACAGCAATCAAGCTCGAGGCGCGCAGCCGTCGCTGGACGCCTCATGCGATTCTTTCCGGGTTCATCGCGACCATCTGCATGGGACTGGTCTTGCTGGTGGGGTTCGTCGTGGCCTCGAACGCGGGCTCCAGTTCGGGCAGCTTCCTGGCCCAGTGGTTCTATGGCCTAGCCCACAATCGGATCACCAATACGACCCAGAGCTACCTCTTCGTCGCCGCGGCGTTGTATCTGACCTTTGGCCTGGTGTGGGCGATTGTCTACGCCTATGTGTTCGAGCCGCTGCTGCGAGGGCCAGGGTGGCTGGAAGGGCTCCTCTTCTCCCTGCTGCCTTTTCTCCTTTCGATCGTGGTCTTTCTTCCCAGTCTGGGCGGCGGCTATTTCGGGAGCACCCTCCACGCCGGCCCCCTGCCCGTGATCGGCAACTTCATCTTGCACGCCGCCTACGGAATGGTACTGGGGACAATCTACGGTCAGAGTATTCATGCTGGCTTCGATGAAGAGGATGAAGGGGCCAGACCCGGGGAGTTGCACCAACGTGCCGCCATGCAGGGGGCCGAGCGCAACGGGGCCATCGGGATTCTGATCGGATTGGCCGCTGGGGCGATCCTTGGCAGTATCCTGGGGCAGAGCGTCTATCCGACCCAGGCAATCGATGTCAGTGCCAACCTGATTACCGGTTCGGGCGAGTTGAGCCTCGCGGGGGCCGTGTTGGGGGCAAGTCTCGGGGCGCTCATCGGATCGATGCTGGGACTGAGTTCGACCCCTGGCGCCGACACGGCTGAACCGTAGAGACCACGCATGGTCTAGAGGCTCGATTAAGCACGTCAAAAGGGATTTGGCCATTCCGACGCGGGTACAATAATCGCTTGACAGGGTGTAACCGGCTCCGTACACTCCACAACCAGCATCAGTGGAGCGGAACCATCACGGGAACGGCCGGGTGCGCGCGGTTCGGCGCCGCTGATCCATCAACCAGGTAAGGATACAATTACGGGCGAGCATCTTCTTGAAGTAGAGGGCCTGACCACGACCTTCAGGTCGGTGCGCGGCCCAGTTACCGCCGTGAACGGAATCAGCTTTCACATAGACCCAGGCGAAATCGTGGGCGTGGTAGGTGAATCAGGGTGCGGAAAAAGCGTCACCGCGCTTTCGCTGATGCGCCTGATTCCGGAACCTCCCGGCAAGGTAGCCGCCAACGCGATTCGGTTCCGCGGGGAGAATCTCCTCGACTTTTCCGGCGCCAAGCTGCGCGACCTTCGGGGAAAAGACATCAGCATGGTCTTTCAAGATCCCATGACCTCCCTGAACCCCATGCTGCGCATTCGCCGCCAGATGACCGAAGGGCTCCGTCTCCATCTCAAACTGGGGAAGAAAGAGGCCCTTGATCGGGCAATCGAGATGCTCCGTTTGGTCGGGATTCCGGCTGCGGAGCGACGCGTACACGACTATCCGCATCAACTGAGCGGGGGGATGCGCCAGCGGGTGGTGATCGCGATCGCGCTATCCTGCAACCCGGCGCTTATCCTGGCCGACGAACCAACGACCGCCCTGGATGTGACCATCCAGGCGCAGATCCTCGAGCTGATGCGGTCGATCATGCGCGAGCGGAATACGGCCGTCATGCTGATCACCCACGATTTGGGGGTGGTGGCCGGAATGTGCGACCGGGTGTTGGTGATGTACGCCGGTTCCATTGTCGAGGAGGCGTCACGACGGGACATCTTTTATTCACCTCGACATCCGTACACGGTGGGGCTTTTGCGTTCCGTCCCACGGCTGGACCGCGAGCGGGCCGAGCGGCTGCCCCAGATCGAGGGCGTGCCGCCGGACCTGGCTCAACTACCCGTGGGGTGCTCGTTTCAGGCTCGCTGCCCCTTCGTCACCGAAGTCTGCCGCCGGCAGACTCCCGAGCTGAGGACCATCAGTGGGGGACACCGCATCGCCTGCCACCACGACATTACGCGCGTGGACGCGGCCTGAGGTGGAGAGTCATGGGAATGGCGCCGAGCCCCAGCCGCTCATCCGCGCCCAGGAGTTGCGGACCTACTTTCCCACCAGCCGCCAGGGCCTTCTGGGCCGCCGCGGCTCGGTCAAAGCGGTAGATGGCCTGACCTTCGACATTCATAAGGGCGAAACGCTCGGCCTGGTCGGCGAATCCGGGTGCGGGAAGAGCACGACTGGGCGCACGATTATCCGCCTGATCCGGGCTACGTCGGGGAGTGTGTGGTACGACGGGCGCGATCTGACCAAGGTATCGGAAGGGGAAATGCGGAAGCTTCGCCAGAAGCTGCAAATTGTGTTCCAGGATGCCTATGCCTCGGTCAGTAGCCGGATGCGCGTGCGGTCGATTATCGGCGATGCCCTGGCCATCCACCACCTGGCATCGGGGCGGGCCCGAAGCAACCGGGTGGCGGAACTCCTGGAGATCGTGGGCCTTGATCCGCGGTTCGCCAGCCGCTACCCGCATGAGTTTTCCGGTGGCCAGCGCCAGCGGATCGGGATCGCGCGGGCCCTGGCGGTCCGACCAGAGTTCATTGTCTGCGATGAGCCAATCTCCGCTCTTGACGTATCAATTCGGGCTCAGATCATCAACCTGCTGGAGGATCTGCAGGGTGAGTTCCGCTTAACCTACCTCTTTATCGCGCACGATCTGGCGGTGGTTCGCCACATCTGCGAT
>DATBTL010000062.1:0-7517 GCA_036559345.1 Chloroflexota bacterium | reverse complement strand
GGTAAGCGCAACGAACTCGCCCCCCAAGAGGAAGCTGAGATGGAGCGCTACCTGGTTGTCGAACATCTGGTGCGGTTGGCGAAAGCTCATGCCTACAAGGTGCTCGCGGCTCAGCGGTGAGCCATGCACTGCTATTACTTGGGAGTGAGTATGACTACGCGGCCGGCCCGGTGCTGCTACGGCTCAGCGGTCTCTTCACGCCGAGCGAGACCACTGGCTACGTCCGCGCCCTCGTGGCGTTCACCCGTACGCGACTGCGGGAAATCATCTACAACCCCTAACTACCGGCGCCAGCCGCGGGCCGAGGACGACATCCAGGCGCCGGAGCCAAGCGGCATTGATGGCAAGCGATCGGGCAGCAACAGCCGTATTTGTAAACATTTTCAGCCCGTGTCGCTAAAGGGTTTCCAGATTGACCGATGCCACCCGTCGGAGCAATAGTGCCCAGTTCCATCGTGGTTAGCGTGACTTTTCCTTGACCTGTCGCACCACCGTAGCAAGATCCGCCGATCCGGCTGCCACCTCGGGAAACATGTCCCGCATGCGGGTTATGGGCGCGATCAAGTGCCTGGGACGATCCCGCAGGGCCACGAAGCCGTTGTTCTCATAATATGCGACCAGTCCGTCCGTCATGGCGTCAACCACGAGACCAAGGGAGGCCACCGTGCGGGTCGCGCGTACAACCTCTCGCATGGCATAGAGAAGCAGCAGACGCCCAAGACCCTGACCTCGTAGATCCTCGCGGAGAGCCAGACGCCCCAGCAAGGTAGCGGGCAACGGAATGCTGTTCGGAAGCTTCCGGCTCAGTTCCGGCGGCAAGGCATCGAAGGTGAGGGAATAGCTGCTCAAAGTATAGTAGCCCATGATCTCGTGACTGCCGTGAGTTGGTACGAGTACGAAGGTTCGCGCCAGGTTGCGTGTATGATCCTGGGATGCTTGCCGCTTGAGATAGTTGTCCAGTTCCGGCACGCCGCAAGAGAAAGCCGCTCGGTCGTGAGAGGAGCCGAGCGGCTCAACGAACAGGGGTTGGCCTTTTTCAGGGGAAGGAGATAATTCAGTCATGCGTCCTGCTGGTCAAAAGTATCGCGCATGCGGCGGATAGTGTCGCGCAATTCCTCGTCAGGGCTCCAGGGTGCGAGTAGAGCTTCCGCGAAGGCGCGTGAATCCCTTTCGCTCAGGGCGAGCGTGCGGTGTTCGGTGATCGTTCTTTGGGCCGCCGCTTGGGCGTGGGTAAGCACGAACTGGGATACGGTCCGGCCTTCCAATGCCGCCGCCCTGGCCAGGAGCGCTTGCTGCTTTGGACTGAGGCGCGCTTGAAGGCGCGCGCTCTTCGAGTTCCGCGTCTTGGCCCGTGCCGCTCCGGCCTTAGGCGGAATTTTGGCGCTCTTCTCCGAGATCGTGTTCATAGCTGATACCTTCTCTCGTTACCCTGGGCTGCCATTGTCTTTTGTACTCCATTTGTACTCCATCGCGGTGCATCCGTCAAGAGCAAAACGGAAGGGTTGGCTGCTTGTCCTACTCTCTCGCGGCGCTGTCCCCGTATAATCTCCTGAGAGTTGAGCGCGTACGCCAATGATGCCGCGCTCGGTAATTATCTTCTACCTGTAACTCTGGAGAATGCTGATGGCAAAAGCAGGCAGGCTTCTGGTTCTGGCGTCGATCATCGCCGTCTCCGCGTCCGGGATGAGCGGGGTCCGGCGGGTCGCCCACGCAACCGGCACCCTGGAAATCGCCGAGTTCCAGCCTTTTACCGGCGCCGATGCCAGCTTTGGGCCCGAGATGGTGGCGGGGTGCGATCCGGCCGTGTATCTGATCAATAAGTCCGGTGGGGTACTGGGGCAATCGGTCAAATGCACGGCCGTGGATACGCGCGGCGACCCCGCCGACGCGGTACCGGCCGTCCAGCAGCTCGTCGCTACCGCTTCGAACCTGGTAGGCACCCTCGGCCCCAGTTCCGATGAGGCGCTGGCCACCCTGCCGCTGTTCCAGCGTTCGCACATCCCCTCCTTCGTGGACTCCGGCCAGGCGGCATTGGATCACTCGGCCGACCCCTACATGTGGCGGATCCTTCCCGCCGACGATGTGAAGGGCTACGCGATGGCCGTCTGGGCCCGCAAGCAAGGGTACTCCCGCGCCGCCATTATGTTCGGCAATGACATCGGCTCGCAGGGCGTGGTGCCCACCTTGACCCGCGGCTTCACCAAACTCGGCGGCACGGTGGCGATCAACGAGCAGTTGGTGCTGGATCAGAGTTCCTACCGCACGGAGATCGAACGGATGCTGCAGGCCAAACCCCAGGTGATTCTGACCGAGATGGACCCCCAGTCGTCCGCCACCTTTCTGGCCCAGTTGCAGCAATTACACGGGATGACGATCCCGGTGATTAGCACCGAGATCGCCTTGCAGGCGCCCTGGTACCAGGCGGTCTCGCGCGCAATCGGGAAGACGACGACCGCCAGCATGATCACCGGGGTCCAGTATTACACGCCGACCGCCGGCCCCTCCTGGCGGATCTACGACGCCGCCCTCAAGCCGTCCGGGCATAAGGAAAGCGATTGGGGCAACGACCCCTATACCATGAGCTACTATGACTCAGTGAACCTGCTCTGCCTGGCCATGCTGGCCGCCAAAAGCACCAATCCGGCGGTCTTCAATCGCTATATCGCCACCGTGACCAGTGGGTCCGTGAAGGTTGATTCCTTCGTCGAGGGGAAGCAGGCACTGGCGCGGGGGAAGACGATCCGGTATATCGGGGCCGCCGGGCCGGTGGAGTTCAATCAGTTCCATAACTCGGTCGGCACCTTCGAGGCGGCCCGCTACGACGCCAAGGGGACTATCGTGCAGGCGGGCGTGCTCTCGCAGAGCGCGATCACCGCGCTGACTCGGTGAATGGATCTCTTCCTTCCCTCACTCGGTTTCGGACTGGTGACCGCGTCCATTATCGCCCTGGCGGCGGTCGGCTTCACCCTCCAGTTTGGCGTGACCAATATCATCAACCTGGCCTATGGCGACGTGATGACCGCCTCGGCCATGGTTGCCTATATCTGCAACAACGGGGCGGGACTGAACATCTGGCTCTGCCTCCCAATCGGGGCCGCCTTCGGCGCCATCGCCTCGCTGGCCCTGAACCGGGGGGTATTCGTCCCCTTCATCCGTCACGGGGCATCGCTGCTGACCATCGTGATCGTCACCCTGGCCTGCGCCCTGATCATCCAGAACCTGCTTCTGGCGATCTGGGGTCCGAACTTCTTTAGCTATACGATGTCCGCCGGCCGGTCGGTGGACGCGCTGTCGATGACCTTTACGGTAGCCCAATTGGCGATCATCGGGATCAGCCTGGCGGCGATGTTCGCCATCCATCTGCTGCTCAGTTTCAGCAAACTGGGGAAGGCGATGCGTGCCACCGCCTCCAACGCCGCCCTGGCCCGAAGTTGCGGGATCCGCACCGACCGGATTATCGACCTCACCTGGCTGATCTCCGGCGCCCTCTGTGGGCTCTCCGGGGTGGTCCTGGTGATCAACACCACCAGCTTTACCGCCGGCACCGGGGCGGGCTTCTTGCTGGTGATCGCGGCGGCGGCGATCCTGGGCGGGATCGGCCGCCCGTATGGGGCGATGGCCGGAGCCCTTGTCATCGGGGTCAGCACGGAGGTCTCGGCGGCCTATATCAACCCTTCATACAAGGACGTGGTGGCCTTCGGCATCCTGGTGGTAGTCCTACTGATCCGCCCGCAGGGGATTCTCCCCGGCAGCACCAGCGAGAAGGGCGTGACCACATGAGTACCGCCTACCAATTCTATATCTCCAGCCTCCTGATCTACTTTGGGGTGAACGTCCTGGCCTGCTGGGGTCTCAACTTGCAGATCGGGGTCACCGGGATTATCAACTTCGCCTTCGTACTGTTCCAGGCCGCCGGCGCCTATACGGCCGCGGTGCTCACCCTGGGGCCGGCGATCTCGCCCGCGGACGGCGGCTTCCAGAGCTACATCGGCGGCGCCAACCTCCCGTTCCCTCTCCCGTTGCTGGCGGCCGCCCTGGTGGGGGCGCTTCTCTCCCTGGTGGTAGGGGTGCTCGCCCTCCGTCGCTTGCGGGCGGATTACCTGGCGCTGGTCATGCTGGTGGTCTCGCAGATCGCGGTCAACGTGGTGCAGAACCAGAACAGCCTGTTCAACGGATCGGCGGGCCTTTCCCTGGTGCCGGAGCCGCTGGCCGACTTCGTCCATCTGGCGCCGCTCTCGCTGGCCTATCAGTGGTTCTACGCCGGATTGACCGGGGTGATCTGCCTGATCGTGTACTTCTTCGTCCACCAGATCACCGGATCGCCGCTGGGGCGGGTTCTCCGGGCGATCCGCGACAACGAGCAGGCGGCGGTGGCCTGCGGGAAGAATGTCTTCGTCCTGAGGATGTTCGCCTTCATGACGGGCGGGGCCATCGCGGCGATCAGCGGGGCCATGCTGGTGATGTTCATCGGCACCTGGGCCCCCGCTGCCTGGCTCTACCCGGAGACCTTCGTGCTGCTGGGAGCCGTGGTGATCGGGGGCAGCGGCAACAACCTCGGGGTCATGGTCGGCGCCCTGCTGGTCCCAGTCGCGTTCCTGGAGGCGCCGCGCTATCTGCCGCCGATTCCGGGCCATCCCGAACTGATCGAGCCATTGGAGTGGATCATCACCGCCCTCTTGATGCTGCTGTTCCTCTGGTTCCGCCCGGAGGGCATCGTCCCCGAGCGGCGCCGTCGGTTCTCTGCCCGCGCCGTCCCGGCTCGCGATCTGAGGGAGTCGGCATGATCGCGGATCCTTCGCTGGGCGGGGCGCCGTTGCTCCGGGTCACGGACCTTCGGCGCACGTTCGGCGGCGTCCATGCGGTGGATGGGGCGTCGTTCGTGGTCCGCCAGGGCACGATCACCGGCCTGATCGGACCGAACGGGGCCGGGAAATCCACGGCCATTGGCATGATTGCCGGGGCCATACTCCCCACTGGGGGCAGGATCGAATTCGCCGGTAGGGAGGTGACACGGGAGCCGGCCTACCGGATGGCCCGCCTCGGCCTCACCCGCACCTTTCAACTCTCAAGCGAGTTCGCCAAGCTGACCGTGCTGGAAAATCTGCTGGTGGCCGCGCCCGGCCAGCGCGGGGAGTCGCTGTGGGGCGCGTTTCTAGGGAAGCCCTACTGGCGACGGCAGGAGCGAGCCCTGGTGGAGCAGGCGCGAGACCTCATGAGCCGGTTTGCCATGACCGAGAAAGAGGACGAGTACGCGGGCAACCTCAGCGGCGGCCAGAAACGGTTGGTGGAGATCATGCGGGCCCTGATGGCCCGGCCAAAGCTGCTGCTGCTTGATGAGCCGATGGCGGGAGTGAATCCTACCCTGGCCGGGCGGATCGCCGCCTACCTGGAGGAGCTGCGGGACGGCGGCCTGACCATGCTGCTGGTGGAACATGAACTGGCTCATGTGGATCGGCTGTGCAATCCGGTGGTCGTGATGGCCCAGGGGAAGGTGCTGGCCGAGGGAACGATGGCCGAACTGCGGGCCCGGCGCGAGGTGGTGGATGCGTATCTTGTGGGCTAGAGGCCGGCATGACTGACCCGCCGATCCTCGAGGTTGAGAGCCTGGCGGCCGGCTATGGGGCGGCGCCCATCGTCTCCGGCATCTCGCTCCGGGTGAGTCGGGGCGAGATAGTCTCCATCCTCGGTCCCAATGGAGCGGGGAAGAGTACCCTGCTCAAGGCGCTGGTGGGAGTGATCCGCGCGCTCCAGGGTACGGTACGGCTGGATGGGCAAACGGTCACCAATCTGAGTGCCGACACCCTGGCCCGCCTCGGCCTTGGCTACGTGCCGCAGGTTAACGACGTGTTCGACGCCCTGAGCGTGGCCGAGAATCTGGAAATGGGCGGCTATGTGCTGAGCAAGCGCGAGTTCATGGCCAGAAGGGCGGAAGTCCTGGCAATGCTGCCGGGGCTTCAACCGATGCTGGGACGGAACGCCGGTAAGCTGAGCGGGGGCGAGCGGAAGCTGCTGGCGGTGGGTCGGGTGCTGATGCCGCGCCCCAAGATCCTGATCCTGGACGAGCCGACCGCCAACCTCTCGCCCCAGCTTGCCGCGATCCTGCTCCGCGATCAGGTCCGGAAGCTGGCGGCGGACGGCACGGCGGTGTTGCTGGTGGAGCAAAAAGCCCTGGCCGCCCTGGAGATCTCCGACCGCGCCTACATTCTGGTGGCGGGTCAGACGCGGATAGAGGGGCCGGCCGTCGATCTTCTGGCGCGGCAGGACATTGGCGAACTGTTCCTGGGCCGGGCGGCGGTGGTAGGATAGGCTCGCGGCGATGAGGTCAGTCGTCCAGCCACGGGAACCCCTCCGGGTTCCGGGCCACCCGTTCCTGAACGACCCGCACGTCGTGCCCATGGAGCCGCGCCAGGAATGGGAAATCCTCCGGCTCGACGGGGAGCTGGGCGAGCGGCCGGACGGGGACCAAACTTGCCCACTGGGCGACTTCCAGTTGCCCTTCATGATAGGGCCGCGGGGCCTGCTGCTCGAAGGTGTGGCGCGGGAGCAGATAGATCGTCCCACGGCGCCACGGCCGCCGCGGCAGGGCGTCCGCGTTGATGGAGAAGAAGTAATACGGCCCACGCTTGCCGCCGTCCGCGCCGACCACCCGCACGCAGGCGTTGATGAGCGAGGTCACGCCGCCGTCGCGATCCATGACAGCGAAGTAGATCGGCCAGATCCCGTCCGAGGCCGCGTAGACGGCCCGCCGATTACCGAACTCCTCGATGTCGTTGGACTGGCGAGGCTCGAACTCCCGGATGTCCGGCCGCCCGGAGCCATGCAGCACGATCCGCTTGTGGTCGCAGAGATAGCACAGGAACTGCCACTTAGGCGCGGGAAGTGTGTAGTCGATCACCGTGCCCAGCCCGCGTTCGACCGTCGCCGCGAACAGGCGCTCGAAGGCCGCGGCGGTGTCGGGATCCGGGTCCGGAGATGGGCGGGCCGCGAAATAGGGGGGAACCACCATGCGTGCCGTCCCTTCGCTGACGATCCAGTCCCGATCCTAGCACAAATCAGGGGCGCGGGTCTCCCGACCCGCCACCGTGACCAATTGACAGCGCCGATCGGGCTTTCCGGATGACGATTCGCCGCCAAACCAGGCGGGTCTGGAGATCCGCGCCCCTGAAAAGCGTGGCGGCGGGATCATCCGGGACGTAGACCCGGGGACGAGCGCCATGGCCATGATCTCCTCCAGTAGTTAGTAGTCAGTAATCCAGTGCCAGGCGGCATTGTTTGATAGGGCGCTGGCCGCATCCTTCAAACGCTCACTCCGCCCGTAGTGCGTCCACGGGGTTAAGCCGCGCGGCCCGCAAGGAAGGGAACACTCCCGCCGCGGTGCCCAGGAACGTGGCGAAGAGCACTGTCCCGACCGCCAGGCGCGTGGTGACCGCGAAGATCTGGGTACCGGTATGCGCGGTGCCGGCGTTGATGCCGAACGCCAGCAGGCTGCCCAACCCGAGACCCACCAAGCCGCCCAC
>DATBTL010000061.1:0-14697 GCA_036559345.1 Chloroflexota bacterium | reverse complement strand
CGGCGGCCCACCCGGCTCGTGGCCGGGAAACCGCCCGTACCACCAACTGGTTCTCCTGGACCACGATCTCCACGTCTCCACTCAAATGGGCCTGTTCAATAAGGGCCTTCGGGATGCGTATCCCTTGCGAATTGCCGATTTGAATCAGATGCGTACGTACCGCGTTCGACATGCGTGGATTCCTCCGTGCTCAGGATCCTATGTAATTACAATGTATATCCCTGAAGCGTCAAAATCAATCCTCAATCAGTTTTTCTCATCATGGAAGTCAACGTACCAGTGCATGCCGCTGCAGAACGGCTTGTTCTTCGATTTGCCACAGCGGCACAGGCTGTAATGCTCACGCGAGGAGCCCTGGGCGCGCTGGGCAGCATTCCCTTGCTCGTCGAGGAGGGGAATCCCGCCAGTGATCCGATACGGGCCATCCTTGGAGACCGTGATCGCCGGCTCGCGCTCCTGATCGACCTCGTCGCGGCGTTCGATGCCGTCGATCGCGAAGCTGAGGGCGCCGGAGGGACAGTTCTTCACCGCCGCGATGATCGCCTCCCGCGCCGAGCCGTCCGGATCGACAAATGGCTCCTGGCCCACATGAAAGACCGCCGCCAGGTTGTCCGTGCAGAAGCCGGCGTGGGCGCAGATCCCCCGATTATCGAACACCGTCACCTCCCGGCCAACATAGGTGTCACGCCGGTCTGGTACCCGGTCGGGCTCCTTGTGGCTGGTGAAGCCGATGCTCGCGTGAGTGCCGTCGCAGAACGGTTTGTTCCGCGAACCGCCGCACCGGCAGAGCGCCATTTGTGGCCGGGCCGGGATCGGCTCCCCCTTGGAGTTCTGGAGGTGCTCGACCTTGGTCACCACATACGGCCCGTTAGGGATGCACTGGATTGAGCAACCCAGACTCGCCTCGACGTTCTGGAGTTCCGCGACCTGGGTGGCGCCGCTATGGATGCCGTTGCTGGGCGCGAATTGGCCCGCCAGATCTTGCAGCGCGGCGGCCGCTTCCTCTAGCTGGGCAGGCACGCCCGGCTCCAGGCGCAACTTGGTGGCAATCTCCGCCAACTCCGCCAGCCGCTCGCCGAAGAATACCCAGGCCGACCGCTTATGCGGCAGGAGATTCACGTCTCGGTTGTAGCCGAAGCCGGGGCCGGCCGTCTTCCCTGGATGCTCGGCCCCGCCAATCGGCATCTGGGCCAGCACGTCGCCCAGCGGACGGATAACCGTAGTCATGATGCGCAGGGTAGCGCGAGAGAGATGTTCGAGTTCGGCCTCGGTTTCGTCCGTGTGCGCGAAGAAGCGCAGCAGCATCAGCAGCATGGTGTCGTAGGTGATGTTGAAGAGATCGGCGGCCTCGTGGGTGAGTGGATCGGTGATGATCGTGCCGCCGGAGGTGTCGCCATAGAAACGGGTCATCGGATTCGCGGTCACCGGGCGCACCGGCTCAAAGGGGATACCGCTCCGCTGGGCCTCGGCCAGCGCCTCGGCATACTGCCGGCGAACCGTATCGAAGACCACGAAATGCGCATCGGGATGGGCCGAGGTCGGCGCCTCGCCTTGCTCGACGATCATCTCGATGGCCGCGCAGGCCGACGCCCGATCCACGACCGGCGTCAGTTCGCCGCCCAGATCGACGAAGCGCGCGTTAGCCTGCGCCTCGGGCGGGCCGATGAAGAGATCCTCCTCGGGAATGTTGTGGAACCCGGTCTCGATCTTGTGATAGAACTCGCCCACCGTGGTGAAGTCGATGTCAAACGGCTCGAAGCTCACGCCGTCGTCATCGGCCACGGGGGTCGGCCCGCCTCCCTGGGCATCCAGAACCCGCGCGCGAATCGGATCGAAGATCGCCTGCTGTTCGGGCGAGAGGATGCCCGTCTCCGGCATCTCGTAGGTCACGAAGCGTTCGATGGTCAGGGTCGAGAAGGGCTCCAGGGTGAGGCAGACCCCGAAGGGATAGGCCGAGGCCGGCATGGGGAAGTTCGTCCGCTTGAAGTTCGGCGCGCCGCCGATCGCGGTCAAGAGATTGGCGACCTGGGCCAGGTGAAGCATCTCCTCGACCGCGACGGAGGCGAGATGCCGCCGCCAGCCCCGCACCATCTCGGTTTGTGCCTCGGTCATGCCGCCCTCGCTCGTATCGTTCTTGAGCGAGTACACGGCGAACAGATAGATGCACGCCAACCCATGCTCGAGTTCGGAGGCGCGAGAAAGGAGGTAGATCAGTTCCTCACGCGAGGTAACCGGCTTGATATGCGAGCGGTCAATATGCGGGCCTGGGGTGGTTTCCAACATTGCCGATGTCCTCCATGTACATGTGGATACTTGTGGTTGGATCGTCCTGGTGGCTACTCGGGCTCGAGCCGCGGCGGCCCTGGTTCCTCCTTCTCCGATCCCTCGGGATGAGCCTCCGTGCCTTCGGCACCAGGAGCGGGCGCTCTCAAATGGCGGTCCACGCGGCCGGGCAAGATGAAGTACACGGGGACCAGGGCGTAGATCGCGATACTGGCCGCGGGACTCAGGAATGAGAGGCCGATGGCCAGCAGATAGGCGCTTGGGCCGATCAAGATGCGCCGCGCGGCCCGGCGAACCAGCAGCGGATCGAGATCGCTGTCGGTCAGGCGCTGGTTATCCGTGGCATACCACCAATGCCCGTAGAGCACCAGGCCGATCGCGATCAAATTGCCGCCGTAGATGGCCACGGCGATCTGCTGATCCGGATAGGCTCCGAGCAGCGCGGTGGAAAAGGGAATGCCGGTCACACCCATCAGAAAAAGGATGTTGATCCAGATCAGAACCCGGTCGGTGCGCCGGATGACCGCGAACTGGTTGTGATGCCCGACCCAATAGACGGCCGCGACCACGAAACTGATCGCGTAGCTCAACCCGGTAAAGCGCAGGGCGTACAGGTCGTGGCGAAGATGGCGCGACAGCGCCTGGGAGGACAGCCCCGAGGGCTCACGCGGCACCGCGATAGTCAGGATCAGCAGGGTCATCGCTACCGCGAACACCCCGTCAACCAGGGCCTCGACGCGGTTGGTGCTCAGCCCCCTGCCCGTTCCCGTGGCGGGCATCTTTCTCGCGGCTTCATGGTCTGTTCTCACGTACTTGCCCGGTTCCGAACCCGCGCGTACAAGCGCGGGATCTACACGGCTAGTTTCAGCGTATGGTCACGCCGGCCCGATCACCCCGGCGAAGTGGTGAGTGATCTTGCCATCCCGCAGCACGAACGCATCATAGACCCGCGCCGTGCCCAGAGCGGTCTTCATGGTCGCCTCCAGGAAGATGGCATCGCCAGTCTCCGTAAAGTGGTCCGTCGAGATGAGCTCCAGGCAGTCCAACTGCTGGAGATAGGCGCGAAAATAGGTTTTGAGCGCGTCGCGTCCTCGAACCGTCAGATCAAACCTGATCAGAACGGCATCGTCATGATAGTGCTGGTCGATCAGCCCATCAACATCGTTGGCCCGCAGATAGGCCAATTGCCGCTCATAGAACTGCCGGCCGGCGCTCTGCCGGTACATCTCCATCCCTCCCATTCCCTTCCCGTTCCTGGGGACAGCCTGGCCCTACCATACGGCGTGGAATAACGCGCCGCATCGGAAATATAGGGGACGTGGCGCCTATACAAGTGGTTAGGATCAGGGCCTTCAGGGAGTCGCCGAGCGGCAACTCCGTCTTGGGCGGCACGACCGCATAGGCTAGCCCGGATGACCAACCAGGCAGGCGGGATTGCGCCGTCACAGTGCTTCGGCCGCGGTCGAAATATCCACGTCGTACACTGGAATTCATCCATCGGGTCGCGGAAGCCGTTCACTGTTGGCGGTTACGCCACCCGTTGAGGGCCAGGAGTGACGCACCATGGATAAGAGTACCCAGCAGGCCAGGGCCCGGACGCTGCGCAAGCTGCATGACGGCCCGTCCCCGCTCATCCTTCCGAACGCCTGGGACGTGGCTGGCGCCCGGATCTTCGAGCAGGCCGGATTCCCCGCCATCGGCACCACCAGCGCCGGGATCGCGGCGTCACTCGGCTATCCCGATGGCGAACGCATACCCCGCGACGAAATGCTGACTATGGTGGCGCGGATCGCGCACGCCGTGGCGGTTCCCGTGACGGCGGACGTGGAGGCCGGGTACGGTGATACGCCCGCGGCGGTCGCAATGACGGCGCGCGCGGTGCTCGCCGCCGGCGCCGTGGGAGTCAACCTGGAGGATGCGACCAACGACCCGGATCATCCCCTGGCCGATATCGCGGACCAGGTGGCGAGGATTCGGGCCATGCGAGAGGTCGCGACAGCCTCCGGCGTGCCGCTCATGATCAATGCGCGCGCCGATGTCTATTGGCTGGAGGTCGGACTGGCTGACGAACGCTTCGGAGTGGCCGTCGAACGATTGCGGGCCTACCGGGCAGCGGGGGCGCCTGGTTGTAAGGAGCCAGGAGTTGCTATCAATAACACTACCATGCTAGCATCGACTGCATAGAGATGGGAGTGCTGTCAGATGCATGTTGTTACTGTTCGCAACTTACCCGAAGAAACTCATCGTGCCCTTAAGCTTCGCGCTGCTCGGCATGAGCGCAGCATGGAAGCAGAAATCCGCGATATCTTGGAAGAAGCGGTGCGCCCTGAAGGGCGTGTCAAGATCGGGTCGGAACTCGCCGCCTTCGGCCAACGCTTCGGTGGTATCGATCTCGACCTCACGCGAGAACAGGCACCAACCGTGCCCGCCACGTTCGAATGATCGTGCTGGATACGAACGTCGTCTCGGAGCCGATGAAGCCGTACGGCAATCCCGCCGTACAGGCCTGGCTCGATCGGCAAGTGGCCGAGACGCTGTATCTGACCGCGACCAGCCTCGCGGAGTTGCTTGTCGGTATTGAGATCCTCCCGGAGGGCAAGCGCAAGGAAGGACTCGCAGCGGCTTTAGCCGAGCTGATGGCTACGTTGTTCGGTTCCCGCATCCTGCCGTTCGATCAGCCGGCCGCGGTAGCCTATGCGCCCATGGTCAATCGTGCCCGGGCTGCCGGCACGATCATTTCCGTGGCGGATGGCCAGATTGCCGCTATCGCTGCCGTACGTGGATTCACGGTCGCCACGCGGGATGCCGAGCCCTTTGTAGCGACCGGTGTGCCCGTCATAGATCCCTGGGAAGCCCGGCCTTGACTTCTCCCGATGCCCGCGAACCGCAAGGCATCGAGGCTAGGCTCATTTGCACCTCAGTGACGGACGCCCGAGCCAAGGAGTTTCACTCATATTCCCAACGGAAGCCGCCGGAGTCTTGCCCGATGCGGCCCCATCCGGGGAAGGGGCCATGGGTAAACATCAGGGTGGCTCGCTCGGCTACGGCCGCCGCCGCCAGCCGCGCTTTTGAGGCATGGGCGGCGCGGCGCGCCTCCGCGTCGCGTTCAAACAGGATCCAGTCCAGACGGGCGATCTCGCACGGGTGATGAATCAGATCACCCAGATAATAGAAGGTCTTTCCCCTGGATTCGACCCGCATGATCGAGTGACCGGGCGACTCACCGGGGGCGTGGATCATGGTAACTCCCGGCTCCACCTCGCAATCGCCATCCACGAGATCGAGGAGACCCAGGCGGTCAAGCAGACCCAGATGCTCGGCCACTTCGGAGCCCGCGTCCGTCCGGCGTGGATTCCCCTCCCAGTCAGCCCGACCCAGTAGGTAACGGGCGCGCGGGTAGCGGGGTTGGCGCACTCCATGCACATCCACCGTGCTGCCGGTGAAGTGATCGTCGTGCGCATGCGAGATCAGCACATGGGTAATCTGGTCGGGCTGAATGCCCATTGCCGCCAACCCGGCCTGGACGCCGGGTGACCGCTCACCCCGCAACTCGGTGACCAGCCAGGACGAAGGATCCAACTCGCCCCATCCCGGATCAAGCAGAATCGAGGCATCGCCGATCCGCACATGGGCGATGTTCATGCCAATCACCATGTTGCCCGCCTGATCGGCCTCGGGCATGGCGACCCGAGCCTCGCGCTCGGGCACCCCCAGCCAGGAAATCATGGGCGCCGCGTTGAGCGTGCCGTCCGAGATGGCCGTGACCGTGGCATCCCCGAACGTGCGTGACGCAATAAAGGCCGGGTGCTCGGGAGTCACTGCAAATACACCCGCGGATCGGCGATTTTCCCCTCGATCGCCGAGGCGGCGACCGTGGCAGGCGAGGCCAGATAGACCTCGGATTCATGGCTGCCCATCCGACCGCGAAAATTCCGGTTGGTGGATGAGATGCACCGCACGTTGGCTTTCAGGGCGTTGGGCCCGACCCCCAGGCAGGCGCCGCACGAACTGGCGGTGAATGTGGCGCCGGCGGCGGTGAAGATCTCGGTGATCCCATCCCGCTCCGCCCGCTCATACACCTCTTTCGAGGCGGGGGCGATCAGCAAGGGGGTGTCTGGATGGACCCGTCGCCCCCGGAGCACCTCGGCCGCCAGGGCCAGGTCGTGGTATTTGGCGCCGGTACAGGCGCCGATGTAGGCAATGTCCAGGGCTTGCCCCGCCGCTTGATCGACATCTATCCCGTTGTCGGGCGAGTGCGGGATCGCCACCTGAGGGACCAGGGTAGAGGCGTCGTCCAGGATCAGATCGCAGTACACCGCGTCGGAATCGGAGAGCACCGGGGTAGGGGCCACCACTCCGCGGGCCGCCAGATACTCACACACCAGATCATCAGCAGCCACGATCCCCGCCTTGCCGCCCAGTTCGATGGTCATGTTGCTGAGCACCAGCCGCTCGTCGATTGGGAGGGCCCGGACGCCGGAGCCGGTGTATTCGATGGACTTATAGGTAGCGCCATCGCAGCGCATCCGCTTGAGGGTGGCCAGCATCATGTCCTTGGCCATCACCCCGCGCGACAACCGACCCGTCCACCGCACCTCGATGGTCTCGGGGACACGCAGCCAGATCTCACCGGTGGCCACCACGCCCAGGATCTCGGTCGAGCCCACCGGGACCGCCATGCAGCCCATGCCGCCGGCCGTGACGCTGTGCGAATCGGCGCCTACCATCAGCATCCCCGGCCAGATGTAGCCGCGTTCGATGCTGACGATATGCATGATCCCTTCAAAGAAGTGGAACTTGCGGATCCCCTTGGCATGGGACCAGTCGCGGGTGACCACCTGGATCGCCGCCTCGGTATCGTCGCTGGCGGGGACGAAGTGATCGGCGATCACGCACACCTTCTCGGCATCCCAGGGTTTACCGCCCAGGCGTTCGAGGCCGGCGGCGATCCGGCGCGGCCCACTGGTGTCGCTCATCAGGGCAAGGTCGACGGCGGCCCAGACGATTTCGCCGGTCTCCACCTGGTCGCGGCCGCTGGCCCGGGCCAGCACTTTTTGGGCGATCGTCGCTCCCATGCGTACGGCGGCCTTTCTGGTGATAGGGGCCGCGCCCACGCGGCCCAAAACATGAGGCTAGTGTACCCGAAATGGCGGCGCGCCCGGCCATAGGGCCGCCTGGTGCGTCGGCGGATCGGACCGATCGGACCGATCCGCCGGGGGTTGATGGCTCCGGCGGGCCTGGAGACCCGCGATCCTAAGATGACCGGGATCGCGCCACGCGATCCCGGTCATCTAGTCGCGTTTGTTCCGAAGATCGGCTCGAAATAGGCGCGAAGGAGCGCCTTCAGTTCGCCCAGGGCGAACTCGGGCTCCGGCCCGGCCGCGGCAACCGGCAGCAACGCCTTGGTTACCTCAACCCCGAAAGCCGCGTAGAGACGGCAGCGGTCCTCCGGCAAGTCGGGGCGCCAGGCGGCACAGACGCGGCTCACCCCATCGAGGATTTCACGCTGCAGCACGGCCTCGGCCTCGGCCATCTCGGGAGAGAAGGCGGGATCGCAGACGATGCTCTTGAAACTGGGGTTGGCCGCGTTGGTGTGGGCCAGCCGATCCACTACCTGATCCAGCCACTCGCCGACCGGCAACGCGGCGGCCTCCGGCACGAACAGGGTGTCTCGGCATACACGCATGTCCTCGAGCAAGCGCCCCGCCAGCGCCGCGACGATCGCTTCTTTGTTGGGGAAGAATTGGTAGAGCGAGCCGATCGAAATCTGGGCCCGCGCGGCGATGGCGTTGGTGGTAAAGCCGCCATGACCCTCCTGGGACAGCACGGCCTCCGCCGCGTCCAGAATGTCTTCAATCTTCTGTTGCGAACGAGCCTGGCGGGGCGCCCGGCGCATGGTGGGAGCGGTCATTCTCTTTCCTTGCTTGACAAAGTGAGCTAAAGCTCATATTCTAGGAACGTGAGCGATTGCTCGTGTTACACAGTATACCACGGAAGTGGAGAGATCGATGTTTCGCCGTCTCGGAACCCTGGCCGCGCGTATGCCCCTTCCCATGATTGGCATCTGGTTGATTCTCACGGTGGCCGTGCTGGCTCTGGCGCCCAAGCTGGGCGATGTCGTGAACTCCAGCCAGGCAACCTATCTCCCCAAGTATGCCAACTCCCAGCAGGCCCAGGCCATGCTGGAGCAGGCGTTCCCGCAATCATACGCCCGGTCCACGGCGGTGGTGGTCCTTACCGGCCCCAAATCCGCTCGCGACAAGGCAATGATCGACTACTCCGCCTTCGCTTCCCGCCAACTGGCGCCCGCCCCCTTCACCGTCGCCTCGGACAGTTTGACCCCGCAACTGGCCGGGGCCCTCGATAGCCGCGATGGCCAGGCCACCCTGATCGACCTGGGCTGGCGGCAACAGGACTCCAGTACGGCCCCCGCCGACTCGCTCAAGAATCTCCGCGCCTATATCGCCGCCCACCCCTATCCGGGAGTGGCCGCTCAGGTGACGGGCGACGTGGCAATCAACGCCGACTACCAAACGCAGATCAACAAGAGCACGGCCATCACCTCGATCGCCACCGTGATCCTGGTCCTTCTGATCCTCCTGGCGGTCTTCCGTTCGGTCGCCCTGCTGATTGTCCCCGCCGCCACGATTGGGGCGGCGATCATGATCAGCAACGGAGTGGTGGCCTTTCTGGGCGAGCATTGGCTTACCGTGTCCTCAAATACGCCGATCTTCCTGATCGTCCTTCTGGCCGGGGCCGGGACCGACTATTGTCTCTTCCTGTCCAGCCGCTTCAAAGAGGAACTGGCGGCGGGGCGGTCACCGGCCGAGGCGATCGAGGAAACGATGGCGCACGTCGGCGAGGCCATCGCCTCCAGCGCGGCGGCGGTCATCGTGGGTCTGGGCGGGATGGCCTTCGCCAACTTCGGGCTATTCAACACCACCGGTCCCGCCGTCGCGGTGGGGGTGGCGATCACCCTGCTGGCGGCCCTGACCATGACCCCGGCCATTCTGCGCCTGTTGGGGGCCCGCGCTTTCTGGCCCGCCCGCATCGAGGCCACGCGCCCCTCGACCTTCTGGAACGCGGTCGGCCGCCGGGTGACCGCGCGCCCCCTCGCCGCCATAATCGCGGTGGTGGTGGTCCTCCTCCCCTTGAATTTGGCGGTGCTGAAGACCGGCCAGAACTTCAATTTCCTCAACGATCTGAGCTCAAGCGTGGAGGCGCACGGCGGCTTCAACGCGGTCGAGGCGCACTATGGAGCCGGGAACGCGCTGCCCGGCAGCCTGGTCATTCGCGCCAACCAGAGCCTCCGCGCGGCGGACGGCCTGCGCCGGCTCGACACGCTGGATGCCGAATTGGCGGCGCTCCCAGGCATCCGGTCCGTGCAAGGGCCCACGCGCCCAGCCGGCCGGCCCATGGCTTACGCGGGGTTCGCCACCAGTCCCCAGATCCGGGCGGCCCTCGCCCGCAACCTGAGCGCCGACGGCACGGTTGCCCAATACACGCTCACCACCAGCGCCGATCCCTACGGCGCCCAGGCGCAAGCCGCCATGCGGGCTGTACTCACAACGGCCGAGCGGGCCTTCCCCCAGGCGGTGGTGCATACGGGCGGCGCCTCGGTCAACGTGACCGATATCCATGACGTGATCAATAGCGACCTGGCGCGGATCGCCCTGTTTGTCCTGGGCGGGATCTTCATCGTCCTCGCCCTGTTGGTGCGGGCGATCGTGGCCCCGGTCTACCTCTTGATCACCGTGATGCTCAGCCTGGGAGCCACGGTGGGCGCCACCACCCTGGTGTTCCAGGGGCTGGGGGGCCAGGATGGACTGGTCTTCTGGGTGCCATTCCTGATCTTGACCATGCTGATTGGTCTCGCCACCGACTACAATATCCTCTTGATCAGCCGCGTCCGCGAGGAGACGGCCAAGGACGGGGACTATCGGGCCGCGGTCACCCGCGCGGTAGAGCGGACCGGCGGGATCATCACCACCTGCGGCCTGGTGCTGGCGGGGTCGTTCGGCACCCTGATGTTGGGCAGCGTCACCGGAATCCGCGAACTGGGATTCGCGGTAGCCTTTGGGGTGATCTTCGACACCGCCATCCTCCGGACGGTCCTGGTCCCGGCCCTGGTAGTCCTGGTGGGCGAATGGTCGTGGTTCCCCGGTCGCATCGCCCTGCGTCCGGCGCCCGCCGCCACCGAGGCGTCCGCCGCCTAAGCCTCCCGCTTCGGTGCGCCGCATCCGTGGGAGGATGAACCCGTCTCATCCTCCCACGGATGGTACCTTCCGCTGATGGCTTGGGACGGCTTGAATCACGGAGACACGGAGGGAACGAAGAACACGGAGCGTGGCTCCGGTTCAGCACTCATGCTTCTCCGGACTCGGGTTCCTCCTGGACAGTCCATCCGTGCGTTCCCTTCCTTCCGTGTCTCCGTGATTCAGGTGGGATGCGCGGCGCGCCCGATGAGTAGGCGCCGCTGGCGACGGTAGAGAAACCAGGGCACACTGGTAGGTACGGGAGGATAATCGCGTGACCGCGATCATGAACGAGAAAACCTGCCTTGTCACCGGCGGCACGTCGGGGATCGGCTACGAGATAGCTCTGGGCTTGGCACGGCAGGGCGCGCGGGTAGCAATCGTGGGCCGTAACCGCGACAAGGGGGCGGCCGCGGCGCGCGCTATCACCGATCGCGGCGGAAATCCACGGGTGGAGTTTCTCCCCGCTGATCTGACCTCCCAGGCGTCGGTCCGCGAGTTGGCGGCAACGGTGACCGCCAGGTACGATCGGCTGGACGTGCTGATAAACAACGCGGGCAGTCTCTTTATGAAGCGGCTTGTGACCGTCGACGGAATAGAGATGACTTTCGCCCTCGATCATCTGGCCTATTTCCTGCTCACCAACCTGCTCCTCCCCATGCTCAGAGACAGCGCTCCCGCCCGGATCGTCAATACATCATCCGGGGCGCATAGTCGTGGACGGATACACTTTGATGACCTGCAAGGGGAGCGGAAGTACGGCGGCTGGAGAGCCTACTCGCAAGCAAAATTGGCCAATATCCTCTTCACCTACGAATTGTCTCGGAGACTGGAAGGCTCGGGAGTGACCGCCAACTGCTTCCATCCCGGCTTCGTGGCCACCGATTTCGCCCAGAACAATGGCGGCCTCATGGCCCTCATGGTAAGGCTTGGCCATCCCTTCGCGGTCAAGGTCGACGAAGGAGCCAAAACGGGAGTCTATCTCGCGTCCTCGCAGGCGGTCGAGCACACAACCGGACAGTATTTCGTCAAGGAGAAGCCACGAAAGAGCAACGCGCGGTCCTACGATCCCGCGGTTGCCGCTCGTCTATGGGAAGTCAGCGCCAAGCTGACCGGGCTTGGCGCGTAACTCATCAACACCCCAGTTGCGTCAGGCGCTGACGGGCCCCATGCGCGCCGAGCCAATCGGCAACGCCAACACCCGGCCGCAGCCGTCGTCCCTGCCATCCGGCCTCAGCCGGAGGCCCTCGTGCTGATTACTGGGCCTTTTTAAGGATCCGGAAGCCCGCGCGCACATAGGCGACCTGCTTGTCCCTCCCCCGCAACACATCGATCGCCATGTCTTTCAGCGGCCCATCGGTCACCAGCAGGTTGCCCTGGTCAAGGAAACCGATGGCGAAGGGCGGCGGCGTGGGCGGGGGCGGTGAGTCCTTGGTGGGGAACCCTCCCTTGGGAATGATCTGTCCTTCCAGACCCCCATCCTTGAGGCTGATCTCAAGGTCGTTCCCCAGTGAGGCATACCGCCCCACGAACTCGCGCAGCGCCTCCGCCGAGATCTCGACCACCAGGGGCTTGGGCTCCTCCACCCCCAGATACTGCTTCAGGGCCCAGTTGGTCACGTTCCGATGCAATTCGCCGCCTTTGTCCGCGTTGGTCAGGACGGTGATCGCGAACCGGCGGGACGGGACCATCTGAAAGGCGGACAACTGGCCATTGGTGGCGCCGCCATGTTGCACCACGCGCGTGCCGCCTATGTCGCGCAACATCCAGGTGACGCCGAGGGCCGTGATTCCGTTCCCCGCTGGGGCGGTGGCCGTTTGCATGAGCGAGAGCGATTCCTGGCTGAGCAGGCGCGTCCCGCCGGCCGTCGTGCCGTCGCCCATGTGGAAGCAGGCGTAGCGAAGCTGGTCGCCGGGGGTGGAGATGATTCCGCCCGCCGCGTTGGCCGCCCGCGGCAGCTCCCAATCGCGCTGCACTTCCGGCCCATTGTCTCCCACTCGATGGCCGACCGCCACCCGATCCGTGATCACCTCGCGGGCGAAGAAGAACGAGCGGCTCATTCCCAGGGGCTCCAGCACCAGCTCCCGGGCCACTGTTTCGTAGGGTTTCCCGGTTGCCGTCTCGATCACCCGCCCAGCCAGGTAAAAGCCGGCGTTGTTATAGGAAAACACCTCGCCAAGCGGGGTGAGCTGTGCCAGACCCACCAGCCGAGCGGTCATCTTCTCCAGCGCGTCGTCACCGGCGCCGGTGCTTTCAAAATAGTCTCCCTCCCAGCCGCCTGTGTGGTTAAACAGATGGCGCAAGGTCACGTTCGCCGCCACGGACTGGTCGGCCAGGGTCAGGCCGGGCAGATAGGCGCGGATCGGCGTATCGAGATCGAGCGTTCCTTGCTCGACCAGGCGCATGGCCACGGTGGCGCAGACCGTTTTGGAGGTAGAACCGATCTGGAACAGGGTGTCCTCGGTGACGGGGAGCGGATGGGTGACGTTGGTGATCCCAAAGCCCGCCGTGTAGTCCTGGCTCTCATGATGAATGCCCACCGAGACCCCTGGCACCTGGAGCCGGTCCATTTCCTGGCGCGTGAACTCGCTTAGCAGGGCAAAATCATTTTCCGTGCTCAAGTACTTCCTCCTCGGCCCCAACATGAACACACACCGTTCCCAGGGATATCCCAGGGAACCGCGTGCCCCGGCTCTCATGGCCTCTCGCGGTGAACACACTCCGCGCGAGAGGCCATTCTCCCTCCTATCGTACTTGCCGCGCCAGCCCGGTTGCTTCGGATGGAATGCTGGAAAAGCGCCGCACAATTCAGCATATTGTCCGAAGCGTAGGCGCTGGCCGCCAACGTATGATGCAAGGGAAGCGGGGAAGCGGTTCCGCGAGATCCGGGGCGCTCGCGGTGGCGAGGGGGAGATGGAGATGGGCACGGAGCCGGACGCTGGGTCCGCGTCGTTGGCCGCGGACGGCACGGACCCATCGCCCGCCGAATATACCATTGAGGCGGTCAGTGACCAGTCACGGCTGAGAGAGATTGAGGATCTCCAGATCCGCGTGTGGGGAATGGACCCCCTTGAAGTGGTTCCCGCCGCCATGCTCTACATCGCGCGCGCCAGCGGCGGCATCGTCCTGGGCGCCTACGACCGGGGAGTCCTGATCGGCTTCGTGCTGGGCCTGCTTGGGCGCCGCGATGGCGGCCTCTATCACGCCTCCCACATGCTGGGCATCGATCCCGAATACCAGGGGCATGGGCTGGGTGAGGCGCTCAAACAACGACAGCGGCAAGTGGCGCTCTCCCAGGGCCTCGATCTGATGACCTGGACCTTTGATCCTCTGGAGTCCCGGAACGCCCGCCTCAACATCCACAAGCTGGGAGCGATCAGCAACACCTACGTGGAGAACCTTTACGGAGACATGGAAGACCAGCTCAACCGGGGCCTCCCTTCCGATCGCCTCCTGGTGGAGTGGGATCTCCACCGCGCCCCGCCCGCCATTGATCCGGCGGTGCGGGCCGCCGCCATGCCCCTATTGCTGGTAGAGTATGGGCACCCGGTCGTCCCTCCGCGGGAACCGCCCCCAGGATGCCCAGTGCTGCTCCCCGCGCCGCCCGATATGCGCGGCCTCCGGCACACCAACCCCAGCGCCTCCCTGGCCTGGCGGATGGCCCAACGGCAGGCCCTGCAATGGGCATTCGCCCACGGCTACGTGGTCCGCGACTTTGCGGATGGGGCCTACCTGCTACTCCAGGAGCCTTCATTGTAGGGACTCCGGAATGGCATTTCCAGTCACCCGCGCCGCTACGTCCCAGGATCCTTCAACGTAGTGACTGCGGACCTCAGGCCAGGCACACCTCCTCCTTCATGCGACGGCGGAGCATGGCGCGGGGCCGCGAACGGCGGCCTGCCCACAGACGCAGCGTCTCGGTAAAGCCGATGTCACTGCCCCGCTCGCGACTGATCCGCTCCTTGAGATCGCACATCTCGAAGTACCGATCGCCGGTCTCGCCCGGTCCGCGGGACGGGACCAAGCCGGCCGCGATCAACTGCTGTAGGGCCGGGAGATACGCTACCTGGTACCAGTCCCACGCCGCTTCGGCCAGGTCCACGACCCGTCCCCGCTCGCCCAGATACCAGCGATGCTCTTGGATCTGCGTCAATGCCTG
>DATBTL010000060.1:0-11274 GCA_036559345.1 Chloroflexota bacterium | reverse complement strand
GATCGGGCTTGCGTTCACCCCGGCGGGCTCCTTCGCGCGGAGCTTTTTCACGATTTTTCAGGCGCAACGCTTCGCCGTTGTCCCGGTGTCCATGAGCGATTTGAATTCGCTGCCTAATTTGAGTCATTACGGAACCATGGAGGCACCACGGTCGCATACTACCCTGACCGCCGCGAGCGCGAGCCAGGCCGCTGCCCTGGCCCATGGCACCGTTCTTGTCCCGAGTACACTACCAGCCGATGTGCCGTCCTCGGTGACCTACACGGTCATGCCGCCCAGCACGGCATCCTTCACCTTTAGTGCCGCCAAGGCGCGGGAATCCGCCGCCAAGGCGGGAAAGCCGCTGCCCCCGATGCCGAGTTCGCTTGATGGCAGTACCCTCCACGTGATGATCGGTCCCGTGGTGGTTGCCGCCTACCACCAGAGGAGGTCGAGTCTCCCCGTGCTCGTAGTGGCTCAGGCCCCAGCTCCGCTGGTGACCTCCAGTGGGGCCTCCGAGCGGACCATTCTGGCCTACCTCCTGGCGCAGCCCGGCATCTCCCCATCCCTGGCGGCGAGCATCCGGGCCATCGGTGACCCGACGACTACCCTTCCGATTCCGATTCCAGCGGACCTCGCGCACGGCGATAGCGTCCAGGTCCGCGGCGCGCCGGGCGTGGCGATCGGTGACAACACGGGACTGGGGAGTGCCGTGGTATGGCGAGCGGGCGGCCTGGTCCACGCGGTGGCCGGAACCCTGAGCCAGGATGAGGTATTGGCAATTGCCAATGGCTTGCATTGAGAGCGTGACCCAAGCGGAGGTGGTACGGCCAGGATCGTGCCGCTTCCGCCTGGGCGCGGAGTTGCTAAAGGTGGTCGAGAATCTCGATGGTTGAGCCTGGATCGTATGCCCCCATCCTTCCCGAGGAGCAGGACACTCCGGCGATCCGTACCGTCGATCTGGCCAAGCGGTACGGGAAAATCACCGCGCTCAGCGGGCTGTCCATGAGCGTGCCGCGCGGCGAGGTCTTTGGCTTCCTCGGTCCCAATGGGGCGGGGAAAACCACGGCGGTTAAGCTCTTGCTCGGACTGGCCAGGCCCACCGGTGGTGAGGGTTGGGTGCTCAGCGCCCCGCTCGGTGACTTGCGGGTCCGCCGTCGTATTGGCTATCTGCCTGAACTCTTCCGCTATCAAGAATGGCTCACCGCGCGGGAGGTGCTGGGCCTGCACTGCTCGCTGGCACGCCTTCCTCGCCGGACCTGGTCCGGCGAGATCTCGGGCGCTCTTCGCGTGGTTGGCCTGGAACAGCGCGGCGACTCGCGGGTAAGTACGTTTTCCAAAGGAATGCAGCAGAGGCTGGGCCTGGGCGTGGCTCTCCTGGGAAGCCCGGATCTCGTGGTCCTGGACGAACCGACCTCCGCCCTGGATCCGGTGGGCCGAGTCGAGGTGCGGGAAATCATTCACGGCCTGAAGCGGCGCGGGGCCACCGTATTCCTCAACTCGCACCTCCTTACCGAGGTGGAGCAAGTGGTGGACCGGGTAGCGGTGATCGATCGCGGTCAGGTGCTGGCGCTCAGCCGGATCGCGGACTTCACCGCCGATACCCAAACCGTGCGGGTGCGCCTGGCTGGACTTGCCGCGTCCGGCGCGATCCTGGCGGGCTCTTTCACCCTGACGCCTCAGCCGGAGGGGTGGTGGATCGCGCGCGGCATTGCTCGCGAGGCCGTGCCGGATCTGGTAGCGGCCCTGGTGGGGATGGGCGCCCGTGTGTACGCGGTCGAACCGGGCCACCACACCCTGGAGGAGCGGTTCCTGCAATTGCTGAAAGGAGGGGAGCATGCCTCCGGTCCTGACGATCGCCCGGCTCACCGTCTTTGAGGCGCTTCGGCGGCGGGTGGTCCTGACCGTTTTCATCCTCACCCCCATCGTGGTCGGACTGACTGGCTGGGGCTTCTCTAAACTGACCCACCTGACCAATAATGATGGGACAGCGCTCGCGGCGTCCGAGATTCGCCTCAACGAGGCGGTGCTGTTGATACTGATTGCGTTCATGTTCAGCGTGGTGATGGCGATGGGCGCAAGTTTTCTCGCGGCCCCGGCCCTGGCGAACGATATAGAATCAGGCTTACTGCTCGCCATCCTTCCCCGCCCCATTCGGCGGGCCGAGGTGGTGTTGGGGAAGTGGCTGGGGCTGGCTACCCCGCTGGTGGCCTATGCCTTCGTGGCCGGCGGCATCCAACTTACGGTGGTACAAGCGGTAACTGGCTACCTGCCGCCCCACCCCGCGCAGGCCATTGCCTATATCGCCGCCCAGAGCTTGGTGCTCCTCACCGTCACCTTACTCGCGTCCACGCGTCTGGCGCCCATGGCATCGGGAATTATCGTGGTGGTGCTCTTTGGCGCCGGCTGGATCATCGGCATCGCCCAGACCGTGGGGGCTACGTTCAACAATCACGCTCTGGCCAACGCCGGCACCGGGTTCAGCCTCGTTTTTCCCAGCGATGGGCTCTGGCGCGGTGCGGTCTCGGCGCTGGAGCCCGCCGCCCTTCTCGCCGAGGGGGTGCGGTTTGATCCGCTGGTCGCCACCAGTTCGCCCACGACGGCCTATCTCGTCTGGGCCGCCCTCTGGGGCGCTGGGATGCTGGCCTGGGCCATTCACAGCTTCTCCAGGCGCGATTTGTAAGTCATGAGTGAGAACCTTACCGACCAGGACTGGCGGATCCGCCTGTATATCTATCAGTCCTTTGTCGCGCGCGGGCAACCGCCTTCCCACGACGAAGTGGCCCAGCAGTTCCGCGTCGATCCGGCCGAGGCGCGGGCCGCCTATCAGCGCCTGCATGAGCATCACACGCTCTTTCTGGAGCCGGGCGCCGACGTAGTTCGCATGGCCAATCCGCTATCCGCCGTACCCACGGCCTACAGAGTCTATGTGGGTGAAATGGCGTATTGGGCGAACTGCGCCTGGGATTCCCTTGGCATTCCCGCCATGCTCGGCGCCGACGCGCGCATCGAGGCCACCCTGGCTCATGCGGGTGAGACTGTCACCTACGCGGTTGAACGCGGTTCCCTCCGGGCAGATCCATTCCTGGTGCATTTCCCGCTGCCGTTTGTCCGCTGGTACGACGACCTCCTTCATACTTGAGGTACCATGCTGCTCTTCCGGTCGGAAGAGGAGGTAGACGCCTGGTGCGAAACCAAGGCGGAACCCCGCGGCGAGACCTTGAGCCTGGAATCCGTGTGGGCCCTCTCACGAGCCTGGTATGGCAATCGGATTAGCCCAAGTTATCGCGGACGGACGATCGAGGAGGCGAGGCGGGTTTTTGCCGGGGTCGGTCTCACCTCCCCATTCTGGCAATCCTGATTCCGTCCCACCTCACCGTCGTGTCTACTCAGATTGCAGGACCTCTGTCACCCCACTCGATGCCGCCCATTGAGCCGGGAGCCAGGCGCCCAGCGCCGCCACCACCGCCCCACTCAAGGCGAGCGGAGCCAGCATCGCTCCACCGATCAGGTCAAAAAAGCTGGGCGGGATGTTGGTCCCCGAGGAAATCCGGCCCATGAACTGGAGGATCTGGCGGTGCAGTTCCAAACCGACCGGGAGGGCAATCACTCCAGCGATCAGCCCCAGGAAGGCCATGGAGGCCACCACCATCGCTACCACCTGGCGGGGCGACATGCCCACGGTTTTGAGGATGGCGATATCGCGCGTCCGTTCACGCGCGCTCAGGAGCACGGTGTTGAACACGCCCGCCACCGCGATTGCCGTGAGCACCAGGGCCAAACCCGCGATCACTGTATTGAGCAGCACGAACGAGGTGTTCGCGCTTGAGCTTTCCACCACGCGGACATCAAGAGCATGGGCCGCGGCCTGATCCAGCCGCCGGCTGTATGCCTCGGCGTTGGCGCCAGGTGTCAGCCCCACTTCATACTCATCCGGTTGGAGGCCGGGGCTAGCCGCCGTGAGCGTGGCCCAGGTCCCGCGCAGCAGCAAGTCGTCGCCCGTCTGGTCAAAAATCTCCCCGACCAGCCGCAATCGCACTGGCGTTCCCTGGATGCGTGCCGTAACCATATCGCCGATCTTCAGATGCCCCTGGGTGAACACTTTAGTCGGCGCCACTACCTCACCTGGACTGGAGAACCAGCGGCCCGCGATCAACGCGTAGCCAACCCACGAGGAGGGGCCGCGGTAGGCATAGTACGGAATGGGTTCGGCGATTCCCGGCATGGAAATCGCTTCGCTTGTCTCCGCCACGAAGCGCGCGGTGGCGGGGTCCGCCGCGATCAAGGCCGCGATCCGGCGGTCGCTGAGGGCCGGACCGGGCGCCGGCCCATTCTGTATCGGGATCCCTTTCCCCTGGATAGGGCTGAAGACCGGTCGATAAACGTCTACCTGCACATAGGGATCGCGGATCAGGTGCGCGGCGACCTGGGTCAGTGAGAGGTGTAGATTGAGGGCGAAGACAATGGTCACGGCACCGATCAGAATCGCCCCCAGGGTAGTTGCCGAACGGACGGGCCGAGCCAGCGCGTCACTCAGCCCCAAACTGACTGGGCGCGGCAGGGGAAGACGGGCCAGGGCATGGTCGATCCCGCCTTCGCGTCCCGCGGCGGGTGCGGTTCCCCTGGTGATCGCGGTCACCGCGCTGAGATGCCCGGCCCGCCAGGCAGGCGCCAGGGCGGCGAGCAAGGCCAGGACCAGCACGCCGGCAAATACCAGGAGGTCCACCCAGAGCGCGGCGGTAAACGCCACCGGCAAACCCAGAGCGTGTGCCGTGTCGCGGAGGAAGGGCTGGCTGGCCAGGGTACCAAATGGGATGCCCGCCAGGCAGCCGGCCCCTACCGGCACCAGAATCTGGCCAAAGAGCACCACCATCACCTGGCCAGGAGTAAAGCCAACCGATTTCATCACCCCGATCTCGCGATACGAGGCGATCACCACTCCACTAATCACATTGGCGATGATCAGAGCCGCGGCAAGCAGGGCGAAGGCGCTAAAGGCCAGCAGGAAGGGGATCATCACCGCCGTGAGCTGATCGGCGCGGAGCTTAACATCCAGGTAGTTACTCGCGTCGACCACCGAGCCGACCGGTAGATGCCGGGTGATTGCCTGAGTTGCCGCTCGCAGGTCGGCCGTGGTACCGGCGGGGGTCACCCGGTACAGCATTTGATAGGACAACGGGGCCTGGGCGGTCACCAACGCGGCGACTTGCCCCGGAATGACCCAGGCGTCGGTGATCGGACTGATCGAGGCAGCGATCCCCACTACCCGTAGCGTCGGCCCCGCTCCCCGCGCCGCCGTCACCTGGTCCCCGATTCCGAGGCCGGTGCGGTCGGCCATTCCTTGGGAAAGGACGATCTCCCCTTCCGTCCGCGCCCACCGTCCGCTCTCGATGGTCAGTCGGTCGATGGGACCTCCCGGGTCAGCCCGGCCAACCACGGCCACCCCGAACCTGTCGCCAGCGGGCGTGCTGAACGGCGCCGATACTTCGGCCCAGGGCCCGGCGGCGGTCACGCCGGGGGTCGAGGCGGTGGCCCGAAGTTGCCCTTCGCCCACCTGATCGGCGGCGAAGGTGAGGGTAAGGTGGGCGCCATTGGCCTGAGCAAATGCATGATCGTAGGGGGCGTCGGACTCCACAAGCAGATTCAGGGCCATGGTGGCGGCGCCACTAGAGAGCAAAATAACCACCGCGATGATCAAGCCCTGCAGCCTACGGCGTCCAAGGTCAGCCAGTATCTTAGTCCATACAGCCTTCATCCCACCGCCTCCAGAGTGGCCGTGTCCCTGACCACCAGCCCATCAACCAGGGTAATCGTCCGGTGGGCGCAGCGCTCGGCCAGGCGGGGATCGTGAGTGACCAGCACGATGGTCTGGCCGGTGCTGTTGAGGTCGCGGAAGAGGTCGAGCACCTGGTCGCCACTCCGCGTATCCAGGGCGCCGGTCGGCTCATCGGCCAGCAGCAGGACTGGGCGGTTGATCAGAGCCCGAGCGATCGCTACGCGCTGCCGCTGACCACCGCTCAGCCGGGCCGGGTATTTACGCGCCTGATCGGCTATGGAGAGCCGCTCCAGAAGCTCCGCCGCTCGTGCCTCGGCGACGCGGCGGCTGGTTCCCGCCAGTTGCGCTGGGATCAGCACGTTGTCCAGGACGGTGAGGTTGTTGAGCAGATTGAAAAACTGGAAGATCAGCCCAATCTTCTGGCGGCGATAGCGAGCCAACGCCGCCTCGCTCAGGCGAGTGATCTCCATGCCGCCAACCACGATAGTCCCGCTGGATGCCCGGTCGAGGCCCGCCAGCAGATTGAGCAGGGTCGATTTCCCGCTCCCCGACGGGCCCATGATCGCGGTGATCTGGCCGGTGGGGATGCGCAGAGACACTCCATTCAGGGCCTTTTGCGGGCTCGCCGCGTCGTATACCTTGGTTACGCCGCCGATCTCCACCAGATTGTTCATCGCTCCTCCTGCCACACATCGAATTGAGAAGTAGTAGCCAGTCGCATGCGAGTTGACCTCCTCCACCGGCCTCAGCCGACTCGTCCCTCCATCCGGCCACAGCCGGAGGTTCCGCGTCCCACCGAACCAGCATGCGGGTAGCGGGCCGGCCTGCAATCCTCCCTTGGATGCAATCCCGCTGCTCCGTAAGGATGATCGGTCGTCCGCGCGATGCAGCCGGAATACATCGCGAGGAGGATATGGCGAGCGGCGGCGATGCGTTAAGATGGGCAGAGGGATGACCTGGAACCGAACGGGAAATGGGAAGCTCTATGAAGGCGCTAAAAACGCTAATGGCTGGTCAAGGTGACCGTGAGGCCGAGAGCGGGATGGGCGGCGCTCCCCTACGCCGCCGTGCCGTACCCTGGTCGGTAAGCGGTGAGCCCGCGCGACCGCGACGGGAACGCCCGTCCCTCAACTGGTCCGACCTGGGCCTTGCCTTGCTCATGAGCTTCCTGGTCATGGTGGAGAACAGTGGCAGCCCGAGGACGCCGCTCAACCCGGCGCTCCTCCTGATGACCATGCCGCTGGTCTGGCGTCGTCAATTCCCGGTGCCGGTATTTGGGCTGACCGTGCTGGCGGCGGTCTTCGCCAGTAACCTGGCGCGGCAGAGCCTACCGGAGTATTCCGGCCTGAGCACAATTATGATCGCGGCCTATTCGGTAGGCGCCTACAGCCGGTATTGGCAACTGTCCCTCTGCCTGATGCTGTGCACGGCCACGGCGGTCGCCATGACGATCAGCACGGTGTTGCCGCGCTTACCGGACTCCGCCGGGGCCTATATCGTCCTCCTGCCGGTCTGGTTTGCCGGGCAGGCGATAGGCTCCCGCCAACTGCGAGCCGACGCCTTCGAGGACAAGGCCACCCGCCTGGAGCGCGAGCAGGAACTGGCCCGGCAGGCGGCCATGACGGCGGAACGGGCCCGGATCGCCCGCGAGTTGCATGACGTGGTGGCTCATAGCGTCAGCGTCATGGTGGTGCAGGCGGGCGCGGCTCGGCACATCCTGCGTACGGCGCCGGCCCAGGCCCACGAGGCGCTGAGCGCGGTGGAATCCAGCGGCCGGGAGGCCATGGCGGAGCTGCGCCGTCTGCTCGGGGTACTGAACTACGACAACGAGGAGAACTCGGAGAGCCTTCAGTTGGCGCCGCAGCCAGGCACGGACCAACTCACGGCACTGGTGCGGCGGGTCCGGGACGCCGGTCTGCCGGTTGGTTTGTCCATCAAGGGACAAACTCGACCCCTCTCACCTGGTATGAATCTTGCCGTGTACCGGATCGTGCAGGAAGCGCTCACCAATGCCCTGAAATACGCCGGTCAAGCGCCCACCGAGGTTAGTCTCTTCTACAGCCACGCCGCGTTGGAGGTGGAGATTCACGATCAGGGCGGGGGCTGCCCAGCCCTGGATAGCGCGGAGATCGGCCATGGCTTGGCGGGGATGCGTGAACGGGTTGCCCTCTATGGCGGGCGGCTCGAAGCAGGACCAGCTCAGAACGGAGGCTTCCGGATTCACGCATGGTTGCCGCTTGAGGCGGTCGGTTCGTGACCGAGCGGCCCCTCCGCGTGGTGATCGCGGACGACCAGTCCCTGGTCCGCGCCGGCTTCCGCATGATTCTGCAGGCTCATACGGATCTTGAAGTCGTGGCGGAGGCCGCTAACGGCGAGGAGGCAATCGCGGCCTGGCGCCGCCTCGACCCGGATGTCATCCTCATGGATATCCGAATGCCGGAAATGGATGGTCTGCAGGCGACGCACCGTATCCTGAACTCCGGCAACAGCGCCTGTCGGGTGCTGATCCTCACCACTTTTGATCTGGATGAATATGTCTACGCGGCGCTACGGGCGGGCGCCAGTGGGTTTCTCCTCAAGGACGTGACTCCGGAGGGACTGATCGCGGCGGTGCGTCTTGTGGCGGCGGGCGATGCCTTGCTGGCCCCATCAATTACCCGCCGCCTGGTCGAGCGGTTCGCGCGTCCGGCGGCCACGCCACTGGTCGTCCCCGGCGCCCTGTCGACTCTGACTCCTCGCGAAGCGGAGGTGCTAAAGCTGATCGCGCGGGGACTCAGCAACGCCGAGATCGCGGCCGCGCTCGTGCTGAGCGAGGCGACCGTGAAAACGCATGTGGCGCGTATCCTCCCCAAGCTGGGCCTGCGTGACCGTGTGCAGGCGGTGGTCTTCGCCTACGAGTCGGGACTGGTGCAGCCGGCATCGGGAAATGGACCGGCGTGATGTGCCTCACCCCATTGACACGGAAGCACCCGACGGTCCTATAATCAGGACCAAGCCCTATACGTTTACCCGAACAACCTGACTACTACACGAGGAATCCATCCATGCGCCGTCACGCGAGCGTCCAACTGGAAACTCTAGCCCAGCAGCAGTCTCAGCCTTTGAAGATGAGATCTGGCTGAACGCGCGCAAAACTTGGTCCCACAACCCGCCAGATCGTAACGATCTGGCGGGTTTATTATTTGCAACCACGAAGAGGGGATACGAGCATGAATCCAGCAATGTTCCTCAGAGGACTCCTGATCGGGTTGTCCATCGCCGCCCCGGTTGGTCCCATTGGCGTATTGTGCATCCGCCGCACCCTGGCCGATGGGCGCTGGGTTGGCCTTGCCACCGGCCTCGGCGCCGCGACGGCTGACGGGATCTACGGCGGAATCGCCGGGTTCGGGATCACGATCATTTCCAGCCTGCTCCTCAGCCATCAGACCTGGATTCGGTTGATTGGGGGTGTGTTTCTCTGCTACCTGGGAACCAAGACCTTCCGCGCCGTGCCGGCCGAGAACGCGGTCGCGACCGAGGGGCACGGCTTGTTCCGTGCCTATGGCTCGGCCGTCGCCCTTACTCTGACCAATCCGACCACCATCCTGTCGTTCGCGGCTATTTTCGCCGGACTAGGAGCCGGGACAGGCAGCCACGCGGCGGGCGCCGCCGCGCTGCTTGTGTTGGGCGTCTTGTTGGGGTCGGCGCTGTGGTGGGTGATGCTCACCCACTTGGTCAGCATCCTGAGGGCCAGAATCACGGCGCCCCATCTGCGCTGGGTGAACAGGATCTCGGGCGGTATCTTGGTGGGCTTTGGCCTGCTGGCGTTCGCCAGCCTGCGGTAGTCCCGCTGGCGACGAATGATCGTTGACGGCCTGTTAGAATCACGGAGAGCGCGGAGAGCCCGGAGAGTACGGAGGACACGGAATGGGCGGCAGGCGACCGTCCGTCTAGCTACACTGCAAGGCAGAGGGGCGGCGACCTCCGGCTGAGGCTGGATGGCAGGGAACGACGGCTGAGGCCGGATGTGGGCCATTTGATGGGAGCGTGGGATGTTGAGGTGCGCGGCATTATGAACATCGCGCACGCGGACGCGCGGAGAATGGGAGCGGAGGAGGTCCGATGTATGACGAGGGGAAGGATCTGGTTGCCGCGCTGGCGGCGGCCCCGGATACGCTGACCGCCTTGCTGCGGGGAGTCACTATCGAGCGGGCGCGGTCGGCGCGCGGCGGTGACGAGGGCTGGTCGGTGGTGGAAGTGCTCTGCCACTTGCGTGACGCGGAGGAGCGATCGCTTGAGCGGATGCGGGCCCTCCGCGATACCGAGGAGCCGCGGATCGCGGGCTATGACCAGGAAGTCTGGGCACGCGAACGCAACTACGCCGCCGATGATCATCTGGCGGCGCTGGCCGCGTTCATCCGTTTCCGAAACCAACATGTGGCGGAACTCACCGCCTTGAGTCCAGCCCAGTGGGAGCGGGCCGGGTATCACGAGGAACAGGGAAGGGTGACCATCCTCAACCATACCGTGCATATCGTCTCCCATGACGCGCAGCATCAAGCGCAATTGGCCCGGCAACTGGCGTAATCCGCCATACATACGATTCATGCGCCGCGTAGTGATAGGGGTGAGAATAGGATGATCAGACCGCAAGAAGGAGGCTTCTGATGATCGCGGTCAGGGAGGTGGTGATCGTCGAGGCGGTGCGGACGCCTGTGGGACGCCGAGGCGGGCAGCTCAAGGAGTGGCATCCAGCGGACCTCCTGGCTCTTACGCTGGCCGCGCTGGTGGAGCGCGCCGGCCTTGACGCGAGTCTGGTCGATGACGTGATCGCGGGCTGCGTGAGCCAGGTTGGCGAGCAGAGTCTCAACGTGGCCCGCAACGCCGCCCTGGGGGCAGGCTTCCCAGAGTCCGTGCCGGGTACGACCGTGGACCGCCAGTGCGGCTCAAGTCAACAGGCGATCCACTTCGCGGCCCAGGGCGTGATCGCCGGCGCGTACGACATCGTGGTTGCCGGCGGGGTGGAGGTAATGACGCGGGTTCCGCTCGGCTCATCCTGCGATTCCCGGCCCGAATGGGCCTTTGGCACCAGGATGACCCGCCGCTACGGCGACCGCCTGGTGCCGCAGGGGATCAGTTCCGACTTGATTGCCCGCAAGTGGGGCCTCAGCCGGGCTGAGTTGGATGCCTACAGCCTGGAGAGTCACCGCCGCGCCATCCGCGCCGCCGCCGAGGGGCGCTGCGCCCGCGCCATGGTCCCGGTCCCAATCGCGGGTCCGAATGGAGACGCGGCGCTGATGACGGCGGACGAAGGGATGCGCCCCGACAGTACCATCGAGAAGCTAGCCGCGCTCAAACCTGCTTTCACTCCGGACGGGGTGACCACGGCCGGCAACTCCTCCCAGATCAGCGATGGCGCGGCGGCCCTACTGATTATGGAACGGTCCCGAGCGGAACATCTGGGTTTCCGCCCGCGCGCCCGCTTCGCCAGCTTTGCGGTCACCGGCTCCGACCCGGTGCTGATGCTCACCGGACCGATC
>DATBTL010000059.1:0-1848 GCA_036559345.1 Chloroflexota bacterium | reverse complement strand
CCGCCCGTTCGCCATACAGGTCGCCCACTCTCTCGTCCGAGCACAAGATCGCCCGGCGGGGAAGCCGCTCCGAGGTGCCGCGGAGCAACTCACCCAGTTCGTCGAGCACCCCCGCGCGGCAGTACACTATCGATTTGGTCTGGCCCTCGTACCGCAACTCCAGCGGTTTCGTTTCGCTCATCGCTCCTCCCCGCTCCAATCGAGCCCAACAGCGGCCTGAAGGCCACGACTAGGCTGGCAAATGAGGCTCCCCGGCATAAATGCCGGGGCTTCCCGCACAGCGGCGCCCATTACCCAGCCCGCCATGCCACGAAAATCGCTGCCACCCGTTGCGCGGTCGCGTGCGACCCAGACGATCCCCCGTGTTGGTGCGGCACTCTCAGATGCGCGGCCGCGGCATAGCACGCACGCCTTTCACTCCAGAGCGACCGCACGCGCTCCTCTAGATTCCCCCGGAGGAGCGGTCGTTCCTCCCCATGGGCGTGATGGGCCAGCCGCGACGCCAGAACGCCAGCCGGGGTATCCAGCCACACCACCAGATTGCCGCGTCTCATCCGCATCCGATTGGCGGATCGGAGTACGGCGCCGCCCCCCACCGCCACCACTCCGCTCCGCCCGCATACGTCGGCCACCGCCGCCTCCTCAAGGTCACGGAAGGCGGCCTCCCCCCGAGCCGCGAACAGTGCGGCCACCGTCTCGCCCGCCTGCTCCTCAACCAGCCGATCGGTGTCGTAGTGGGCGACCCCCAGGCGAGCCGCCACCAACCGGGCGACCGTGCTCTTGCCGCTCCCGCTCAGCCCCACCAGGACCAGGGCCTCGCTCATGCGCGTACCCGATCCCGCAAGGCTGCCAGCGCCGCCGCATGCATGTTCTCCTCCGGTGGTTGCAGGCCGGTCCACAAGGCAAAGGCCAGTGCCGCTTGATAGACCAACATCCAGAGGCCGTCCGCAGCCTCGAATCCCAGGGAACGCGCATGGCGGACCAGTGGGGTTTCATCATGCCCATAGACCAGGTCATACACCCGAGCCCCCGACCTTAAGGGTAAATCGGCGAGCGGAGTGGAAAAACCATCCAGACCCACGCTGGTCGCATTGACCAGGAGGGTTATCTCGCCCAGGACGTCCGGCAGCCGGCTCCAGGAAACCGGACGAGCGGGGATCGCGCCGTCACTTCGCCCGGCCTGCCACTCCCGGAGCAGCGACGCGGCCTTCCGGTCCGTCCGGTTCGCCAGCGAGACGTTGGTGATTCCCAGATCCTCCAGGGCCACCAGGACCGCGCGTGCGGCCCCGCCCGCGCCTAGAACGAGCACCCGTTCCTCCGCCGGGGATCGCCCGGTCAGGTCACGGAGGGATCGCACAAGGGCGGGGGCGTCGGTATTGTCACCCCACAATATTCCCTCGCGCTTGAAGATCGTATTCACGGCGCCTGTCCGCCGAGCCAGCGGAGTGACCCGATCAACGAGTCGGGCAACGGCGGGCTTGTGCGGAAGAGTCACGTTGGCCCCTACCCAGGCGTCGTCCCGGATCGTCGATAGCGCCGCCTCAAGCTCCTCCGCCGGCAGTGGCCAGGGTTCATAGCGCAGACCAATGCCAAGAGCCGCCGCGGCGGCGTGGTGCATGGCAGGTGAGACCGAATGGCCGAGTGGGAAACCAAACAAGGCGGCCCTGATGATTCTGTCCTCCATAAAGCGCGATACTTCCACTCTGGTGTACTAGGGATTGAGACGGGCCGCCAGGTCCACGAAAAAACGCATGCTCTCCGGATTGCTCATTGAGTCTGGATTTGCCGCCTTCTCGACCGGTACGCCCAGCAGGATGCGCTTAACCGGCAATTCCATCTTCTTCCCGC
>DATBTL010000058.1:0-11653 GCA_036559345.1 Chloroflexota bacterium | reverse complement strand
AACCTGATCGGGCAGGTCGCGGTCACCACGGCCATTGATTATGGCCTGGCCACCTTCGTGAACATCCTGATGAATCAGTGGTGGGGCACCTCGACCAGTCCGCAGGCGGTGATGGTCACCTTTACCTGCTGCCTGGCTTTGCACGCGGTGATGAACATCCTCGGGGTGCGTCTGGTGGCCTTGCTGAATGACGTGAGCGTCTGGTGGCACATTGTCGTGGTGCTGATGTTCGTCTTCTTCCTGGCGATCAAGGCGCCGGTCCACAATGTGGGCGCCGCCTTCCATCACACCTTCACCAGTTCCGGCTTCCCCTACTGGTACGGCTTCCTCCTCGGTTTCCTCCTGGCGCAGTACACGATTACCGGCTTTGACGCCTCGGCCCATATGAGTGAGGAAACGATAGGGGCCGATAAGCGCGCGCCCTGGGGGATCGTGATGAGCGTGGTGGTCTCGGCCATCTTCGGCTATCTCTTGTTGATGGCCCTCGTGGTGGCCATCCCCTCGGTGCCTGGCAAGGATGAGCTTGCCCGCCTCACCGGCCTCTCCGGCGGCAACCCGGTAGGGCTGATTCTCAACTCGGCCCTGGGGGTCAACCTTGGCACCTTCCTCCTGGCCCTGGCGGTGGTGGCCCAGTTCTACTGCGGGATGTCCAGCGTGACCAGCAACTCGCGCATGATCTATGCCTTCTCGCGGGATGGGGCGCTGCCGCTCTCCCAGATATGGCACAGCCTGAACAAGCGCACCCGCACTCCAGCCAATGCCGCCATCCTGGGCGCCTGTCTCTCCTGGTTGCTGGCCCTCCCCTCGCTCAAAAGCGCCACCGCCTACGCGGCGGCGACATCGATCGCCGTGATCGGGCTCTTTTTGAGCTATATCATCCCCGTCTATCTCCGGCGCCGGGCCGGGACCAATATCCGCACGGGATCCTGGCATCTGGGCCGCTACAGCCGGCTGATCAGCGGTATCGCCATTGCCTGGGTGGCGTTTATCACCATCCTATTCATGCTGCCCACGGCGTACCCGATCAACAATGCCATCACCTTTAACTACACGCCGATCGTGGTGTTGGGCACCCTGGCGGTGTTGACCGTTTGGTATCTAGTAAGTGTTCGCTTCTGGTTCAAGGGACCGCAAGCCCAGGGCAACGCGACCCAACTGGCGCGGATCGAGCACGATCTGGGCGAGGAGGTGGGCGTGGAACTGGCGCCCGCCTGAGGATAAGGCAAGCCGAAAAATCAAGGTGAGAGGTTCGGTCACCACACGGTGACCGAACCTCTGAAAGAGCGCCGGCGAAGTGCCGCGCATTACCCCGTAGGGTGTATCGGCGGTGTAACCGGCAGGCTTGCTTCTCGAATGGCTGCCAGGGACCGGAGTTGGCGGCCGGCGGGGTCGAAATTCTCCGGCCTCAGCCAGGTCGTGAAGTCCGTGCTGATGGCCGGCCAGTCGCGATCGAGCATCGCAAACCACGCGGTATCTCGGTTCCGCCCTTTGATCACCATGTGCTGGGCAAACACGCCCTCAAAGCGGAACCCGAAGCGCTCGGCGGCGCGGCGCGATCGTTCGTTGCGGGCATCGCACTTCCATTCCAGGCGGCGGTAACCAAGATCCTCGAAGACATGGCGCGCGAGGAGGTAGATTGCCTCGGTTGCCTGTCGGGTTCGCTGCAGGGTAGGTCCAAACCAGATACTGCCGATCTCAATCACCCCATGGGTTGGCGTGATCCGCAAATAGCTGACCATCCCCTCTGGATGATTGGTCGCCTGATCAATCACCGTGAAAAAGAGCGGGTCGCGTGACGCGGCCGTGGTCTCCAGCCACGACCGGAAGTCGTTGTCATCCGGGAACGGCCCCACGCTCATGTAGTCCCACAGGGTGGGATCGCGGCTGTCCCGCGCCGCGGCACCGAGGGCACGGGCATGGGCCTCTGGATTGACCGGTTCCAGGCGAACCGTGGTCCCGGCTAAGGTACAGGCGCGCGGAGCCTGGGCGGGCGTCCAGTTAAGTGCTTCGGGATGTACTTCTTCATCTGATGACATCACTATCTCCATCGAGAGCCATACAAGGCGGGAGCACCGGTTCCCACTAGGAGGATACAGGGCGGCACGGGGAGGCGCGGCTCCTGGACCAGCGCCCGCTGGACCGCCGCTTCATGGAACGGACAGCGTCCGGCATCCACCCTGCTGGGCCTATCATGCCCTGCTATACTTTCCCTAACGGCCCGGCCTCGCGTAGTAGAGACGTCGGCCGGTTTCGTGTCACATCCTCGAGAGGCTGCCATGGCAAGCGTGCCCGCGCGAACGCGCCGCGACATCCCTGATATTGGTGTGTATCCGCAAAGTGGGAATCGGCCGATGCCCTCTACCGAACACGGCCGGGCCCAGCGGGCCATGGCGTCCATCCTGGAGGGGATCCTCCCCGAGGACGACATCGTGGCGGTCGAATTGATGCTGCTGTTGGACCGGCACAATTTGACTCACCATCTCACCCCGGATCTGTTTGTGGCCTTTGGGGTTGGTCCCCTGGATCCCGTATACGGGGTGCTCCGGCGGCAGTACCGGCTCTGGGACGAAGGACATGTGCCGGATCTGGTGTATGAGGCGGCCTCGCCCAGCACCTTCGCCCGGGACAGCGCGGGGAAGAAGGACGACTATGCCTCTCTGGGGGTGCGGGAGTACGTGCGGTTCGATCCGGTGGGTGGGCTCCTCCTGCCGCGGTTGCAGGTGTTCCGCCTCGGTCCGTGGGGCGTCTACGAGCCGGTCCTGGCCGAGGCGGACGGCACGGTGCGGAGTGTCACGCTGCCCCGGTATGACTGGGTGATCACCGGCTACATCCTCCGCCTCCGGGATCGCGTGACGGGAGCGTTGGTCCCCACGCCTGAAGAACGGGCCGACGCGGAGGCCGAGCGCGCCAATCTCGCCGAGGCGGAAAACGCGCGCCTCCGCGCCGAACTGGCCCGGCTTCGTGGAGATCCCTCGGCGGACAAGCGGTAGAAGCGCGACCCGCCGAGCGCCTCGTCACGGCTCAAGACGTGGTTGAACGCGCTCTCGCCTCGCTGATCCCCGCTCAATGATACAACGGCAACGCCTGCCCTAAAATCTGGCCCGCGATAGGCGCCGCCACCGTGCTTCCCTCGCCGCCCTCCTCCTTCAGCACCAGGACGGCCAGCCGCGGCTGCTTGGCCGGCGCGTAGGCCATGAACCATGCATCCGGCTGTTGGTTTGCTCCGCCCAGCTGAGCCGTGCCGGTCTTCCCCGCCACCATCACGCCCGGTAGACGCGCCAGGTAGCCGGAGGCGCCCGGCCCGTTCACCGCCGTCATCATCGCCTGCCCTACCTGGGCCGCCACGGTGGGACTGACGGCTTGCTGCCACGCGGATGGCTGCGTATCCTGCAACACTTCACCGTTGGGGGCGCTAATCCTTTTCACCACGTATGGCCGCATGATCGTCCCCCCATTGGCGATCGCCTCGTCCACCAACAGCAACTGGAGAGGCGTGGAGAGCACCCCGGCCTGGCCAAAGGCACTGGTGGCCAGATCATATTGATTGAATGTATTGGGATTCGTGGTCACCACGCTGGTGGCGACCGGCAAATCGAACGGGATGTGCTGACCAAAGCCAAAACTGCCCGCGCCGTCGATCAGCTTCCGTGCCCCCATTCTCTGGCCAAGCACGGCGAAGACGATATTATCGCTGTATTTGTAGGCATCCTCCAGAGTGACCTGGTTCAGGCCCGGCGGGAGGTTATTGGCGCTCTGGGGCAGCATGGTTCCCTGGATGAACAGCGGCCCGGTGGCATTCTGGCCGGAGAAGAGGGTGCTCAAGGTAGCCGTACCGTTAGCCAGGGCAGCGGCCAGAGTGACTGTTTTGAACGTGGATCCAGGCGGGTAGCGGCCTTCCAGGGCCCGATTCAGGAGCGGGCTGTTCTCTCTCTGAAGCGCCGACCAATAGCCGGGTTGATCGATCTGGTTGGCGTCGAAACTGGGCTTGCTCACCATGGCCAGAATCTCCCCGTTCCGCGGGTCCGCCACCAGCGCCACCCCCGGACCATTGCCCAACGCCGCGTCCGCGATGCGCTGGATGCGATCGTCGATGGTCAGCTGCACATTGTCGCCCAGCACCGGTTGATGCAGGAGGCGACGGAGCGAATTATCCAATGGTTGGTTGGCCGCCGCTCCGTTCAGATAATCGTTGTAGGCATTCTCCAGGCCGGAGTTATCGTACTGCTGGCTGTGATAGCCGATCAGGAGACTGAGCGAGGGGTCGATGAGGGTTCGGACCGGACTGCCGTCCTGGAACGTGGTACGCACCAGCACCGTGCTCCGCCGGTCGAGAATGTCGCCTCGATGCACGGCCTGCTGCTCGGCATAGAGGCGCGGGTCGTCGGGCCGGTTGATCAGGTTCGGAGCCCGGATCACCTGCCAATAGACCAACAACCCGGAGAGCATCAGATACGCGGCGACAAAGAACAGGCCGAGGCGGGCCAGGCGGGAGGCGGAGCGGTCGATCTCATTCATGGGCGCTGATCCTGAGGAGCAAGCCGATAATGACGAAGTTTGCCAGCAGCGAGCTGCCGCCGTAACTCATGAAGGGAAGGGTAACCCCGGTCAGCGGCATCAGACGGAGGTTGCCGCCCACGATCACCAATGCCTGAATGGCGAGGGTGCTGGTCAGCCCCACGGCCAGCAACCGCTCGAACGGGTCGCGGGCCAGGGCGGCGATCCGTAAGCCGCGGAAGGCGAAGACCAGAAAGAGGCCCAGCACGGCCATCCCGCCGCCCAGTCCCCATTCCTCCCCCACGCTGGTAAAGATGAAGTCGGTATTGGCCACCGGCACGAACCCAGGATGCCCCTGGCCCAAACCGCTCCCCACGATGCCCCCGTTGGCCAGGGCGATCAGCCCCTGCACCACCTGGTACGCCTGATCATGGGCGTAACGCCAGGGATTGAGCCAGATGTCGGCCCGCTGCCGCACATGCGGAAAAAGACGGAAGGCCAGAACCACCCCAACCAGAAAGACGGCGATCCCGATCCAGAGATAGGACCGCCGCTCGCTGGCCACGTAAAGCATGGCGAGAAATATCCCGAAGAAGAGCAGCGCGCTCCCCAGATCGTTCTGAAAGGTAAGCAGTAAGAGGGACAGGAGCCAGGTGAGGAAGAGGGGGCCGAGGTACTGGATCGGAGGCAGCCGGAGGCGGCCCAGGCGGAACTCGGCCAGCGACAGCACTTCCCGCTTCTCCTCCAGATAGGCGGCATAGAAGATGACCACCAGAACCTTGAGAATCTCCACCGGCTGGAAGTAGACCCCGTGGAATCCGAACCAGCGCCGGTAAGGCCCTCCCGTAATGTCCACGCCAAAACGGATAGTGCCGAGAATGAGGAGGAAACCGGCCACGGCCGCCGTGTATTTATAGCGCTTAAGGTTCTCTAGGCGGGGCACCAGGGTGATGGTAGCCATCAAGACGAAGAGGCCGGCCGCCAGCCACACAACCTGCCGGTCGGCCGAGGAGGCGTAGAGGGCCGTGGTGCTGAGGCGGCGGATCGATAGGAGGCCAATCGCCGTCAACAAGGCAACCACCGGCAGCAGTACCTGATCGGCGGTGGGGAGGCGGAAACTGAGGAAGAGGCTGGCCAGGGCGTAGAGCCCGAACAGGAGCGCCAATTCCTGAATTGTATGCGCCGGAGCCAGGCTGGGCACGTTGACGATCAGCAGCCAGCCGCCAACCGCCAGCACGGCCCCCACGAAGAGGAGGAGGCGGTATTCGTAGCCGCGGGCCCGAACCAGGGACGCGAACGCCACGGTCAATGGTCCAGCACGAAACGAAGCTTCAATCGCCCCACATCGAGAATGTCCCCGGATTTTAGGGGCATGGTGCCGCGGAGACGCGTCCCGTTCAGGTGCGTGCCGTTGGTGGCGTTGAGGTCTTGCGCCGCCCATCCGGTGGGCCCGCTCACGATACGTAGATGCTGTCCGGAGACAAAATCGTCATCCACCAGGATGTCGCTTGCCGGTTCGCGGCCCAGCAAGGTGGGATTCCGGAGGCGAAACTGTTGACCGGCCTGAAAGGTGGTCTTCCCAGCCGAGAGCACCACCAGCTGGGCGATCGCGCCGGGCTGGCCGGGACCGCCGAGCGCGGGCGTGGCCGGGGATGAAGCGGCGGCCCGGAGATCCCGATACATGATGCGCACCACCTGTGCCAGAAACAGGTAGAGAAGGGCGACCAGAATAAGGCGGAACAGCAAGACGACGACGGCAAAGCTCACCGTTTGGGCATATCCAGAAAGAACTTCATTTCAAGCCCGCCCAATGAAAGCGTGTCCCCGTTCACCACCGCGTGTTGCTTGATCTGCCGTCCATTAACAAAGGTGCCGTTCGTGCTGGCCAGATCGGTAATCTCCCAGCCGCGCGGCCCGCGGCTCAGGCGGGCATGGTGACGGGACACCCGCGTATCCTCGACCACCACATCGTTATCCAGCCCGCGGCCCATGCTCGCGACATCGTGATCCAGGAAGCAGGAAGCGCCCTGCAGATCGATGCGAGCCCGTTCGGGGGTCGCGGGCCGGCGGATCGGGGGCGCCGTGAGCGGAAGGTCGGGGGCGGGCATCAGTTGAGTCGGAGCCAGGGGCGTGGTGCCGGCGGACCACTCCTCGCCTACATCCTCCATCCGCACCGTGATGCGCAAGCCCCCGGCCCGGAGCGACTCGTCGCGTACCAGGGTCACATTGGCCTCGCCGGGAAGGGTATAGTGGTGCTCCGCCGCGTAATCGGTGAGATAGGTGGCCATCTCGCGCTGGAGGGTAGCCTGAATGGGAGCGAAGTGATCGAAATCGTCGGCACTGAGGGCGGCGGTGTAATAATTGGGTACCAGCACCCGGTTGATAGCCACCGTGCGTTGGGTCTCCATCTCCCGCGAGAGCTTTTTGGCTACCTCAATCGGCTGCATGCGCGTCCGCAACAGGCGGGCAAAGCCCCGTTCCACCAACGACTCCATTATGGTCTCGAAGCGCGTGATTGCCTTCACGATCCCGCTCCGAACTGAATCAGCCGGCCCTGGAGCCGGATAGTCCATCCTCATCACACCCGCCGGTGCCGCGCCCCGAGGCGACCGGTCCGAGTAGGTCCGCTTTACAGTATAGGGTGGATTGGGATTCGGCATCGTCCAAGCCGGTATACTGACCGCTGGAGGGTAATCCATCTTGGAAACGTTTGTAAATCATCTGTATAGCAACTTCGGCTACGTCGGCATCCTGATCGCCATGGCGATTGAAAGCTGTTGCATCCCCTTGCCCAGCGAGATCATCATGCCCCTTGCCGGGTTCATGACCGTCGCGGCGGCCGGGCATCAGGCCAAGTTCAATCTGTTTGGGGTCACCGTGGTAGGGGCGCTTGGTTGCCTGGTGGGCTCGATTATCGCCTATTGGATCGGCTATAGCGGGGGACGGGATTTGATGCTCCGCTACGGCAAATACGTGCTGATCTCTCGCCGCGACGCCGAACGCGCCGATGCCTTTTTCGCCAAACGCGGCGACATCACTGTATTTGTCAGTCGTCTGTTGCCGGTGGTCCGCACCTTCATCTCGCTCCCAGCGGGGATGATGCGCATGCGCTTTGGCCATTTCGTGGTACTTACCTTCCTTGGCTCGTTACCGTGGTGCCTCCTTCTGGCCTACATAGGCCAGCAACTGGGCGTACACTGGCATGATGTGGGAACCTGGATCCATAGGTTCGACGTGTTGATTATTCTGGTCGTGGTGGTCCTGGCCGCGCTCTACGTGTGGAGACATATTCACGGGAACCGGACAGCGGAGGCGGTATGATCAAGGAAATCGAGGTGTGGCATGAATAGCGAGAAGCCAACTCAGCCGCCGGTGGGCGTCCCAGCGCCTGGATTCAGTCTGGCCGCCACCGGCGGGAGGACGCTCAGCCTGGCGGACTACCGTGGCAAGCAAGCAGTGGTCCTCTATTTTTACCCCAAGGACGACACTCCGGGCTGCACCAAGGAGGCATGCGCCTTCCGCGATCTGGAGGGTCAGTTCGCCGATGCCGGCGCGGCTATTCTGGGCGTGAGCACCGATCCGGTGGACTCGCATGAAGCCTTCGCCCGCAAGTTCAGCCTCGGTTTCCCCCTCCTCGCCGATCCAGACGCGGCGGTAGCCACCGCCTACGGCGCCTACGGAACCAAGAATCTGTACGGGAAAATCTCCGAGGGCGTGCTGCGTACCACCTTCGTGATCGACCGGGAGGGCGTGATCCGGAAGGTTTATCCGAACGTCAAGGTGGATCAGCATGCGGATGATGTCCTTGCCTTCCTGGGCACATTATAGGAACTGGTCCACGATCCCCATTGGTGGTGGTGGAACTGGGCTGCCCGTACATCTCCTTCGCGCTTAATAGGCATGTGCTTGGGCGGCCTTGAGCATGAGAAAGCCGGATGTCGATCTTCAGGCACTCCGGCGGCTTGTCGTGCGCATCTTTCCCGCCCGTGATGTCGCAATAGAGCGCGTGGCGGAGGGAACCTCCACGCAGGTCTACCGGCTCCTGATAGGCGAGGAGGTGTACTATCTACGGGTCGCGGAGGAAGCAACCGCGAGCCTGGCGCCGGAGGCGTCGGTCCACCAAGTACTGTTTGCCCGCGGGGTGAGCGTGCCGGCGGCCGTTCACTTCGAGCCGTTCGACGAATGCCTACAGCGGTCGCTGTTGGTAACCACGGAGATTCGCGGGGAATCGGTACGGCACGTCCCGGCCAACGCGACTCGCGAGGAAGTGCTGAGGGCGGCGGGACGGGATCTGGCCGAGATCAACCGCATCCCCGTCGATGGATTCGGCTGGATCACGCGCGATGGCGGCTCCCGCGCGCGGTTGGAGGCCGCGTATCCCACCAACCGATCCTTTATGCTGGACCAGCTTGACGACCGACTCGATCAGCCTCGAGACGGGATCCTTACCCGACCCGAGGTTGGCCGCATCCGGGCAATCATCGCCGATCGCAATTCATGGCTCGACGCCGACCATGCCTATCTCGCGCACGGCGACTTCGACCTCACCCATATCTATCAAAGAAACGGGCAGTACACGGGGATCATCGACTTTGGCGAGATTCGCGGAACGGCGCCGCTCTATGATCTGGGGCACTTCCAGCTTCACGATGGAGAAACCGTACCCGAGCGGTTACTTCCTTCTCTCCTGGATGGGTATCGCGAGGTCGCGGACCTTCCGGAGGACTACGAGCAGCGAATCAGTTTCGCGAGTCTGCTCATCGGGATTGGCGCCCTGGCCCGAAGTCTCCGCCATGGTCCCACGGACTACTCGCATTATTTGACACAGGCGATTCGTGCTGCCATGGCGGCGCTGGGATGATCCCTCATCATTACCCACATTTTTCTCTCCCAAGGCATATGGGCGGTAAGCGGTCGGGTAGGGGCGCACAGCGGTGAGCCCTGGGCCGAACCGCCAAGCGGGCGCACCGCTGTGCGCCCCTACCAAAACACGACCCGATGCAGCGTACGAGTGTGATTTGTGGGTAATGATGAGACACGCCATCTGGCAGCGTGCGGCGGCTCCTTCGTTGCGAGGTCAGAGCGTAGTGTCCGGGGCACCCTCGAAGAGGTCGCCGGCTCTGAATTCGATGGTCGGCAGGCAGTCGAAGCGAATCGGTTCGTCACCCTGATAGGTGCGCGGGTTATCGTACTGGCCCGCCGACGCGAGCCGATAGTGCCGGAGCGCCCGTGCTCCGGGATCGATGATCACATATTCCGGCAGGCCGGCTCGAGCGTACGCCTCCAACTTCACCCGCTCATCGTACGCACGATTGCCGGGCGATAGGATCTCGGCCAATAGATCGGGTATGCCGCGTACTCGGCGATCGCGAATTATGCCGCTGTTCGCGGCGCGAATCAGGCCGAAATCCGGTTGCACGGGATCGCAACCCGGCATCAGCACCCCGATCGGCGAGAAGAACGGAATGGCTAACCCCTGCTGTTTGGCGGCCGTGCCTACCAACTCCACCAAACGCAGGACAATCCATTGGTGGAAGAAACTAGGCGCGGTACTCATGTACAGCACTCCATCTATCACTTCATAGCGGTTGCCGTCGTCCGGCAAGGTCTCCCAGAGCGCGTGATTCCAGTGACCTTGCGGCGGCCCCGCCACCGAGGGTGCGTCGGTTGGAAGGATCAAGACGGTCATCGATTTCTCCAGCGAAACGGCTGCTTGTTGCGGGATGCTTCTCGGATCATAGCAGCTTCCACGCTCGCACGGAATCGACAATCCCGCCCGAGACAATCGAAACTATAGACATACCCCCGTCCCGCGGTATATACTTCGTCTCACGATCCGCGGTCGAGCCTCAGCAATTTTACAAGTGAATACGACGCTCTTATCCAGAGAGGTGGAGGGACCGGCCCTGTGAAGCCTCGGCAACCGGCGTCGCGCAAAGCGACGACAGGGTGCCAAATCCGGCAGAGCTATTTTCTGGAAGATGAGAGACGCGTATACCCCTATTGCGGACTATGCCGTTTTTCCTCCTTCTTTTTTGAGATGGAGGATTTTTTATACTCCGCACCCTCATACGCTCCTCATGGACCAGCACCATGGGGAGTTTTTGTTTTGGGGAGGTGGATGACCATGCTTCAATACCAACCGTCCTTATATTCCGACCCGCGCGGTGATCTTGGCTATCCATGCCTACTTGAACCCAACGAGGAGCCCTCGCGGCTCCGTCTGGTGGGTGACGACCTGGAAGTGCCGCTGGTCACCGGCGAATCGCGCCGGCATGTCAACCTAGATTACGCGGCCAGCACCCCGCCCCTGGTGGAAGTGTGGGAGGCCGTACAGCGGTTGCTTCCCTTCTACAGTAGCGTGCACCGAGGGGCGGGCTACAAGTCCCAGGTCTCCACGGCGGCCTACGAACAGGCTCGGGTGACGATAGCCGCCTTCTTCGGCGCCCGGCCAGACGACACCTTGATCTTTACCCGCCACACCACCGATGCCCTCAACCTCCTGGCCGCCTGTCTGCCCGAGGGCGCCCGTGTCCTGACCACGGCGGTGGAGCACCACGCCAATTTGCTGCCCTGGCGGCGCGCTGGTGTAGAGTACCTGCCGGTACCGGCCAGCCCCGCCGATCTGCTCCGGTCGCTTGAGGAGTCTCTGGCCCAGGCGGGCGGCGCCATGAGCCTGGTCGCGGTGACTGGCGCCTCGAACGTGACCGGCGAGATCTGGCCCTTGGCGGACCTTACGCGGATCGCTCATCGGCATGGAGCCCGCGTGCTGGTCGATGCGGCTCAACTGGCCCCGCACTCTTCCATTGACATAACCTCCCTTGGGGTTGATTATCTGGCCTTGTCGGGTCACAAGCTCTACGCGCCCTTCGGGATTGGGGTCTTGATTGGCCGCGGGGACTGGCTGGCGCGGGCCGAGCCGGTGATTCAGGGCGGTGGAGCCGTGGAATCGGTGACCCTTGATGAGGTGACCTGGCGCGGATTGCCGGAGCGCCACGAGGCGGGCACGCCCAATCTGGTCGGTGCCGTGGCTCTGGCCGCCGCGTGTCGGACTCTGCAAAGCTTTGGCATGGCCAGGCTCGCCGCCGAGGAGGCCGATCTCTATGCCTACGCCTGGGCACGCCTCTCCGCCATCCCGTGCCTTGAGCTGTATACCGTC
>DATBTL010000057.1:0-9131 GCA_036559345.1 Chloroflexota bacterium | reverse complement strand
GTGAGCGCGTCGAGATCCTGCCAATGGCCGATGCGAATCCCTGGTAGCGGCGATCGAGTCGTCACCTTTTCAGTCCTCCCTTCCATGCCAGCGTCTGAGGTGCTCGGCATGGGTCCGCAGGTAGGCGCCCGGCTGGAAGAGGGTATCGTAATACTCCAGATCCAGATGGTGGCTTTGCAAATACATCAATATGAAGATGGTTGGGACGGTGGCGGGGAACTTCCCGAAAGTATCGAAACAATACTGGGCCTGCAAAGCGACCAATTGGCGGAATCGCTCGTCATGTACCTGGGCAGAGCTACGCACCTTCCGTGAATCGCGCCAAGGGCCGGGAGTTTCGGGATGGAACGGGCCGCCGGGCCCGAACTTCCGCTCGCAAAAGTGATCCAAAGCCGCCCGCATGTTGGGATAGTGTGGCGGACAGTGGCCCTCGAAGACCCCGATCAGGCCGGTTGGATTGGGGAGCGCCCACCGTTCGTCGGTATCGTAGCGGAAGCCCAGGCCCGGCGCCTCGGGGTCGCCGCTGGCCCCCAGCATGGTCAGCCGGTCGATCCCGTTGAACATCCAGCCGCCGAGGCCCATCGCCTGCTGCATCAGCATCCCGGCGTAGGCGGCGGTGGAAAGCTCCGCCGTGCATTCGGTCAGGGAATACTGATCCAGGAACGTGAGGGGGAGAGGATTCTCCACGTCTACCAGATCGGCGAACTCTTCCACGCCGGGAATGCGTCGCCGGTTTACGTCGTCCTGGATACAGTAGCCGTTCTGGGTAAAGAAGCAGAGATTGGCCAGGGCATGCTGGGCCACGTCGCCCACCGGAATCAGCAACAGCGAGCCGGGTCGATTGGCCACCCAGGTGTTGTGCCCTTCCATATAGGGCTCGCGCGGCGGAATGTAGATTCGTTGTTCGGAGAGTTTCCGCACCCGCGATCCATGCGCCTTCACCAGGTCCACCAGCGACAGCTTTCCCTCGGCGTCGTGTTCTCCCATCGCGGGCGCGTCACGGGTCTCGAAGATATAGGTGCCGCTATCGTCGGTGAAGAACAATTCGCTGGTGTGAAAGCCCGCCGCCGAGGGGAAGGTACGGCCGCCCGCCGCCCCAGGGTAATTCGAGAGGTGCGGCGCGTAGCGATCGTGACGGGTGATCGAGTGATGCCAGCCGGTATTCCCGGCCGCGGCGGTCACGATCAGCGATCGCTCCAGATCGGTAAGGGGAATCGGCTCGTGGCGCGACTTGAAGGCCAGTGGTCCATCGGGCACCTCGGCCCCGCGGAAGAAGCGGCGCGACCGCCGGCCAAGGAGCGCCTCCACGAAGGGAACCTGGAGCAGATCCGCCAGCGCCCGCTCCTCCATGTTGGATGTATTCCGGTCAATCATTCCTCACGATCCTCTACATCATACTTTGAAAATCCTGGTTTGCCAGTTCCAGCAAGCCAATAATCGCCTCCTGAACCGCCCGCGCCTGGCTCTCCACGTAGGGCAGATGCCCCACCCCTTCCTGGCGCAGATGGCGGGTTGAGGCGGCGCCGCTCACGGCGGTCAGGAACGCCTCGGTGTCGCCCAGGGTGGCGTATGGATCGAGATCGCCGATAACCACCAGCACATGGCTCCGGATCCGCTCGGGCCGGCGCAGATGTGGAAGCTGCCCAACTCCCAGGTATGGGCCCACCGGGTAGGCGTAGGCGGTGCCGAACTGCGCCTGGTGCCAGGCGGTCACCGCCGGACTGGCGGAAGGAATGTATTGCTCCGGCCACTCCTCCTCGGTGGTAAAGGCGTAGCCGCCCGGTACGCGCGCCAGTTCAGCCAGCGCCTCGTCCAGATCAGCGCCGGCGGTTCTATAGATCAGGCCCAGCAGGGCCAGTCCCGCGACCTGCTCCGGCACGCGCTCGGCCACCACGGGCGCCACGATGCTGCCGAAGCTCTCGCCCACCAGCACCGCCTGTCCGCGGCCGGTCACCTCGGCTACGTAGTCCAGCACGGCCAGGGTGTCCGTTACCGAGGTCTCCACGGTCACGGCCGTGCCGTCCGCGACCCGGCTGGAGCGCCCGTGCCCGCGGAAGTCGAAGGCGTAGGCGCGGGAACCGGCGCGGGCCAGGGCATCCAGGAGCGAGACATCCTCGACCGGGACGTCGTACCCGGCGCCGTCCATGCCCGCTCCGTGCAACAACACGGTTGGGGGCAGCGATGCATCACTGGGCCGCCACTTCTCCTTGATGTACAGGTCGGTTCGGTGGTCAAGCCGCAGGTAGGTTTCTCGTACCTTGAGGCCATCTTCCTGGGTCAAAATAGGGCCGATCCGTGTCTTCTCAGTGGGCATGGGTCCGCTTCTCCTCATTGATACTGTTGGCGAAATGGCAATACATGCGAGACGGCCCGCCTCTGGGAGCGCGAGCGTCTCGCTCGTCCCCGTCGCCCCAATCCACGGTGCGAGCGGAACGCTCGCGCTCCCAGGCGGTATCGTCACCCATTCTCGAATCCCAGCAAATCCAACGCCGCCAGGGCCATCACCTCGGCCGCGTGACGAAGATCGGCCAGCGCCAACGATTCATCGGCCACATGGGTCTGACGGATCTCCCCAGGACCATAGATGATGCACTCGCGCAGCCCAGCCCCCAGGACCACGAACCGCTGGTCGTCGGTACCCGGACTGCATACGATCCCTGGCTCCCGACCCAGCACGGCCCGAATGGCGGCGGAAAAGGCGGCGCCGGTTCTGGTTTGCTCCCCCACCCACACCGGGTCGGTGGCATACCATTCGTGGTACCGGTAGTGAAAATCTGGATCGCTTGCCGCAAACCGATCGAAGACGGCGAGAAGCTCGGCCCGCGCCTCGGCCACCGTTTCGCTCTCGGCCAGCCGGCGATCAAAGGCGGCTCGGCAATGAGCGGCCACCGTATTGGTGCTGGTGCCGCCGGCAATGGTGCCGATCGTGATGCTGGAGCCGGCCGCGCTCTCGGGAATCACCCGAAGCCGAGAGCGGCGCTCCCGCAGCCGTGGCTTGAGATCGTGCTCGATGGCGGCCAGGGCCAGGGCCATCTTCTCGATCGCGTTCACCCCGCGTTCGGGCATCGCCCCGTGCGCGGCGCGGCCCACGGTCTCGAAGGCACCCTGGATCGTCCCCCGATGGCCCAGGCAAATGTTGTCCACTTCCAGCGGCTCGGTGATCACCACGTAGTCAGTCCGCCCAGCCTGGATGATCCCCTGCTCGACCAAAAAGCCCATCCCCGCGTTCCGGTTCCCCGTACTCTCCTCATCGGGGACCAGGCTGTGCTCGACCGTGCCCTTGAGGACGAGTCCAGCCTGCCGCAGGGCCTCGATCGCATAGATCTGGGCGGCGATCCCGCCCTTCATGTCCGAGACGCCCCGCCCATACACACGCCCATCGCGCACCTCGCCGCCGAACGGGTCCACGGACCAGCCATCCCCCGCCGGCACCACGTCATAGTGGCCGTTGAAGTGCAACACCGGGCGCGAGGTGATTCCGGGCAAGGCGGCGACCACGTTTACCCGCGGCAGTCCCAGGCCATGCGGGGCGAGGGTGTCGAGTTGATCGATCGGCACGGTGTGGTACGCGACTTGATAGCCCAGTTCCTCCAACCGGCGGCCGGCGAAGGCGGCGCATGCCTCATAGTCTCGTCCGGGTGGATTCTCGGTGGGAATACGTACCAGATCCCGGAGGAAGTCGATCATCTTGGCATCAATGGCCGCCAGGCCGGCCTGGACACGCGCGCGCACCGCCGGGTCGCTGCTGGGTTCCGTTCCGACCGGAGGCAACGCGGCCATCCCTTGCTCCAATCTCGTCATTTGCGTCCTCGCATCAGCGTGTGGTGGGGTCAAGAAGATCGCCGAGACCGTCACCCAACAGGTTGAGTCCGACTACCACGATCATGATCGCGGCCCCCGGGAAGACCGCCGTCCACCAGGCCGACTGCAAATAGCCCTGCGCGTCGTTGAGCATATCGCCCCACTCGGGAGTCGGCGGCTGGGCGCCCAGACCCACGAAGCTGAGCCCGGCGGCGGTGAGAATGGCCAGGCCGATGCTTAAAGTCACCAGCACGATGATCGGCGTCAGCACATTCCGCAGGATATGAGAAATAATGATCCGCCAGTGGGGGGCGCCGAATGCCCGTGCCGCCTCCACGTAGTCCTGTTCCCGAACCGCGAGCACGGCTGCCCGGACGGTGCGGGTGTAGGCGGGAATGGCGGCGATCCCGACCGCGATCATCACGTTGGTCAGGCCAACCCCGAGCACGGTGATGATCACGATAGCCAGCAGGATATCGGGAAAGGCCAGCATCACGTCCATCAGCCGCATGATGATCTGATCGGTCCAGCCGCCGAAATAGCCGGAGAGGAGACCCAGAAGAGTGCCAAAGAAGGTGGCGATGGCCACCGCGGCCACCCCGACGGTCAGGGAGATGCGGGCGCCCGCCAGCACCCGGCTCAGCACGTCCCGTCCGGTGGAATCGGTGCCCAGAGGGAAAGCGGCCGATGGCGGCGAGGGCGGGGTCACCCCCGCCGTGTAGAAAATCTGGGTCGGATCATGGGGTGCCAGAATCGAGCCGAAGATCGCCAGCAGCACGAACAACAACACGATGACCGCGCCAAAAAGGGTGAGGGGGCGCCGGATCAGGGCACGGACGAACCGCCCACGCCTGCGGCGCGGGATCTCCCGGTCGAGAGGGACGGGCGCCGCTATCCCTATCGGTTGCAGCATCTCACCACACCCCTTGATACCGTAGGCATAATCGATCGACTGATGAGATCGCCTGGGAGCGCGAGCGTCTCGCTCGTCCCTGTCGCCGCTCGGTACGGGGACGAGCGAGACGCTCGCGCTCCCAGTATCCAACGTGCTTTCGGCAATTAGCTAACAGTAACATCTCAGTTCACCCGGATAAGGGGGTTGACGATCCCGTAGAGGATGTCGAGGGCCGCGTTGATCACCACGTAGATCACGGCGAAGATCAGTACCACTCCCTGGATCACCGGGTAATCGCTCCCCAGGATCGCGTTGACCACCAAGCTACCCAGGCCGGGCCGAGAGAACACGCTCTCCACGATGATCGAGCCGGCCAGCAGCCCACCAAACTGGAGCCCGGCGATCGTGAGGACCACGATCAGCCCGTTGCGCAGCGCGTGACGCAGGACCACGCGGCTACGCCGCAGCCCCTTGGCCCTGGCGGTCCGGATGTAGTCCAGCCGGAGCACCTCGACCAACCCAGCCCGAGTGACGCGGGCCAGCACCGCCGCCGCCGGCAAGCCAAGGGTGACCGCGGGCAAGATCAGGGTGCGGATCGTGGCGTCGCCAAGGACGGGAAACCAGCGAAGCTTGAGGGCGAAGACATCGATCAGCAACAGTCCCAGCCAGAAGGTTGGCAGGGAGATGCCGAGGATCGACACCAGCATGACCGAGCCGGCGAGCGGACGGGAGCGGGTAGCGGCGGCCAAGGTGCCGATCCCCACCCCCAGAACGATCGCCACCGCCATGGCGGCCAGAGTCAGGGCAAGGGTCGCGGGGAGGCGGTCGCCTATTTCGCTCAGGACCGGGCGGCCACTGCGGATCGACGTGCCGAGGTCACCATGCAGGGCATTGCCGACGTAGCGGACATATTGCACCGGCAATGGAAGATCGAGGCCCAGTTCGTGCCGCGCCTGCTGGAGCCCGGCTGCCCCATTCACGGAAGTGCCCATCAAGATGGTCACGGGGTCACCGGGGACCAGGTGAATCATGATAAAGGTCACCAGGGAGACCCCGAACAGCATCGGAACCAGCAAGAGGATTCGGCGCAGGAGAAACGACAGCATGGGTCAGACGGCTCTCGACACTGCTGATCTCCTTCTCCCGGCGCCGAATAGGCAACCGGGAGAGAGAGACCGTTTTGGCACGGGCACGCGCTCCGGTTAGGAGAGCGTAGCGTTATTCAGGATCAGATTACCCTGTGAATCGAGGAACACACCCTTGACCCGCGGCTGAAGGGCGGCGAAGTTTTCCGGATCCCAGAGCGGTACCCAGAGGGCCTTGTCGATCACGTAGCGCTCAAGCTGGCCCACCAGAGCGGTGCGCGCGCTATCGTCGATTGTCGTCTTCATCTTCACAATCAGCGCGTCGAGCTTGGGGTCGTTGATCTGGCTGTCGTTAAAGCCGGTGCCGATCTGCGATGAGTGAAACCAGATGTAGAAGATATCGGGCCACGGGTAGCCGGCGTAGGCGAAGAGCGATGCCTGGTCCTTACCCTTGCGCACGGCGGCGGTCTCGCCGCTCAGATCCAGAAGCTGAATGTTCATGGTGACGCCGATTTTCTTCAGTTGTGCTTGCACATCCTCGGCGGAGCGCTTGAAGGAATCGGGATTGTAGACCACCGTGGTAAAGCTGAGCGGCTGGCCGTTCTTCTGTTCCACCCCATTCTTCATGGTCCAGCCGGCCTGTGCCAGGAGCGCCTGGGCCTTTTGGGGATTGTACGAATAGCCGTAACTCTTCGCGCCCGGCCAGTAGTTAAACATATTTGACTGGACCACCCCGTAGATCGGCTGGCCCAACCCGCCCAGGCCAATCTGCACCACCTCTTGCTTGTTGACCGCATAGTTCAGGGCCTGACGCACCCGAACGTCGGTGAATGGCGCCTGGGTCACATTGAACTCAAGGAAGGTGCTCTGCAAGGCCAACGACTTGAGCATCGTGTACTGGCCGCTCTGCTGGATCCGCGGCACCGAGGCGCTGGGCACGACACCGAGAATGTCGAGCTCGCCGGACTGCAAGGCGGCGGTGGCGGCCGCGTCGTTGGTCACGATGCGGAAGACTAGGGTAGAGATGCTGGGCGGCCCGGACTTCACGAAGGACGGACCCCACTTGTAGTTCGGGTTTTTGACCAGGGTGATCTGGCTGCCGGTCACCCATTGCTGGACCTGCCAGGGGCCGGTGCTGACCGGCTTCCGTCCGAAGCCCGCGCCCTCGGCCTTGAGCGCCGTGGGACTGAGGGGGGAGAAATGTCCGGAATCGGAGAGCTGGAGCAGCAAAAACGGATACGGGACTTTGAGCTTGATCGTGAAGCTGTATTTACCGATCTGGGTGATCGCGGCCACCGAACCCAGCCGGCTGGCCTGAATTGCTGCCTTGGTGGCCGGGTTGATCAGGCGCTGGAGGGTCGCCACGTAGGCGGCGGCATTGAGCGGCGTGCCGTCCTGGAAGGTCACATCCTGGCGGAGATTGAAGGTATAGAGGAGGCCGTTGGGCGAGATGGTCCAGCTTTTGGCCAAGTCAGGCACGATCTTACGGGTGGGGCTTAAGGCCACCAGGCCATCGCCAAAGTACCGCCCGACCACATCCTCGATCGCGCTCCCCGCTTTCTGCGGGTCGAGCGTATCAGGCTCGGCGGCGAGGCCGATCGTGAGGGTGGAGGGAGTGGCGGCGCGTACGGTATGCCGCGCGGTGAACGGGGTGATCGCGGTAATGGCAAGCAACGAGACTGCCAGGGCGTAGCGACGGACCCCGCGACTGGATAAAGACCTCATGCGTCATCCCTTCCCCATCTTATAAGACCATGCCGATGCTACCAAACCGATGTATATTATGCGCCAGACCCTGGCGGTAGTACCCGCCTGAGGCGGTCAGGCATATGCGCCAATGGTAGGGATCGCTATCGGAGGATGTCAAGCGCCGCGCTTCGTGCTTTCCGTCGTCTCCGAGTTTCCGTGATTCACATTGACAACCCGCGCAAGGCTCGGATACCGTTCCCTCATATCGGCGGTCTCCAGTCCCTCTCACGATCAAGCACGAAGAAGAGGTAGCTATGCGCTTCACCGGAATGACCGTCCTGATCACCGGTGCCGGCTCCGGCATCGGTCGGGCCAGCGCGCTGACCTTCGCGCGGGAGGGCGCCGCCGTGGTGGCGGTCGATCTGGATGGCGGCGCCGCCGAATCGACCCTGGCCGAGATGGGCTCCGACCAGGGATTGGCGCTGGCCGCGGACGTGTCGAATCCCGATGATCTGGAGCGCGTGATCGCTGCCGTGATGGAGCGTTTTGGCCGCATTGATGTGTTTTTCCAGAACGCGGGGGTTCCCCAGGCCGCCCGTCCAGTCGAGGACATCTCCCTCGCGGAGTGGCAGCGGATCATCGCGGTCAACCTCACGGCCCTGTTCGTAGGCTCCCGAATCGTGGTTCCAATCATGAAGGGGCAAGGGAGCGGAGTGATCCTGATCACCGCCTCGATCGCCGGGATCCGTCCCCGTCCGGGGCTCTCCGCCTACGTTGCCTCGAAGGGTGGGGCCATCGCCTTCGCCAAGGGCCTGGCCCTGGAGCTGGCTCCGTTCGGAGTCCGGGTCAACGCCATCTGCCCGGTCGCGGTGCGGACGCCAATGATCACCCAGTTCGGCTTCGGAGGCGAGGAAGCGGAGGCGGAACAACGTTTCGTGGCCACCATTCCCCTGGGACGCCTCTGCACGCCACAGGATATTGCCGACGCCGCCGCGTTCCTGGCCTCCGACGCCGCGAGCATGATCACCGGGACCGCCTTCGAGGTGGATGGCGGGCGGGGAGTGTAATGGTGCGCCACGGAGCGGTGACCCGGTGATCGAGACGGGGATCAAGGAACCCGAGGTGGATAGCGCCTTCCCCGCCCTGGATCCGGCGACCGGCGCGGTGGTGGCCTGGCTGCCGCGCGGCGGCCCGGCGGACATCGACCGCGCGGTGCGCGAGGCCCGCCGTGCCTTCGAGGAGGAGCGTTCCTGGCAACAGCCCGCCACCCGTGCCCGTATCCTGAACCAGATTGCGCGGGGCATCGAGGAGCAGGCCGAACCGCTCGCCATCCTGGAATGCCGCGACACCGGGAAGCCGCTAACCCAGGCGCGGACCGATGTGACGGTCGCCGCCCGCTACTTCCAATACTATGCCGGCTGGGCGGATAAGATCTACGGACAGCAGATCCCTCTTGGCGACAACTACCTGGACTACACCCTGCGCGAGCCCTGGGGAGTCTGTGGCCAGATCATCCCCTGGAACTATCCCCTGCAAGTCAGTTCCCGTCTGGCCGCGCCGGCCCTGGCGGTGGGCAATGCCGTGGTGCTCAAGCCTGCGGAGGAAGCGTCGCTGACCGCCGTGCGTCTGACCGAAATCGCCAGAGCGGCAGGGCTGCCGGA
>DATBTL010000056.1:0-2642 GCA_036559345.1 Chloroflexota bacterium | reverse complement strand
AGGAACTCCACCAGCCCGGCGTCTATGTCACAGCAATAATAGGTTGCATCCGGCGGCAATCCCATCCAGGGGATGGTCAAGGGATTCAGCCCACAGCCCAGGTCCAGTACCGAGCGGATAGGCGGGAGGCCAGCCAGGGTTTCCGCATAGAGACGGTCGAGAAGCGGAGCCCGCTCGAAGGTGGAGGCGTGTTGGCGCATGATCTGGAGCAGGGTACGGCGGAAAGCCTCGGGCCCCTGGGTGACCGATCCCCGCAAGAGGTCGAGCCAGGCGTCATACCGCGGCGCGCCGGCAAAAAAGGCGCCGTGGACTTGATGCAGCGCGTTCTTGGTCTCCTTGATCGCCTCCTTCAGACTGCCGCGCTTGCCTAGCTCGCGCTCGCCGATCGCCGCGATCAGGTCGGGCGCTACCCGCCGATACTTGGGGCCGGCGGATACGGCGCGCACCAGCGCCTCGATCTGGTCGCCGGTCGGCTCAGCCATCAGCCTGTAGGAGCGCCATCAGAGTGCTCATGAAGCGCAGGTTGTGGATAGTCGCCAGGCGGGCATAGAGCATTTCGTTGCATTTGTAGAGGTGGTGGAGATAGCCCACCGAGTAACTGGCGCAGGTGTGGCAATCGCAGCCGGGCCAGATCGCCGTGGCGGTCTTGATGTGCTTGTTGTCCTGGATATAGAGAGTATCACGCCACTCGCCGCTTAGCTGGAAGCCGGGGACGCTCGGGTCGCTGGTGAAGGCGTAGAGGCGGCCGCCCCGCGCGTCACGGGTGGGCAACGCGCTATCGAAGATCTGGTAACCCATGGCGGCGCAAGCCACGATGTGATCCGGATGCCCTACCCCCAGGGCGTGCATGGGGAACTCCGCCGGGATCAGTTCCCTGCAATAGGCCAGAGTCTCGCGGAGCAGCACCCCCTGGCTGGAGAAAGGCCAGCCGCCGTAGCCGAAGCCGTCGAAACCCAGCTCCAGCAGCGCCTCCGCGCACTCCCGCCGCAGTTCTGGGCGATCACCGCCCTGCACCACGGCGAAGAGACGGGGCCGGGCTTCCGGGCCCAGCTTCCGCCCCGCGATCTGCCGCTCGTACTCCTCCTTGCAGCGGCGGGCCCAGCGAATGGTCCGCCCCACCGCGCGCCGCTGTTCCTCCAGCGCCTCCTCGGCGTGGGTGCAATCGTCCAGGCACATCACCACATCGGTCCCATAGGCCATCTGCAAGGAGACGCTTTTCTCCGGCGAGAGGAGGAACTTCCGATCCACCCCTTCCGGCTGGAAGCTGAGCCCCCGATCGCTCAGGCTGCCGAACTTGCTATTCTGGCGGATCAGCGAGTACGCCTGGAAACCGCCGGAATCGGTGATAATCGGCCCGCTCCAGCCGCTCATCGCGTGCAGACCGCCCAAGGCCGCGATAGTAGAGGAGCCGGGCTTCTGCATCAGATGGAAGACGTTCATCACCAACGCCCGCGTCCCCGCCCGCGCCAGATCGGCGGCGTCCACCGCCCGTACCACTCCGAGGGTGGCATCGGGAAGGAAGGCCGGAAGCGGCAGATCGCCATGGGCCAGGGCCAGGACAGCCGCGCTCACGGCCCATCCCTTTCCGGCGCCAGTTGATCGCCGGCCCCCGCCCCCGCGATCACCACCACGTATTCCCCCTTGAGGGTCTTCCCGGCCACTCCCTCCGCCAGGGCCGAGAGTGGTCCGCGCTCCACCGCCTCGAACAGCTTGGTCAGGTCGTTGGCCAGCGCCGCCTGGCGGTCGCCGTAGACGGCGCGCGCGTCCACAAGGAAGGCGTGCAAACGGTGGGGGCTCTCGTAAAAGATGAGGGTATGCGGACTGGCGGCGTCCAGAGCGAGCCAGGTCCGGCGCGCGCCCGACTTCCGGGGCGGAAAGCCGCGGAAGGTGAAGCTATGCACGGGCAGCGCGGAGAGCACCAGGGCCATGACCAGCGCCGCTGGCCCAGGGATCATGGTGAGGGGCAGTCCGGCCCGCGTGACCCGGCGCACCAGGGTGTAGCCGGGATCGGAGATCCCGGGCGTCCCGGCGTTGGTCACCAAGGCCACCGACTTTCCCTCGCGGAGCAATCCCTCGACGCGGGCGCCCGCCTGCTCCTCGTTATGCTCGTGAAAGGCGATCTGCGGCTTCTTGATCTCAAACCGCTGGAGGAGTAGGCCGGTCTTCCGCGTGTCCTCGCTGGCCACGGCATCCACTGTGCGCAAGGTCTCCAGGGCCCGCAGGGTGATATCGCCCAGATTGCCGATCGGAGTGGCGACCAGGTAGAGGGTGCCCGCCCCGGTTGCCCCCTCTGGAACACCACCGCTCACGCGGACACCATCCATAGGAGTGGACAGGTTCTGAGATGCGGCGGCCGCGTCCCCTTGAAACCCCGGCCTTCAGGCCGGGGAGGCTCATTTGCTCTGCTAGCGTAGCCTTCAGGCCGCTCCTTCTTCATGGTTGTTCGAACCTCATACATCCCATCGGGACAGCGGGCTAAAGCCCACGGCTAGGTGAGCGGTGAGGCTCCCCGGCGCGAAAGCCGGGGCTTCAATCTGGGACAACCCGGTCTGCCAGAGAGCCTGCCCACTCCTATTGGCCACCGCCGCGATAGGCCGCGGGACATCATACACGTTCACGCTCATCAGTATAGGGCCCCAGAG
>DATBTL010000055.1:0-2174 GCA_036559345.1 Chloroflexota bacterium | reverse complement strand
AGCTTCGAGACATCGATAGGGAGCAGGGTGCGGGAGTGGATGAACCGCCGATCCGCGTCGCCGGAGGCGGAGACCAGATCGTAGGTGTTCCCGTGACCCGCGATCCACTTGGCGACCATCTCGTCACTGGAGCCGGCATAGGTGTGAGTAACCGTACAGTTATACATCTTCTCGAAGGGTCCCACGAATGAGGGATCGGTGTAGCCTTCCCAGCAGAGGATGTTCAGGGTGGCCTGGCTGGCGGAGCGTTGCGCTGGGCGACTGGCCGCCTCGGCCACCGTGTTCCCGGCGATCCCGGCCGCGGTGGCGGCGCCCGCCGCGGCGCCCATGCGTTTCAGGAACGAACGTCGATTCAGGGAAGCCGGCATGGTGGAACCTCCTTGGACAATTGAATGAGTCCATTCGCGGCTTGAACACGCCGCTGATTGCATGCATTGTGTCGCACGGGATCTAGGTCCGTCAAGCTTATGAGTCGTAGCCAAGACCCAGCCGATCCAGGGCTCGGAGCCAGGCATTGCGGCGCCCTTGATGGCGGTCAGCTTGATCGAGTGACCAGCGGGTAAGCTGGATTCCGAGATAGCGGAGTGGTTCGGGCGGAAAGGGGACCGGTTTACTCTTGACGAACTGGAGCGCGGTCAGCTCGGTCTCGCGTCCGGATAGCAAATCGAGCAAGACCGCCGCCCCGAAGCGACTGGCCCCCACCCCCAGGCCGGTATAGCCGGCCGCGTAGGCGACCTTCCCGCCCATGGCCTGGCCCCAGAATACGCAGAACCGGCTGCAGGTATCGATCGCTCCGCCCCAGGCATGGGTAAAGCGGATTCCCTCCAGTTGGGGAAAGGTGGTGAAGAAATGACCGGCCAGCTTGAGGAATGACTCTGGACGGTTGTCGAGTTCATCACGGAGGCCATTCTTATAGTGGTACACGGCGTCGTAGCCGCCCCAGAGAATCCGATTGTCCGCCGTGAGCCGGTAATAGTGGAACTGGTTTCCGTTATCGCCGAGCCCCTGGCGGTGTTTCCAGCCGATGGAGTTCATTTGCGGCTCGGTGAGCGGTTCGGTCACCAGGACGTAGTCGTAGACCGGGACAATGTAGTTCGCGATCCTCCGTAGGAGCGGCGAGAAAGCATTGGTGGCCAGCGCCACGCTTCGGGCCGTGACCTGCCCGTATGGGGTGGTCAGCCTGACCGAGCATCCGTCCCGCTCCATGCCCGTGACGGGCGAATGCTCGTGGATCCGTACCCCAAGGGAGAGGCACGCCGCCTTGAGGCCCCAGGCGAGACGAGCCGGGTGGAGCACCGCGGCGCCGTTGCGAGTCCAGACCCCGCCCAGGTAGGTGGGAGAGGCCACCTCGGCTCGGACCTGGTCCTGATCGAGCAGCAGAACATCCTCGCCGTACCGGGCGGCCGTTGGCATCCACTCCCGAAGCTCCGCCATTTGGTAGGGTTCCAGGGCCACGTTCAGAGTGCCGGTGGGCTCAAAGTCGCAGTCTATGTTGTAGCGGGCGAGGGTTTGCTGGAGTCCCTCGAAATTCTCGTGCCCCAGCATCTCCAGACGCTCGATCTCGGTGGGGAAGCGCTCCAGCCCGTTGGCCAGCCCGTGGGTAAGGCTGGCCAGGCAAAAGCCGCCGTTCCGCCCCGTGGCGGCCCATCCGATCTCCCGCGACTCCACCAGCACCACATTCCGATTGGGATCCCGTTCCTTGGCCAGGAGCGCGGTCCACAAACCGGTGAAGCCGCCGCCGACCACCGCGAGGTCACAGGCGGTGGAGTGGACCAGCGCCTCGCTCGGTTCGGGCCGCCTCGGGTCGTCCAGCCAGTATGAGGTGAACCGGGTCGCCGCGAAGGAGCGGCGCGCATCCCGCACGATCAACCCGCGCGGACGCGGCCAAGCGCCTCGCGGACCCAGTCCCGCCGAACGGACGGCATCATCCCATAGTTATAGAATGAGACTCCCCGCGCCCCCACGGCGACGCAGTGGGCCACCTTGGCGGTCAACTCCTCCAGCGAGTCGCAATCGGGGACGCAGGCGCGCATGCCGATCTCCAGGGGCAGGTCGGCGGGGATGCGGGCCCGATAGGCGTCGATCTCGGTCCTGAACCGATCCAGGCCGGCGAAGTAGCCCAGCACGGAGACTCCATCGCAGGTGCCCTCGGCAGGGGGGACGCTCATCCCCAG
>DATBTL010000054.1:0-6425 GCA_036559345.1 Chloroflexota bacterium | reverse complement strand
AGGGTACTGAGAGGCGCCAGAAGCAAGGTGGCGAGCAAGGCACCCAGGCTGCTTCCCCCCAGACGGAGACAGGCCCAGGCCAGCAGGCCGATCACGAAGGCGCCGCGGGCGGTGGTGCCGCTGGGATAGCTGGAGGCCAGGCCCAGGGTTGCCCCACCCGCGTTTTGCACCAGCGTGCCCACGCCACCTGGGGCCGCGTTATGCAGCCAATCCAGCACAGCCGCGGCCCCAGGACCATGGACGAGATCGCGGATCTGCACGGTGGCGTGCGCGGTGAACAGTCCGGAGGGTTGAGGGAATACCGCCTTGCACGCCAATTCGATGGGCCACGAGAGGAGGCCGAGCATGAGGGCCCATGGATGCTTATAGCCTCGCATCCACAGCGCCAAGACCATGAGCATGGTCACCGTGACCACGAACCAGCCATCCGCCAGATGGACCAGGGGATGGAGCAGTTTGAGCAACCGCTGGTGATCGCGGATCGGCAGCAGGTGGGCCACGATCCGCAGATCGAGGTGGGTGGTCATTCCAGACACCCGAACGCTCGTGAAGACCACGAAGGCGCCCGCCAGGAACACGGCCCAGGCCACCGCGAGGCGTGACCTATGATAGGTCACGATCCCTCGCGATGGTATACGCGGGCGGCCGCGTGGGGCGGAAGGTACGGGAAACGCGGGTAGAGCCACGGACACCCCCTGGATCGCTGTCGCGCCTGGGTTAGAGTTTCCTTACCGTGTTCCGGAGAACCCCGATTCCGTCGACCTCGGCCTCCATCACGTCGCCGTCCTTCAGCCAGACCTGGGGATGCCTCCCCATACCCACCCCGGCCGGGGTGCCGGTGGAGATAATGTCGCCCGCTTCCAGGGTCATCCCGTGGGAGAGTACGGCGATGATCGTCGGGATCTTGAAGATCTGATCGCCGGTCGACGATTCCTGCATGGTCTCCCCGTTCACGCGGAGGCGGAGACCCAGAGCATGGGGATCGGGAATCTCGTCGGCGGTAACAATCCAGGGACCGAGCGGGCCACAACCATCCAGGCTTTTGGCGCGGAAAAACTGCTGATGCTGGCTCTGCAGTTCGCGGGCCGACACATCATTGAGCACCGTGTAGCCAAACACATAGCCCAGGGCCTCCGACTCGCGTACATCGCGGGCCGTCCGCCCCATGATAAAGGCAAGCTCGACTTCCCAGTCAAGTTGGCTTGTTTCCGCCTGATGGAGCGGTACCACGGCATCGGGACCGATCACCGAGGTTGGCGCCTTGGTGAAGAACACGGGATACTCCGGCAACACCTCTGGGTTTCCTCGGGCTCGCGCGCTCTCATAGGCATGAAGGGCGTAGTTCATCCCCAGGCAGACGATATTTTTCCGGGGACGGGGAAGCGGAGCCAGGAGAGTCACCGCCGTGAGCGGCTGCGAGGAGGTAGCGGCTTCCACCGCCGCGCGCGCGCGTTCCGTGCCCGTCTCGCCCTGTTCAATCAGGCTTTGCATATCGGGCGCAAGGCCGCTGAGATCGATCACGCGGTCGCCGTGAATGGCGCCAACGCGCGCGTCTCCCCCGTCCCGGTAGGTCACCAGCCGCATTATTCCTGCCTCCCCTGCTGTGCTTCAACTCAACTCACCAAGCGCCATCGGGGTACCGCCGTGTCTGGGCGGGTCCGCCGGCTGATTGTGGGTACGCGCCCTCAAACGTACAGCCTCCCACGCGACCCGGCAACGGGGATGCCGTATAGGAGCGCACTCGACAATGAAGGTGGGGCCGCCCTCAGCGGCCCGACCCTCCGGCCACCGCGGGGACGATAGAGAGCTCGGCGCCCTCGCTCAGAGGCGTGTCGAGACCATTGAGGAAGCGAATATCCTCCTCGCCCACGAACAGGTTGATGAAGCGCCGCAACCTGGCATCCTCGTCGTAGACTCGCTCCCGTAGCTCGGGGTACGTGGCCACCAGGGAATCGAGGGCCGCGCGCACCGTGTCGCCGCTCGCGTTCACGCGAGCGGACCCGCCGGTTACCTTGCGCAAGGGGGTAGGGATGCGAACAGTCACGGTCATGGGCAGCGGTCCTTTCCGATGGCGGGCAGCCCGAGCGGCCCGCGGGCGATTTTTCACTCGCTCAGTGTACCCCATGGCCGCCAGAGGGTGCGCCCCGGCTCAGCCGGCTTGCGAGTCCCCCTCGACCGCGGCGGGCCGGCCCGCTCCCAGCCGGTTCGCCAATCCCGCCTCCCGCAGACTCTCCCGGTGAATAATCTCCAGAATCTGCCGTTTGAAGGCGGCGAACCGCGGGGTGCCCATGGTATCCAGGCTGCGGGGACGGTCGAGATCAATCGGGAGGCGGAGGCGCAGGGTACCAGGCCGGCTCGAAAGGACATACACCACGTCGGAAAGGAGAATCGCTTCGTCGATATCATGGGTGACGAAAAGAACGGTCTTCCGGCTCCGTTCCCAAATATCCAACAGCAGTTCCTGCATCACCACGCGGGTCTGGGCGTCCAGGGCGCCGAATGGCTCATCCATCAGCAACACCCTCGGGTCGTTAGCCAGGGCGCGCGCGATCGCCACCCTTTGCTTCATTCCTCCCGACAGCGCCTTGGGATAGGCGTCCGCGAACCCCTCCAGGCCGACCTGGGCGATCAACTCGTCGGTGACGGCGCGGCGTCGTTCCTTGGGAACGTGCCGGAGGGCCAGGCCAAACTCGATATTCCGGCGCACGGATTTCCAGGGATAGAGGGTGTATGACTGAAACACCATCCCGCGATCCGCGCCGGGGCCGTCGATGGGCTGGTTATCGAGCCGCACCTCCCCGCCGGTTGGGGTGACCAGCCCGCCCACGATATTGAGTAAGGTACTTTTGCCGCAGCCGGAGGCCCCGACGATCGCCCCGAACTGCCCTTCCTCCACCGACAGGCTGATGTCGTTCAGGGCGAGAACGCCGCCGTCCCGGCCCGGATAGACCATCCGTACATGGTCCAGCACGATGCTGCTCATCGACCCCACGCGAACGGATTGAGGCGGGCGAGCACCACCGCCCGGCTCCCAGTTTGTCCCGGCCGCTCCACGTACGGGAACAGGAGATGATGGAGGAGGCGGAACGCGGCGTCGGTGATCAGGCCGAGAATGCCGATCGTGAGGATTGCCGCGATGATTTGGTCGGTGAATCCGGTTCGCTGGGCCGCCAGAATGACGTGGCCGATTCCGGTTTCCGCCCCCACCAATTCAGCCACGATCAGATAGGTCCAGGCCCAGCCGACTATGATCCTCAAGGTATCGACCACCCCCGGTAGCGAGGCGGGGATCAAGACGCGCGTGAACACCTGCCGGCGTTTGGCGCCCAGAGTATAGGCAATCTGCAGCAACTCTTTTTGCACCCCCGCTGAAATGTCCGCCACCAGGAGGCACAATTGGAAGAAGCAGCCGATGACGATGATCGCCACTTTTTCCCCTTCACCGAAACCAAGCCAGACAATCAGCAAGGGAATAAAGGCGGAGGCGGGCAGATAGCGGGCGAAGGAAATCAAGGGCTCGAAGAGGGCCTGTATGGCTCGGAACGACCCCATCAGGATCCCCAGCGGCACCCCCAGGACCGCCGAAATGGCGAAGCCGATCATGATACGGGAACTGCTGGCCCAGACATCGGCGATGAAGTTATTGGTCGAGAACATATACTGGAGCGCGGAAATCACGGCTCCAGGAGTGGGCAGGGTGAAGGGATCGATCACCCCGCCATAGGTCAGCACCGCCCAGGCGCCGAGAGGAATGACGAAGCTAAGCACCCCCAGCACCACCACGGCGAGCGGGGGAATCGATTCCTTTGGGGTTAAGTAGGTAGCCGCGAAGCCGCCGCGCTTCCTTCGCTTCGGGGCTCCCGGCGCCGGGTCGGCCCTCGTCCCTGGCTCGTCACTCCTCAATTCGCGCTCCATGGTCTACCAGTCACTCGGCTCAAAATCCCCGCGTCGTGTACAGGGAAGTGACGGGCCCGTCACCTCCCTGTACAAGAGATAACTCTACATCATGGATTGAAAGGAGGAGTTGATACTCTGATTGATGTTCGGCATCCCACGCATGTCATGCAGGCTCAGCCAGAAGTTGGCGGCCTGGGTCTCGATCCCGTAGATCGGCCCGTGCTTGCTGGGGGTGCCAAAGTAGGCTTTGCTCTGGGGAAGGTCCATAAGCTTCACGCCGGTAAAGTCCGAGGTAACGCCGGCCACCGTCTCACCGGTGAACTTCCCGATAATCGGATAGGTCTGCTTCGGGTTGGTCAGCACCAGGTTGACCGCGGCGAAATAGGCCTGGACGAACTTCGAGATCGCGGCGGGATGGGCCTTGATGAAGCTGGCGCTGAAGGCGAAATCATCAACGATGATATTGGGATAGGTCTTGCTGGAGACCAGGACATGACCGAACGGCGCTTGCTCCGCCCGATCCAACCAGGGCTGCCAGGTGACGGCGACCCCGACCTTCCCGGCCCGGAACGTGGACCCCGCCACGGAGCTATCGGGCATATCCAGCACGTTGATGTCGCTTACCGAGAGTCCGTTGGCGCGCAGCACGTAGTACATGAACCACTCGCTGGTCGAACCGACGTTCACCGCGACCGTCTGGCCTTTCAGTTGCTTGACGCTGGTGATCGTCTTCTTGGAGACAATGCCGTCTCCACCTTCCGAGCGATCGATCCCGAGCACCTGGACCGGTGCCGCGCCCTGCCCGGCCCACCGAGCAAAGGTATCGACGGTGGAGGCGGCCCCGTCGATGCGCCCGGTGCGGAGCGCGTCGCGCCGGAGCGAGGGGGACTCGATCAGCGAATACTTGACATCCAGCCCATACTTCTTGAAGATACCGTCCCGCACCCCCACCACCAGGGGTCCATAGCCGGTCCAGGTGCTGAACGAGATGTTGATCGGGGTCATCGATGCCGCCGCCCGTGCCTGCTGGGCCGGAATGGCGGCCACGGCCACGAGCGCCGCCGTGGCGACGAAAGATTTGACGCGCGACGAGATAGGGCCCATGCTGGCACTCCCTCCACTTGCCCGAACGAGGATGGCGACTCGTCCGGAATACTCAAGAAACCTACTGATGATGAAGCCGCCAGGGACTGAAGCCGTGGGCGGTGGACGGGACGCGCCATCGCGCCACGCCGTGCCCTGCTCTGGCGCTAGTATGCAGCAGCGAGGTACCGGGGGGCAAGGAGGGGCGATCCCTACGGGGGCGAGCGGCAACATCGTCATCAAGAGTTAGAGTCATTCTCATACATCAAAGCATGATGCAATGACCTCCTCCAAGGGCATGCCTTGCCCCGCGGCCCAGGCCGCGTCGAAGGCATCCTCGCCCAGCGCGGCGCGCACGGCCGGGACCACACGGTCATGCGGGGCGCGATCCGCCTGCTCAATCGGGCGGCCAATCGCCTCGCGGATGGCCTCGGCCGCGCCGAAGAGCCGGGCCGCCCGGTGCGGCTGCCCTTCACCGGCGGCGCATACGGCCAGGCCCTCGAAGCACTCGGCGAAGCCGGGCCGGTCCATGATGGCGCGGCGCACCTCAAGGCTCTCGCGGTGCAGCCGCGTCGCCTCCGTGAAGTCGCCCAGATCACGCGAAATGTTGGCCAGATTGGCGAGTTGGTTGCCGATCCCGAGGGCGTCCCCAATCTCCTGGAATAGGGTCAGACCCTCCGTGTAGAGTGCCGCCGCCCGGCCATAGTCGGCCTGCATGTGCGAGATAATACCGAGCGGTAAGAGGGCATAGGCTTCGCCCCTCCGGTCGCCAAGGCCCCGATACGCCAGCAACACCTCCTCCAGAAGCGCCGTCGCTTGGGGGAAGTCGCCCTGAAAGTGCGCGTGTATGCCCTGGGTAAGACGCGCGGACCGAGTGCCGGCCTGATCCCCCTCGCTCTGGAAGAGGGTGTGGGCCATCTCGGCCAACCGCATCGCCTCCGCGTACTCTCCCTGATTCGAGGCCAGGAAGCTCAGGACAAGGAGGGCCCGTGCCTGAAGCGGCCCCGGTAGCTGGCCACCGCGTTTCAGCAGATCCTCCAGCCAGCGTCGCCCCTCGCTGTTATGACCGGCCAGGGACCACCATAAGGGGATCGACGCGGCCAAACGGAGACCTTTCTCCTGCCGCCCACCTAGCGCCTTGCTCCAGGCCAGGGCAGCTCGCAGGTTGTCCGCCTCTCCCTCCAGCCGCTCCAACCCGGCTGCCTGCTCGTGGGGCTCCAGGTTGGGCGCGGCCGAATCCCCTGGGCCTACCCCGAGCTTTGCCCGCAGGGCCATGCCCAGGCACCAGTCCAGATGGCGATCCCGGAACAGCGCCGCTTCCCCTGATGCCGTAAGTTTCTCCTGCCCGTACTGGCGCACGGTCTCCAGCAGTTGGTAGCGATTACCACTCGTCACCGCCTCCAGCAGCACCAGCGATTTGTGGATCAGCCCAGCCAGCCCATCCA
>DATBTL010000053.1:0-3618 GCA_036559345.1 Chloroflexota bacterium | reverse complement strand
GGCCTCCGGCCGCCCCCATGCGCTCCTGACCCTGGCGGTCGCGGGCTGGTTCCGCTATCTGTCCGGCGTGGATGAGCACGGCGAACCGATCCTGGTCGAGGATCAGCTGGTCGAGACCTTGCAGTCGCGCGCCCGCGAGGGACGGGAGGATCCGCGTCCCCTCCTCCGCCTGACCGGCCTGTTCGGCGATCTGGCCGGTAATGAGCCTTTCGTGATCTCCCTGGCGGAAGCGTTGCGCTTGCTGTATACGCGAGGGGCCCGCGCGACTCTGGCCCACTATCTGGCATCTGGAGAGGGGTAGTCTACCGTGGTATACTGGGATCATCAAAAGAGGGGGCCTATTGATCCCAGCGTTCGATCCGGCCACCGGCGCTCTTCCCGCCGGCATTCACGAGAGCGATTGGGCCGAGATCGTGGCCCGCTTCGGCGCCAACGCCAAGCGGCAGGCCCTCCTGGCGGGGATGCGTCGGGCGCTTCTTTCCCTGGCCAGGGCCGGATGCACGCGGGTCTACCTCGGTGGTTCGTTTGTCACCACCAAGGAACTCCCTGGTGACTGGGACGGCTGCTACGAGGCCGCCGGGATCAGCATGTTGGGGTTGGACAAAAAGATCGCTCGGGCCGATAGCGCGTCCATGAAGATCGTGTTCTTCGGTGAAATTTATGACGCCGACGCTGTTACCCGCACTACCGAACCATTCCGAACTTTCTTTCAACATAACCGGGTTGGCACCCTGGTCGGCCTCGTCGCGCTCGACCCACGAACCGCCCGCTAATCACCGAAAGGATTCGTCATGATTGGCAGTGAGCACGAATACCAGATCACTCAGGACCGGATCGGCGAGTTTGAGGCGCGCCTTCCGCATTTGTCCGGGACCGCCCGCCTGGGAGCAACCGCGATCCTGACTGAATTGAAGCGCGAGATCGCGATGTGGGAGGCCGGTATCCGCGAACCTCTGCCGGATAGCCCCGATCTGGTGCAACCTCCCTGGACCGAAGAGCAGGTCAACGCCATGAGTGATGAGGAGTTTGAGCGCGCCAGTCGCCAGGCGGCGGTGTTGCTCAAACAGGCCGAAATCGCCCACATCGACCGCCAGATCGGCATCCTTCTGGACCGTATCGCTGATTGGCGCCGCCACCGGGCCTGGCTGGAACGCGAGATAAGCGAACTGGCCGCCGCCGACCGCCAACCGGTCGCCTCACGAACGTAGGAGCGATCGCGAGTTGGGGGACGGCGTCGATGGTTGATTATGTGATACATTTTCAACCAGGCGGTGTAGAATCAGGCATTGTCGCCCCACATCAGGCGACAGGATGCCGGCAGCAGGAGGGGTCACCATGCCTACCCTCACTCTGCCTGAAGCGAAACAACAAGTAACCTCCGCGAGCGCGCCGTTCATGGTGATCGCTTCCCATGTCTTCGAACTCGTGCGGCAGGGAGAGCGCCCGCCTTCGGATGATGCATCGATCGAAGTAGTGGCGCGGCTCATCCGCTCGGCGGATGCGTATGCGGATGCCATTACTAGCCAATCGCAGGATGGCCAAAGTCGTTACCATGACGAAACCGTGATGATCGCCGGGCTCCGGCGCCTCCCTCGCGTGGTGTCGATGGGATGCTGTGGGAAGCGATCAGGCGGGCGTTTTGTGCTTCCGGCGGTCCGCCAGATCCCGTACGTGCTTGGCGATCTTATGTGCGCTGTTACCTAGGCCAGTGTTCCTCGGTCCCCCACTGATAATGGGCCGATGCTCCTGCGCGGCATCTTGCCGCGCCATTGCCTCATCCACCAGCCTGGGGAAGTTCGGGTCTTGGGCGGTGCCCTTCGCCATAAGCTCATCGAGATAGTCTCTTGGCATTTCACAAACCCCCTTTTTATCTAGCAGCGCCACCAACCGCGCCAAGAAGCATGACCCAGAGCCATTCATACATGGCGCGATTCTACCAGGCTCCTGGCGCAAGGAAAAGGCTTCGATCTCGGATTTGCGTTCGATGCCGCCGACACCACTCAATGATAGAGATCAGCACGGACCTCCACCCGCATGATCCCTTAAGCGCCAACCCTACACAGGGAGGGTTGATCATCGTGTTGCTCTGATGACCTTCGATCGCCCGCCGAAAGTATCCCCACCAAGAGATATTCAGATCCGGTCATTTACATCTACAATGGAACAACGTTTGATCGGATTTTGAAGGCGCCGGCGAGATTATCATGGCTGGGGAGCGAACGCGATAGTGGACCAGGCGACACACAACAAAATCGTATCCTTCATCTGGGGCATAGCCGATGACGTGCTCCGCGACCTCTTCAAACGAGGCAAGTACCCCGACGTCATCCTGCCTATGTGCGTTATCCGGCGCATGGACGCGGTGCTGGAGCCGACCAAGCACACCGTGCTCGAGACCAAAACGATGCTGGACGCGGCAGGGATCACCGAGCAGAGCGCCGCCCTCCGCGACGCGGCGGGCCAGGCGTTCTACAATACCTCGCGTTTCACCCTGCGCGACCTCCGATCGCGCGGCAGCCGGCAACAACTCCTCGCCGATTTCGAGGACTACCTGAACGGCTTCTCACCCAACGTCCAGGACATCCTCGAAAACTTTAAGTTCCGCAATCAACTGCAGACCCTGTCCAGGGCCGACGCGATCGGCACGTTGATCAACAAGTTCCTCGACCCCGAGATCGACCTCTCGCCGGACGGCCTCGACAACCACGCCATGGGCACGGTCTTCGAGGAACTGGTCCGCCGATTCAACGAGGACAACAACGAGGAGGCGGGCGAGCACTGGACCCCGCGCGACGCGGTGCGGCTGATGGCGAATCTGGTGTTTCTCCCCATCGCGGACCAGATCAAGTCGGGCACCTATCTGCTCTACGACTGCGCCTGCGGCACCGGCGGCATGCTCACCGTGGCGGAGGAGACCCTGACGGCGATTGCCTTAAGGCACCAGCAGGAGGTCACGAGTCTGCTCTACGGCCAGGAGATCAATCCCGAAACCTACGCGGTCTGCAAGGCGGACATGTTGCTCAAAGGCGAGGGCGAGAGCGCCGACCACATCGTCGGCGGGGCCGAATGGTCCACCCTGGCCCACGATGCCTACCCGGCGCAAGAGTTCGACTTCATGCTCGCCAATCCGCCTTACGGAAAAAGCTGGAAGAAAGACCTGGAGACGATGGGCGGCAAGGACGGCATGCACGACCCGCGCTTCAAGGTGATGCATGGGGGCGAGGAACTCTCGCTCATCACCCGCTCCAGTGATGGGCAGTTGCTCTTCCTCGCCAATATGGCCGCGAAGATGAACGGCACGTCCCCGCTGGGCAGCCGCATCGCCGAGGTGCACAATGGTTCGTCGCTCTTCACCGGCGACGCGGGCCAGGGCGAGAGCAACATCCGCCGCTGGCTGATCGAGAACGACTGGGTCGAGGCGATCGTGGCCCTTCCACTCAACCTCTTCTACAACACCGGCATCGCCACCTACATCTGGGTCCTGTCCAACCGGAAGCCAGCCCACCGCCAGGGCCGGGTGCAACTGATCGACGCCGGCCAGTGGTTCAAGCCGCTCCGCAAGAATCTGGGCAAGAAGAACTGCGAACTCTCGCCGGACGACATCGAGCGGATCAGCCG
>DATBTL010000052.1:0-2816 GCA_036559345.1 Chloroflexota bacterium | reverse complement strand
GTGGCCCAGGCCGCGCGGTCCTGGATCAGATCCCGCATCATCGGCACTTTTTGCCGCCCCACCAAGGGCGCATAGCGGCGATTCCAGACCAGGAAGGGGACGATCTTATACAGATAGCCCATAATCGTCTGGCCCACGAAGCCCAGCAGGAACAGGAGGCCCAATGCCGTAGCGGTCCGCCCATCCAACCACCAGCCCACCCCGCCCAGGGCGGCGCGCAGGGTCAGCCCACCGCACAAGAGGAGGCATCCCAACCCGGCCAGGACGTGCCACTGGGTCGGCTCCAACACTCTCTTATGGCGGGACCGTAGGATGCGCGCGGTATCCGCCGTGAACACCAGGATGGCCAGTAGGATTAGCGCCCCCGGCCCCAGGCAGACCGCCAACGGCCAGCCGGCCGGCAGTCCCACCGCCAGCATCACCAGACCGCCGTTGAGCAGGCCCCAGCATAGCCATCCCGGTCGCTCGTCGGCAACGTGGGCCAGGGCGAACATCGGGCCGAGCTTGTATGAGACGCCCATCACCGTGCCAACTCCCCACCCGACGAAGCCCAACAGCAGATGGGCCGGCAGTACCTGGAGCAGCCGGCTCCCCAGCAGGCCGGTTTCCCGATCCACGGCCAGCGCGAGGCCACCCAGCACGACCAGGACCAGATAGATCAGGCCGGCCGCCACGAAATAGGCGGAGACCGGCCGGCGCGGGGCGCGGATAATGGTCCACAGCATCACCGCCGCGAACAGCGCCGCGCCCAGCACCACCAGCGTGCCGCCCGCTGCCAGCGCCGGCCACCAATCACTCCAGAAGCCGGCCACCAGCAGGGTCACGCCGGTCACCCACAGCGGATAATGGGTCCGGCTCAGCCAGGAGCGGGGCGCCGGAGTCACCAGAATGACCGGCAGCAATTGCCAGAGCGCCCCCATGATCGCCGTAGTCATCACACCCAGGGTGGCAACGTGGATCAGGGCCAGCACGTGGGGAGAGAGCGTGCCGTCCATCGCCTCCGGGGCGAGGGCAATCAGGCCGGTGCAGAACAGCACCAGGGCGGCGATGGCGGTGTACAGGTACCAGAGCGGGACCGAAGAGGCGCGCGCCCGCGCCGCCGCTCCTTGCGGCATCCCCGCGGTCGTTGCCGCCCGCGTGCCGAATGCTATCGCCATCGCCGCATGTCTCCCTATCGCCTGCCTAGCGTGCCAGCGTCACTTCCAGGGCCGCTATCACGAGATCGAGATGCACGTTGGCGTCCCGGGCCAGATCGCTCAGGGTTCGGGGGTCATCGGCCTCGGGCTTCAAGCCAAAGCGGGCCAGCACCGAGCCGGAGGCGGGAAAGTGACGGAGCAGTTTCCCTACCGCCAGTGAAGGGCTGAGGTGCGGCAGTCGTTCCGGCAACCCGATCGTGCCCAGGGGAGGGCTGGGCTGGAGCCGGCGGATCCGCACCGTCCATTCGTGCGTGCCGGTCTCTCGCGGCTCCCACTCGAAGCACCCCGGCTGATTCGCCTCGATTTGGTAACGGAGGGGCTTGGGCTCGTGATCATTGATCAGCACCAACTCCTCCCCAGGGGCCAGTTGGTCCAATAGGGCGAAAATGCGCGGGTGTCGTTGCGGCCCCGGCAGGGTACGCACGTCCAGGAGCAGAGCAGCGGCGGACATGTGATTCTTTCCTCCTCGGACTGGTGGGGCTTCGATGGGCGAATCCCCTGGCCGCCGGAGCAACGAGGGGAACGTGACCCGTCTTGCACTATAGACCGCGTTCGGCCCTCCCGACTGTGACTTTGGTTACATGCCTGGGCCGGTGAACAGGTTGATGCCGAAGACAATCAGCGCGGCCAGACCCGTCATCCCGGCTATCGGCAGGGCGATGGCGCCTCCATCGGGGAACAAGGCAGGAACCACCAGCGGCCCCACGCGGAGCAGCGCCGTCAGGTTGCCCAGCAACAAGGTGACCCAGAGCAGCGCGGCGGAGCGTGGCCGTCGATTGGCGAAGCTCGACAACAGATGCGCGCCTACCCCCAGGATCAGCATGGTCACGAAGCCCGCGCCCAGGAGGTGGCGCTCCGCGTCGAGCGGGACCGGGGCAATCGCCAGGCCGAACGCCGCCGCGCCATTGGCCGCCAGCGCCAGCGCGACAGCGGTCAGCCAGAGATAGGCCGAGACGGCGTGGAGTTGGATGGGATCGCGGAGCGGACGTACCGGTTGGCGGGGCAGCGGCCGGCGCGGGGCGAAGACGCCGAGCGCCTGAATGAAGAGCGCAAGAGCCGCCGCCATGAGCAATTCGCCCAGTCCCGCCAGGCGCGCGGCCTCGGCCAGATCCCCGGCCACGCGCGCGATCAGCCCCGCCAGCAGGAGCGCCAGGCCGGCGCGCAATAGCGGAAGCCGGGGACGCGGGGTACGGAAGAAGAGGGGAAAGGTGCGCTCGGACATCGCCACGGAGATCGGAAGCAGGAAGGCAATCAGGTTCGTGAGCCGATCAACCGGGTCCGGGACCAGGGCGCCGCTAACGGGCGCGGCGGCGATCAGCCCAGCCAGGTTCAGGGCGGTCGCCAGCCAGTAGGCGGCGAAGGCGGTGAGAAAGAAGGGCAGGACGGGCCAGAGCCCGGCCCGAGTACGGAGCGGCGGTCCGCGGCGCCGAGTTGGCCAGCGCGAGCAACGGTTGGCTTAGCGCGCGCGTCACCAGCCCGGTGACGAGGAGCGCGAGGGCATACCGCGCGCTCGGGACGCTCCAGGGTGGTTCCCCGCAACCGCGGCAGGAAGTGCAGCCCTACGCCCAGGACCATCAACCCAGCCCAACCGAATCGCTGGACGTTCCCGGGCGCCTGTGC
>DATBTL010000051.1:0-3262 GCA_036559345.1 Chloroflexota bacterium | reverse complement strand
TGCACCAGTATCCCGCCGAATGGTCTGATCCGGACGGCGCCGCCGAGATTGGCGCCTGGTTCGCCGCCGCGGCGACCCGATGGGCAAACCTCAGTCACCCGTGCATCGCGCCCGTCCGTGACCATTGGAGCGTCCTGGATGACGAGGGAGGCGCTCTCTATCTCGTGGTCGACCAGGTGCCGGGCCTGTCCCTGGCGGAGGAGTTGCTGGAGGCCGGTGGCCGGCTCCGCGGGCCGCGGGCGCTCGATTGGATCATTGCCATTGGGGAACTGCTGGTCTATCTGCATGGACAGGGCTTGACCCTTGGCCAGGTGCGCCCGGCCCATTTCGTCCTCGACGCGCGCATCGACGGGCCGGTGCTGGTCGAGTTTGGCTTCGGCCAGGCGCTGTCCCCCACGGCGGGCGACCACTGGGGCTACGTACCGTTCGAGCAAGTGATTGGGCGTACCGAGCCACGGAGCGATCTCTACGCGCTTGGCGTCCTCTTGCATGCCCTTCTGGGCGGCGCCGATCCGGATCATGCCCTGGCCCGTCTTCGCCGGCAGGGGTTGGATGCTCAGCGGGCCCGGCACGCGCTCTTCCCCGCGAAGTCCTGGGCCGCGCTTTCACTTCCCCCGGCAATCACCGCCGTGTTGACTCGGGCCACCGCCTTCGGGGTCCAGGATCGTTATCCCAGCGCGGCGGCCATGCTGGAGGCGCTTCGGGCCGCGCGTGGCCCAGTCGTGGAGGTGGAATCAGTGGGCACGGAGCGGGAGCCGGAGGCCATGGCGCCCTGGACCCAGCTCGGATTCGACCGGGTCGCCTGGTTCGCGCTCCCCGCCGCCACCCGCAACCAGAAGCTGCTTCAGTTGGCCGCCAAAGGTTGAAGACCCGCGTGGCGCGCCTCGTGGGCGAGGAGGCGCGTCTTGAGGTGGATACCGCCGCCGAATCCGGTCAGCGACCCGTCGGCGCCGATAACCCGATGGCACGGAATCACGAGCGGGATCCGGTTGGTGGCGTTCGCCCTTCCCATCGCCCGGGCCGCGGTGGGACGCCCGATCATTGCCGCGACCTGGGCATAGGTCCGCGTTTGACCGAAGGGGATCTCGATCAAGGCCCGCCAGACCAGCTTTTGCCAGGGCGTCCCAACCAGGGCGAGCGGGAAGTCGAACCCCCGGCGTGTACCGGCGCAATACTCCTCAAGCTGTAAACGTATCGCCGCCGTGCGCGTCCGGTCCTGGTGGAGGTCGTGTCCCACGCGCGCCAGCTCCTCCTCGATCGTCCTCTCATACCGTCCTTCATGGAAGGTAAGCCAGAGTAAGGCATCGTGTTCATCCACCGCGAAGGAGAGCGGTCCGGCGGGTGAGTCGGTAGTATCAAGGTAGGCATTCATACAGGCGCCCCTCGCGTGTAGTCTTTATCGGCGGTCTTCTTATCACAGGGTACACCTACGCATAGCGTGACTGAGCGGGCAAGCGTCGATTTGTAAGGTGATTCTTCGCTGAGAGGGCACGCCAAGCCGCTTGTTTACCTTTTGGCCGGGGTCAGGTCGAAGGGTCCGCGTCAAGAAAGGGAAGTACGACGTGGAAGGTGGCGCCCATCCCCACGCCCGCCGACTCGGCCCAGATCCGTCCTCCGTGCGCCTGCACGATGCCCCGGCTGATGTAGAGGCCAAGCCCGAGACCCTGACCCTGGGGCGCTCCGCCCTGCTCGAACCGGGCGAAGATGCTCTCCAGCGCGGAAGGAGGAATCCCGATCCCCTCGTCCCGCACCGTGAGATGCAGTTGATGATCCGCTTCGATCAGGGTGACCGTCACCTGGCCGTCGCTCGCGTACCGGATGGCGTTGCCGAGTAAGTTTGTCACGACCTGCCCCACTCGCCGCGGATCGCAGGGCCAGATCAAGGTGGGGGGCGCCTCGACCACAAACTGCTGGGTGTCGGTGGTGGCCCGGATGTGCTCGACCGCCTCGCGGACCAACGCCGCCACGTCCACCGGCGCCACGTCCATGACCAGGCGGCCAATCTGGGATCGGGTGACGTCGAGCATGTCGTTGATCAGCGTCACCATCCGCGCGATCTGCTCCTCGATCGCTGCCACGTTGGCCAGCTCCGCCTCCCTGCCCTCCTGACGGCGCAGCCGAAGACTGAGCAACTGCGCATGCCCCTTCAAGCCGGTGAGCGGAGTCTTCAGTTCGTGCGCGACCATGCCGATAAAATCGTCTTTTGCCCGATCCACTTCCTTCCGCTCGCTGATGTCGCTGATCACCAACACTCCGCCCGTGACGCTCCCCGTCGCGTCACGAAGGGGCGACCCACTGCACAGGATGGTGAGTTTGTGGCCAAGGTCGGTCCGATCAAGATCGAATTCGACCCCTTGCACCGTCTCGCCATGCAGTACCCTGGCCAGAAGCGATTCGCCCTGCAAATCCACGCCCGAGGGCGGTACCACCTGAAGGGCGACGGGCAGGGTAGAAGAGGGCAGTGACAGATCCTGGCCCTCCAGACCAAGGAGCCGGCAGCCATAGGCATTGATGCTGATCAATTCCCCCCTCTGACCGTAGACCAGGACTCCCTCGGCCATGCTGGCGATCATGGCCTCCAGTTGGGCGGCGTGGGCCTGGGCCAGAGCGGCCTGCGCCTCGGCCTGGCGGCGGGCCTCCTCCCCCGCGGCCAGCGCCGCCGCCAGATCCGCGCCGCGCCGCCGCAAGGCGGTTTCCACCTCGTGTAAGCGGAGCGCCGCCGCTACCCGAGCCAGCAGTTCAACCTGTTCCACCGGCTTGGCAATATAGTCATGGGCGCCCAGGCTCAGGGCTCGCGCAATCCGCGCCGGATCGTGGTCGGCGGCGGTGAGCATGATCACCGGAACCCGCGAGAGCGTGGGCTCCGCTTGGAGGCGCTCCAGTACCGCGAAGCCATCCATACCGGGCATCATCAGATCGAGCAGGACCAGATCGGGCGTTTCCGCGTGGGCCATAGCCAGGGTGGTCGGCCCATCGGGGGCGGTACGAACCGTATGATGCTGAGCCCGTAACAGGCGCTCAAGGAGGTAGAGATTATCGGGGTTGTCGTCGACGGCCAGAATCAGGGCCATTGTTCCCTAGCTCCCAGCGGCCAGCGCCGGCCCGAAAAATCGTTCCACCAGGGTCATGAGAGCCCGCGGATCGATGGGCTTGGTCATGTAGTCGTCGCAGCCCGCCGCCAGCGCCGCCTCGCGGTCGCCCGGCATGGCGTGGGCCGTGACCGCGATGACCGGAACCTCCGCGAATCCGGGGCGCCGGCGCA
>DATBTL010000050.1:0-2819 GCA_036559345.1 Chloroflexota bacterium | reverse complement strand
CCGGTCGCTGGGCGTGTCGAACGCGGCAATTATGTGGCGGCACATCCTCCCGAACGCGCTCAGTCCGATCATCGTGGAGCTAAGCATGGACATGGGCTATGCCGTCCTCGATATTTCGGCCCTGAGCTACATCGGCCTGGGGGCGCAGCCGCCGAGTCCCGAATGGGGGGCGATGATCGTGGCCGGCAAGGACTATCTGCGTACCGCCTGGTGGGTATGCGCCTTCCCCGGCATCGCCCTCAGCCTGACTATTCTGGGCTTCAACGTGGTAGGCGACGCCCTCCGCGATGTGCTTGATCCGCGGTCGGCGGCCCATCATGGCTGAGGCCGTCCCAGCGGCCCCGATTCGCACCCGTGATTACCGAAAAGTGAGTTATTGGCTTGAAAGCGCCGATGACGATCTGACCCCGCGCCCTGCCCTCCGAGGCGCCTCGGAAGTGGACGTGGCCATCCTGGGGGCCGGTTTCACCGGTCTCTGGACCGCCTACTATCTCCTGCTCCGCGACCCTTCGCTCCGCGTAGCAGTAGTGGAGCGGCATATCGCCGGCTTCGGCGCCTCGGGGCGGAATGGCGCCTGGTGTACCGCCGGCTTCCCCCTGAGCCTGGGTCGGCTGGAACAGCGCTATGGCGCGGGTCAGGCGCGCGCGGTGGCACGCGCGATGGTCGAGACGGTGGACGAGGTTGGGCGGGCCGCCGCGGAGGAAGGAATCGACGCCCAATTCCGTAAAGGGGGAGAACTGCTGATCGCCCGCGGTGCGCATCAACTCCCCGCCCTTGAACGTGAGTTCCAGACCTTGCGAAACCTTGGCATAGCCGAGGGCTGGGCCATGCTCACCGCCGAGGAACTGTCGGCCCGCATGCGAGTGACCAAAGCCGTGGGCGCTCTGTATACACCCCATTGCGCTACCATCCACCCTGGCCGGCTGGTCCGCGGGCTAGCCCGCGCCGTGGAGCGCCGAGGCGGCGTGATTTACGAGCAGAGTGAAGTCACCCACTTCACCGGCGGCTCTCGCCCGCACCTCACCACCCCGCAGGGGATGCTGCGAGCGCAGACCATCGTGCTGGCCGGCGAGGCATATCTGACTCGTTTGCCCGCCTTGCACCGCGACGCGCTCCCAGTCTACTCGCTGATCGTTCTCAGTGAGCCGCTGAGTGACGGACAGTGGGCCCAGATCGGCTGGGAAGGGAACGAATGCGTGGCCTCGGCCCGCTATACGATCGACTATCTCTCGCGAACCGTGGACGGACGCATTCTCTTTGGCGGGCGCGGCGCCCCCTACCACTTCGGGTCGCGGATTGAGGAGCGTTTCGATCGTCATGGTCCCACCCATGCCATGCTGCGCCGCCAATTGGTCGAGTGGTTCCCCATGCTCAAAGGGATCAAGTTCACCCATGCCTGGGGCGGTCCACTGGGCGTCTCGCGTGACTGGATGCCCACCATGTCCTTTGATCCGGAGACCAATATCGCCACCGCCCGCGGGTACACCGGCCAGGGGGTGGCGACCAGCAACCTTTCGGGAAGGGTTCTCACCGATCTGATCACCGGCGAGGCGTCGCCCCTTACCCAACTGCCCATGGTCGGCCATCGTCCCCGCCACTGGGAGCCGGAGCCAATCCGCTGGCTGGGGGTCCGCTTCGTGCAACGGGGCCTCCGCAAACTGGACGACAAGGCCGAGCGAACCGGTCAGGCGCCCACGGGGCGTTCCCTGGCGGAGCGTTTGGCCAGTCATTAGTGGCAGCCACAACTCGCAGCCTGAGGCTGCTAGCTGGCGGAGCAACTTCAGATCGAGCGCAATCGCGCCAAGTGCCTATCCGGGCTGTGCGCATGGATGCAGGCCAGGCTCACGGCCCACACTCCCTCGACTCCCTCAACTCCCTCGGTCCTATCTGGCACAATGGGTCAAAGGTCGATGGTGCGAACAGTATCATCGTCCTCACCACCGCCGTGTAACCAGCACCATTCATATACGATCGATATGTTATTCCAGGGACTATTCTGGGGTGTAGTTGGAACCGTTGGATCCCAGGCAGGATACGCATCGTTAGGATTAAGCCATTCATATGCCTTGTTGGTAGCCCAATGCACGAGTGGTTTGGCGGTCAGATCACCTTGAGCAAGACCAACTGCCGCCCCAAAGAATAGGGCTGCGGGTGTGCCGGCCGATAAGTATATCTTCTCGATGCTGGAGCTAGTGCTGTCCTCCGCCACGTTAATTTGATTTGTGGGATCCTGGGGTATGGGAAAAGCACCATTATATGTCCGCCCCCTGACGGACGAGGAGCGCGAGGCCCTGGAGACCGCCGTGCGCTCGTCTGACGCCTTTGTCCTCCGCCGCGCCCAGATCCTGCTGGCCAGCGCCCGGGGCGAGCCGGTAGGCGCCATCGCGACCACCGTTGGCTTCAGCGGGCAAGCCGTCCGCCAGGTGATCCATAGCTTCCACCGGGAGGGGCCGGCGGTGCCGCGGCGCCGGCCGACCACGCCGCACACCGTCGCGTATTGCTTTGACACGCCCGCCGTCGAGCGGCCGCGGGAGATCCTGCACCAGCATCCCCGCCAGTATGGGAAGGAGACGAGCGTCTGGACCCTGGAACTGGCCGCCGACGTGGCCTACGAGCAGGGCCTGACCGCCTGGCGGGTGAGCGACGAGACCGTACGGGCCACCTTGGCGCGCATGGGGGTGCGCTGGCAACGTGCCAAGCACTGGATTAGCAGCCCCGACCCGGAGTACGCCCGAAAAAAAGCGCGCCGGGACCGCCTGATCCGCCTGGCCGCGCGGAATGACGACCTGTTGCTGGGCTTTCTGGATGAGGTGTGGTGG
>DATBTL010000049.1:0-4567 GCA_036559345.1 Chloroflexota bacterium | reverse complement strand
GTGGCGCGGCAAGCGCCCGTCCGCGAACTGGTCCTGGCCGGGGCCGGCCCGCGCGCCAATCTCACCGGCCAGCCATCGGTGCAACTCGCACCCGAGTCCGAGGAGTCGTGTTGCGCGCCATCGGAGCAGGAGGTATGTTGCGAGTCGTCCGAAAAGGCCGGCTGTTGCGGCGACGACGCCACGGGGACTTGCGGCTGCCGGTGACCGCATCCTCGGGAGACGCCCCGCCGCCTGCCGTGACGCTGTACTACGGCTGGATCTTGGTGGTGGCGTTGGGTATTACCACCATCATCTCCTACGGCACGTCGTACTACCTCTTCGGGGTGCTGCTGCTGCATGGGACGAGCCTGGGGTGGCTCGTCACCTATATCATCGTCTACGGCGGCGCCTTCGGGGCGATCTCCCCGCTACGGGCGGCGGTGATGGCGGACCATTTTGGGCGCCGGGCCTACGGGGCGATCACGGCGATCCAGGGAGTGCCGGTGGCCCTCGCCGCTGGCGCGGGGCCGCTCCTGGCCGGGGTACTCTATGATCATCTGGGCGGCTACACTGTGCCCTTCTGGCTGTGCGCGGGTGCGTTCCTGCTGGCGGGTCTGGCCGTCGCCCTGACGCCTCGACCGGCCATGTCATAGTATCGATTGGGTTCCCGGTTCCCTCCGGACGCTCGTGCCTGATCGGACCCGCGCCCAGGCCGGGTTACCTTCAGCCCGCAAGCAGCACCACCTTCATGGTATAGAGCGCGGCAGGGCGGCGTCCCATCACGCGCCCCACCGCGTCCTTCATGCAGGAATGTATTCGCATAGGTCTGATGCCAGGTCCAAGAGAAGGCGCCGTTTCACTGGTGGGCTGGTGCGGGAGGGCAATCATGAACGAGCGTCATATCAAGGATCATTACATCAATAAGCATTGATAAATCTGCTTGAAACGTCTACAATGGCAAGCACTCGGGTCGCTCGCTGGTGCATGGAGGTGCGGCGCATGGACCAGATTGCGAGGAAGGTCGTGCTCCGGCTGTTCACCTACGGACTCTACGTGGTGACATGCCGTCATGGCGAACAGCGGAACGCCTTTACCGCGAACTGGCGGCGTGCCTGAGGGTGCCCCAGAATGCCGTCTCCTATCATCTTAAGCACTTGCGCGAACTGGGTTTGCCGCGCGACCGCCATAGCCATGCCGACGCACGCGATGTCTATTATTACCTCGACCTTGACCGCCTGCGGACGTTCTATCAGCAGGCTGGTCAGGCCCTGCACCCCGTTCTGAGCCCCGAAGCTCGTGGGGCATCCGGTGCCGAGGGAATCCCCGCCGACCGGGCGATCCGGGTGCTGTTCCTCCGCACCCACAATTGCCCAGTGTTCCCCGACCCGGTGCGCATTCACTGGAGCTTCCCCGATCCCGCGGCTATCGAGGATGAGGCTGCCCGTTCCCGTGCTTTCTCCACGCTCTGGCTGGAACTGAATACCCGCATCGGTCACCTCCTTAACTTGCGGTCGCACTGGTAGAAAGGAGTTCGCCACATGGCGATCCGTATCGCCTTGCTCTCTGACTTGCACGCCAACCTGCCCGCCCTCCAGGCCGTGCTCGATGACCTGGATCGCCAGGAAGCAGCCCGTCCCCTCGATGCCGTGTATTGCCTGGGTGACCTGGGTGGCTACGCGGCCGAGCCGAACGAGGTGCAGGATCTCCTGATGGCTCGTACCTACCCCACCCTCCTGGGAAACTATGACGAGGGAGTGGGCTTCGAGCGCGCCGACTGCGGTTGCAAGTATGTCACCCCCTTCGACATTGCCATGGGCAATCGCTCCTTCGGCTGGACCCGTGCACACACCAGCCATGCGCACAAGGCGTGGTTGCGGTCCCTGCCCCGCGAGATTCGCTTCGAGGCGGAAGGGCACCAGCTACTGCTCTGCCATGGATCGCCGCGCGATACCACCGAATATCTCTTCGAGAACCGCTCCGACGGCTATTTGCGGCAGTTCACGCCGGGCGGAAGAGCAGATGCGCATGCCGATGTGATCGCCTTCGGCCATACCCATGTACCCTACCACCGGGTAGTGGATGGCGTACACTTTATCAACAGCGGCAGTGTCGGGCGCCCCAAGGATGGGGACGCACGCGCTGGCTACTGCATTCTCACCCTGGAGGGTGTGGCGGTCCACGCCGAGCAGATCCGCGTGGCCTACGATGTGGAACTGGCCTGCCGTCGCCTGCTGGACGTCGGGCTGCCGGCATACTTCGCCGCCTACCTCCGGACGGGAGGCCGCGTGCCCGAGTCGGCGCCCGAGCGCCTCGCGGTTGACCTCAGTACCCAGGGGCAGCCGGTATGACCCGTCTCGTGATCATCGAGTTGGGCCGCGCGCGTGTCGTCCCGCATGGACTCGACGGGCGGCGCGGGGGCCGGCGATGAGCCGCCCTGTCGCCCTCCCATCGCTGAGCCGTGCTTGCGCGGGCGAACTGATTGGCACCTATCTGCTGGCCTTCTTTGGCTGCGGCTCGGTATTGAGCGCGGTGATCACCGGCGCCCAGGTCGGTCTCTGGCAGGTGGCGGTTGTGTGGGGCTTCGGTATCACCCTGGCCATCTACGCCACCGCCGCGGCAAGCGGCGCGCACCTTAACCCCTCGGTGAGCCTGAGTCTGGCCTGGCGCCGACCTGAGAGCTTTCCCCGGTCCCGCCTGCTCCCCTATTGGGCGGCGCAACTCGCGGGTGCATTCCTGGCCGCGGCCACCCTCTATGCCTGCTTTTCACCCTTTATCAGCCGCTTCGAGACCGCGCACCACCTGGTGCGTGGCCATCCTGGCAGCCAACTCTCCGGCATGATCTTCGGCGAGTACGGCCCCAACCCGGCCGTCTTCGGCACGGCGCCCGCGACCGTGGCCCTGCTCTCTCCATTTGCCGTCATGCTGATCGAGGCGCTAGGCACGGCGATCCTGCATTTCTTCATCTTCGCCCTGGTGGACCGCCACAATCGGGATGCACCGAGTGGGAATCTGGCCCCATTCTTCATCGGTTTTAGCGTGGCCATCATCATCAGCGTGTTGGCCCCGCTCACCCAGGCCGGCCTGAACCCGGCTCGCGACTTCGGCCCACGGCTCTTTGCCTGGCTCGCCGGCTGGGGCCAAATCGCGCTGCCGGGACCGAACGGGATCTGGTGGGCCTATATCATCGGGCCATTCCTCGGTGGCCCGGTCGGCGCGACGCTCTACGACGTGGTGCTGCGACCTGTACCGGTGAACGATGAGCAAGGGGTCCTCTCCGCGGAGCCTGCCGCAAGCGCGTAGGACGATGGATGCGCACGGGGGAAGTAGGCTTGCCGTGACCGCGGCATAGCCCACTTCTCCTTTTCGGCACGGTGCATCCCCGCGACTTCGGGCTGACCCACCCAGCCGCGGAATACCTCTCAGGTCGCATCATTCCACGACCCCCGGGAGACGCGCGCGACCCCTATCGCCTAGCAGTATGGAGAAGAAAGGAGATAGGGACATGATCGATATCCTCCGCAACATGACGCGCCGCAAGGCGCGCACCGGATTGACCGTGCTGGGCATCGTGATCGGCGTCCTCGCCTTGACGATTATGGGCGCCATGGCCGAGAAGATGAACCTTCTCGTGACGGGCGGGGCGGCCTACTACGGCGACCACGTAACCATCACTCAGGCGGGCGGCGCCATGGAGGCAATGCCCATTTCCATGGCTCGGACGGGAGACCTTCGGAAAGCGCCTGGGGTCGCGGCGGTCGTCCCCATGGTCAGCTTGCCGCTCAAGGACGATGGTGGCGGCTTCGCGATGCCTGACATGATCACCGGGCTGGGCGCCAATGCCATGGGGTACGAGGCCGATTCGCTGGTGGCCGCTCAGGGGGTCATGCCGCCCCTCTCCCAACGTGGGGTGGTGGCGGTCGGCTCCTCCGTCGCGCGCGAATACAAGCTCCAGGTTGGCAGCGCCTTCAAGGTTCGGGGGGTGACCTTTACGGTGAAGGCGATTCTGAGGACGACCATGACCCTGCCCGACACCATGGTGCGCATGAACCTGCGCGATGCTCAGGGCTTGCTGTTCCAGACCCTGCCGCCGATCCTCGGTGGGAGCCTGCGGCCGGAGCAACTGGCCTCCGCCTTCGCCGTGTACCCGCGGCCCGGCGTGAGCGGGGACGCCCTGGCGGCACGTATTCAGCGGGTGGGGATGCGCGACCTTACGGTCCTCTCGCCCGCCGCGATGAAGGCGCAATTCCAACAATTGAGTCTGACCTTCAACCTAATCACCCTGGGTTCGGCCTTGATCGCCCTGATCGTAGGTACTCTCAGCGTGATCAACACCATGGCCACCAGCGTGGCCGAACGGGTGAAGGAGATCGGACTCAAGAAGGCGATTGGCGCCCGCACGGGACAGGTTTTGGGGGAATTTCTGGGTGAGGCGGCGGCCATCGGCCTGGTGGGCGGCTTGGTGGGTCTCGGGTTGGGCAGCCTGCTGGCGTTCGGCATCAACGCCGGCACCGCGCATACCGGTACCCAGATCTTCGCGGTCACCACGCGCCTGGCGGTCGGGACAGTGCTCTTCGCCACGTTCCTGGGC
>DATBTL010000048.1:0-3974 GCA_036559345.1 Chloroflexota bacterium | reverse complement strand
GGTCGGCGCCGATCCCATGTACAGGGTGCGGGCTACCCGGCGGCAAGCGGAGTAGCGGCCCAGGTTGGCGTTCTCGCGGTCGATGGCCAGGGGGATCGAGCGGGGGCCATCGACGTCGTTCTCGATCACCGGTACCCAATTGTCATCCATGTAGCGGGTCAACTCGAACTGCACCGGCTGGGCGTCGATCGGCAGGTTGCCCGGCATGATCAGCAGGCTGCCATCCTGACGCTCCCATAACTCGTGGATCACCGCGGCCATCAGCCGCAATACGCCGCGGGTGCGCTGGAACTTATCGAGCGATGACCAGTCAGTATAGAGGCGGTCGAATAGCTCGGGGTGGATGGGATAGGCGGTCTCCAGGCGGCGGCGGTAGTCGCCCTCCCGCGCGGTGGGCGGGAATTCCTGCGCCTGGTCGCGGTAGAGGTTGGCGAAAGCGCGGACCACCGCGTCGCGCGAGGCGAAACGGCTGGGGTCGTCGATCGGCTGAAAGAGCCGGCGGCGGACGATCTCGAACCCTTCCTCGGTGCTGGCCGGTCGCCAGGCGGACTCCACGCGGCCAAAGGTGTTCTTGATTCGCTCCAGCGCCGCCTGCCCTCCCTCGCCGCCGATCTCGATACTCGAGGCGGGGATGCTGGCCACCACCAGGGTTTTCGGGGCCGCCTTCGCCGCCTCGGTGAGCGCCTGGGCGAAGGTGAGATTGGCCTCGAAGGAGCCGGCCGGTAGGTGCTGTACGTGGTAGAGTTGGCGGACAAAGGCCACCCACTCGTCGATCAGAATCAGGCACGGCGCGGCTTTAGTAAACAACTCGCGCAGCACATCCGAGCCGGGGCTTACCCCATCGGCATCGGCGGCGGCGACCATCGCGTAGCCATCCGGGCCGAGCAGTTGGTAGGCAAGCTCGCCCCAAAGGGTCCGGATCGACAGTCCCTCGGGGGTGGACCGCGGCTGTGAGGGCGAGAGCGCCGTACCGACCAGCACCGCCCGCCGGGCTCTCGGCGGCTGGAAACCACCGGTCTCCTTCAGCACCGCCTCCACCCCGGCCAGATCGGCGGAAGGGGTGCCGGAGAACAGGTGGAATAGGGCTAGCATGGAGTGGGTTTTCCCGCCGCCGAAATTGGTCTGCAATTCCACCACCGGGTCGCCGCCGTTCCCGGTCAGACGGAGCAGGGCGCCGGCCAGCAGCCGATGCAGGCCCTCGGTGAGGTAGGTGCGACGGAAGAACTCGCTCGGATCGCGGTACTCATCGGAGCCCTCGCCGCGGAACACCTGGCCCAGGTCGGCGGCGAACTCGGCCTGCTGGTAGCGGCCGCTGGCCACGTCGCGGTGCGGGGTCATCACCTCGCGCCAGGGCGAAAGGCCGGGCGTGGGACTGCCCTCGGTGGTCTGGCGGACCACCCGGCGGATCTCGGTCCGCTCCTGCTCGGCGAAGCGGACCCGAAGGATCTCCTGCCGCTGCTTGTCCACCTCGCGCGCCTGCTCGGGCGCGGCGATCGCCGTAAGGAGGCGGTGGGCGGTATCCATGGCCCGGTAGGTATCGTCGCTGCTAAAGGCTTGCTGGTGGGCCCAGCGGTTCCGGATATCGCGCAGCTCAAAGGCGAGGCTCCGTTCCGCCTGCCCCAGGGTAGCGGCGAACACCTCGTTCCACTGATAGGTCATCAAATTCAGCAGGGCCTGCACGTCGAGATGGGCCTGGCCGTCCTGCGCGATCAGTGAACGGTCGTTCCGCAACACCTGCGCGGCCTGGGCCATCCAGCCGGCGCCGTATTTGGCTTCGTACTCGCGTTCCACGTAGGGACGGAGGGCATCCTTGAGCAATTCGAGGGTACGACCGATGCGTTCGTAATTGGATACGGCCATCACTTCACCCTTCATTGAGCGGATCGCGTCCCGGCCCGCGAGTTATTGTATTCTGCCCTCTACTCTACACGGTATGGCCGGGGGTGGAAGTAGCCCGATGGGGAGTGGTCGCGTCTTCCGACGCCAATATCACTCTTGCATGATTATCATCCCTGCATTATAGTACAGCTATGGCGTGGGACGTGGACTCGACCGAGGATTATGATAGCTGGTTCGCCGGGACGACGGACGAGGAACAGGAGCGCATTGTCGCGGCCATGCGCCTCATTCGCCAGGATGGCCCAGCCCTGGGGCGGCCGTTTGTCGATCGGATCGAGATGTCACGTCACGCCAACATGAAAGAATTGCGTGTCCGGTATATTCGTATCCTTTTCGCTTTTGATCCCAGGCGGCAGGCCATTCTGTTGCTGGGAGGTAACAAGGAGGGGAAGTGGGATAGCTGGTATGACGAGCATGTGCCAAGGGCCGATGACTTGTTCGACAGGCACCTGGCAAAAGTCAGGGTGGAACAAGAAGCGGAGACGAAAGATGCCAAGAAAGTTCAACGAAATCGCCGCCGAGATCGAAGCAAACCCTGAGCGACGTGCGCGGGTCGATGCATACGAGCATGAGATGCGCGAACAGATACTCGTCCTTCAGGAATTGCGCGAGCATCGCAAAGTGACTCAGCACGAGCTCGCCGAGGCGCTGGGGGTCGCCCAATCGAATATCTCCCGGATCGAGCACCAGGACGATCCGCAAGTCTCCACGGTGCGGCGGTTCGTGGAGGCGCTTGGCGGCGAACTTGTGCTCCAGGCGAGAATCGGCGGCGAGACGATTGACCTCCTGACGCTTGCGGAACGATGAATCGAAGGTGCCCCTTTATTTCCGTTTTTGACCAAAGACGGAAATAAGGAGGAGGAATCATGGGCCTTATTTCCGTCCGCGGAACTATGGAGAATTGGTGGCTCTCCTTATTTCCGTTTCGAGGCGATTTCGGAAATAAGGCCGCCAAGCGATCTATTGGCTGAGCGTGACATCCTGGTTGGCTTCCGTCGCCGGCTCGGTGGTCGGTTGGCCGTCATCCTGGAATAGGGCCAGATTATGTTCCTGAATGTTCCCGCGATGCTCCTCACGCATCTTGTTAATAGCCCGAATGTTCGTGGTGGCTTCCTCCGCCGTGTCGCGGACACCAAGCAGAAAGAACCGTAGCCATCCTTCCCAGTCCCCATCGTTGCGTACCGCCATCAGCCGGTCGTAATACTCGGTCCGGTGCGCCTTGAGGTAGTGGCTCAGGTAGAGGAGCGGTATGGAGTCGACACATTCCTCGGCGCTCAAGTTTCGCAGTATTTTGAAACGCGGTCGGAGAAGCGCTACGCCCGCGCTCCGGCATCTGATTTCTGCTTCCGTCCACCAAGTAGTGAGCAGCTTCCGAACTTCAGAGGAGACAGGTTCGCTAGTCACCACAAGAAGCTGGGCACCGGTAGGACGTAGGCGCGAGCCGGGTACGAACAATCGGAGTTCGCGTACGGCCAGCATGAGCCTCGTTGCGCTCTTGTTTTTGAGCAAATCGCGGAGTGAACCCGCCACATGATCGCTGATAGCGGGTGCAAGGGCGGGTCGCTTGCGCCTACCGGCAAGTCTTTCCGCCAGCCTTAGATATTCATCTTCGCTGCCGAATGCTTCCGTTGCTCGGCGACCCACCAGCCAACTCTTTTCCACTGGTACCTCGATACGCAGATCGGCAACCCAGAAGCCGTTTGGCAGGTCCGTCCCTGTCAGCCGTATCAGATGGCCAACACGGTGATTTGCGATCAACTTATCCCGCCCTGAACTGAGGTCGCCGGTATCGATAGCATAGGCAGGTATGATATGGATCCACGGCTGCTTGGGCGTTGGACTCTCCTCGCATATATCACACGTTTGGGTCGTGATCAATCCGTAAGGCGGTGTATGCGGTGGATTGAAGACCACAATATCTCCGTCCGTGGAGGGATCACCTATGGCCTTGGTTTGGTCATGTACCGCGTGTGCCGCCATCGCGGCATAGAAGAACGGCGGTTCTACCAGCAGATCGCCTTGCTTGAACTGATTAACGGCAGCGAGAACGACATCAGGCCAGGGCTGACTGATGC
>DATBTL010000047.1:0-3611 GCA_036559345.1 Chloroflexota bacterium | reverse complement strand
GCCCTGCCGCCCTCATAGGAGGCATCGACGCTCAGGCCGCGCGACTGAAAGCCGCGGAACGAACACCGATCCCAGCCAGGAGGGAGAGACGGGAAAAGGCGGAGCGTGCGACCGTGTCGTTGCAGCAATAGGGCATGCAGGGCCGAACAGAGCGCGGCCTGGGCGGTACTGAAGTATTGCGCGTTCCAGCGACCGGCGTCGTCGCAATACTCGGCGCTCCCCCCTTGTGCGCACAATGCGGACCGGGTCAGATCCAGTTGTTCCCATGCCTCGGCGCTCCGACCCTGAAACGCCAGAATGCGGGACATGATCCCGGCAGACCAGGGGAAACCCAGCGGCCCATTCCCATGTCCGACCATGCGCCCCGCGTACATGGCCCGGTACGCCTCCGCCGTCAGGCGGGCGCGCTGGTCGGTGGCGGCCACCACCCCGGCGGGATAGATAGGGGCCAGGGAACTGGTATTCAGCCGGTCCTCGTCGCGCGACGCCTGGAAATAGCGCCCGTTGTAGAGCCGGTCCAGGCTGGAGTGGAGCAAGCGGGCCGCCTGGGCGGCTCGGCGCGTGGTGGGGGATTGGCGCCCGAGCAGGCGAGCGGCGAGGGCCGTATCGCGGAGCAGCCGCAGACAGGCCGCCACGGTGGCTCCGTCGTTCACCACTGGCGCATCCGCCTCGTGTGAGCCCACCAATGGACGCGTGTCTAATCCGCCGGCGCGCTCCACCAGTACGGCGTGCAGGACGAACTCAGTCGCGCCTTCCAGGAGCGGGAAGCCCTCGGCCAGGGCCGCGCGGTCGCCGGTGGCGCTGAAATCCTCCATCACCATGTGGGCCAGCAGCGGCGTATTGTGGACCTGGAACCGCTGTTGCAGCCAGGGCAGGTACGCGCGCTGTCCCTGGTGAGTGGTTTCCCAATCCCAGTGGAGGCCCGCGGCCCCGAAGGTATCACGCGCGTTCGCCGCGGCGGCGGCGCTGGTCCGGGCCAGGAAGCGCCATGCCTCGCGCGCGGCGGGGAAGTGTCCGGCTTCCAGGAGAGCCCGCTGGACAAACGCGCCGTCCCAGAACACATGCGAGTTGAAAGTACGGCGGAGATTGTTGACCGGCAATCCCCCCGAATGCCGATGTTGCATGGCGTGGAACATATACATGCTGAACTGATGGAGGCGTTGGTAATCGGAGTCGGGAATGGAGAGACCGGGCTGGGTGGGGCTGGCGGGAGTCAGGGAATCGGGAAGGTGGGACCACTGGTCGGTAACCGCCTCTTCCGGATACCGGCTGGAGGCCAGCAGCGCCCCCCAGCGTACAATTCTTCCCCGGAGACGCAACCAGGCTCCCTGGGCATCGACTCCTCGTTCGCCGTCAGCCGAATCGGCGTCGGCAAGCAAGCGGAGGTTCAGCCAATGGCCGCCCACGCGGTAGCGGAACCCATCCGGAACCCCACCCGCGGACTCGGCAACCGGATCGGTCTGCTCGTGGTCGTCGGGCCATAGGCCGGGAGCGGCGCGTGCCATGACGGTGATCGGCGTGGATGACCGAATCTCGAAAACCAGGATGGGCAGGCCGGCGGCCAGAAAGGTTGTCACCTCAAGGGTCGATGTGGGAAGGCGGATGTGCGTGGCAAGGGTTGCGTCGGCGGGCGAGAAGTCTTGCCTAGAGTCCACGAATGGCAGAGGAGCCCCGGCATCGTCCAGCACCTCGTACCAGGCGCGGGCAAGCGGAGCCAATTGGTAGTTGGTGCCGCCAGGCGGAGCGTTGATGAAGGCATGCGGATCGTCACCGGCGGTGAACGCGCGCGAATCTCCATAATAGAGGTCCGATTTGTACCAATAGCAGCGATCCAACCCATGGGCCGCCTCGCTGGTCATCCCTCCGAATGGTCCCAGGAGGACGGCATCGATCCCGTTCCCCAAATACTGGTGGTAGGTCGGGAGCGCGCTCATCGGCCGGCAACCTGACTGGAGGAACCGCGGATCACCAGGCTGGGCTGCAGGAGCGTATGCTCGGGCGGGCGATCGGGCTCGCGCAGTTGGCGGATCAAGAGCCCGGCGACAGCGGTGCCAATCGCCTGGTTATCCTGGCGGAGGGTGGTGAGCGGCGGCTCCGCGTGCTGCGTGATCAGGGTATCGTCGAAGGCAATGAGCGAGAGGTCGTCCGGCACGCGGAGATCCTGGGTGCGCAGGGCACGCAGGGCATTAGTGGCGAGGAAATCGGCACAAGCGATCAGGGCGGTGGGCGGATCCGGCAGGGCGAGGAGCGACCGGATGGGTGCCTCCAGATCGCTCCGCACGTCGAGATCCTGGTACACCAGCTGTTCATCATAGGGGATGGATGCTCCGAGCAGGGCATCCATGTACCCCTCATGCCGGAAGTGCGAGAAGGAGAAGGCCCGCTGGGTACCCAGGTAGCCGATGCGGCGGTGGCCGAGGTCAAGCAAATGGGCGACCGCCTTGCGTACGCCGGCCGCGCCATCCACGTCGACCCAGGAGAAATCGTCGGGCCCGAGAGTGCGGCCCAAGGCCACGAAGGGGGCAGGTCCCTGTCGGAGAAAGGTGATACGGGGATCGCGGACCCGCAGATCGCAGAGGATCACGCCGTCGACGCGCCGAGAACGGACCAGGCGCTGGTAGTGCGCCTGCTCGGCGTGGAGATCCTTGCCGGTGCAGAGGACCAAGTCGAGCCCGGCGTCGCCGCAGACGGTGGTAACGCCCGCGATGAACTCCTGCCAGAACGAATCCACGTAGCGGTGAACGAGCAGGGGGATCACCAGGCCGATGGCGTGCGCGCGGGTGCCTTGCAGACTACGGGCGGCATGATTGGGATGGTAGCCGAGATCCGAGGCCACTTGGGCCACCAGGGCACGGGTAGACGGAGCCACGTCGTCGTGATTATTCAGGGCCCGCGAGGCGGTGGTCACGGAGAGATTCGCGACCCGCGCCACATCTTTAAGTGAAGTCATCAACCCTCACCGGAAACGTTTTGGGACACTTGACAATCCCGATAATAGAGGGCCGCCACGCCTCTGTCAATGCGTCGGCGGCGAAAAAAGAGACGTTGGCACCGATCATCACCGGAGATCGGGGCTATTGGCGGGCCGGAATGGACCAGTTTTGGCCACTGTCTTGACAACTCACCACCCAAGGCCCATTATCTACGGTAAAGTATCCGAAACGTTTTGGATACATTGGCTGGGACGGCGCGCTTGGAAGGGGGGAATGGCAGGCGTCCCACGAGTCGTTCGAGCGTTCATCGCTACATCTTGGCAATTATCTGGATGGAGGCATCGCAATGAAGCTCACCAAACGGGCGCTTAGCGTCGGCGCTATCGTGGCGCTCGCCCTGCCGCTGACCGTAAGCACCCGCTCGCCGTTGAGCGCCGGGCGCGCGACAGCGGCCCCGGCTCACGCCACGGTGACCATCAGTCTGGCCAGTTGGTCCACTGGGGCAGTCGAAGGCAAGGCGCTCGCCAAGCTGCTCGCGGACTTTGAGGCCAAGAACCCGAGCATCAAGGTTAATTACCAGATCATCAATGGAGACTACCCGACGGTGATGAAGGCCCGGATCACGGCCGGCACCGCGCCCGACGTGTTCTACATGAACTCCGACGTAGCGCAGGAGTT
>DATBTL010000046.1:0-10475 GCA_036559345.1 Chloroflexota bacterium | reverse complement strand
AACAGCCCGCCTTTCGAGCCGGTGATCCGCGATGGGCGGGTCTACGCCCGTGGCGCCTCGGACGATAAGGGGAATATGCTGGTCCCGATCCTGGCCGTGGAGGCGATGCTCAAGTCGGATGGTGCCTTGCCGGTCAATCTGAAGTTTCTGTTTGAGGGGCAAGAGGAGATTGGCAGTCCTCAACTCCCCGCGTTCCTGGCGGCGCATCGTGAGCTGTTCGCCTGCGATCTGGTGCTCAGCGCCGATGGGGGACAGCATGACGAGGACCAGCCCTCGATCGGGGTGGCTTGCAAGGGCCTGTCCGGGGTGCAGATAGACGTGAAGGGCGCAAGCGCCGATCTCCATTCGGGCGTGTTCGGCGGCGCCGTCGCCAATCCGATTCACGCCCTGGTCCATCTGCTCGATTCCATGCGCTCTCCCGAGGGAAAGATCCTGGTGGAAGGCTTTTATGATACGGTGGTGCCGCTCACGAACGCGGAGCGGGCCCACATCGCCGCCGTGCCCTTCGACGAGGCTGCCTACGCCGCAAGTCTTGGGATCGCCTCGCTGGTCGGTGAGCCAGGTTATACGCCGGCCGAGCAGCTTTGGGCGCGGCCCACCCTGGAGGTGAACGGGATCTGGGGCGGTTTTCAAGGGGCGGGAACCAAGACGGTGCTGCCCAGCGAGGCGCACGCCAAAATCACCTGCCGACTCGTTCCCAATCAAGACCCCGCCGCCATTGCCGAACTGCTGGCCGCGCATGTCAAGCGCCATCTCACCCCAGGGGTTACGGCGACGGTGTCGCGGTTGCCAGGGCAGGCCAAGCCCTATGCGATACCCGCCGACCACTGGGGCAACCAGGCAGCGGCCGAAGTGCTGGAGGAGGTGTATGGGAAGGCGCCCTATTACACCAGAACCGGCGGGAGCATTCCGGTATGCGAGCTGTTCCAGGAACATCTGGGAGCCTACACCGTGAGCTACGCCTTTGGTCTGATGGACGAGCAGATCCACGCTCCCAACGAGTTCTACCGCCTGGAAAGTTTTACGCGCGGGCGGGTGGCGTATGGTAAGCTGCTCGCGCATTTGGGTGCGCGATAGCGTGAATGGCGAGAGCACGTTTTAGGAGTGCCGGTCTCCAGGCCCGCTGGGCGCGGACGCCCCCCACCCGCGGCCACGGCGCTACCTTGGATGGCGATCCGTCGCCGAACCAAGCGGGCCTGGAGAACCTCATCATTACCCACATTTTCCTCTCCAGAGGAAGCAGCCAGGTAGGGGCACCCCTTGTGGGTGTCCTCGTGCGGGTCGCCAAGGGCACCCATCACCCGGAGGGTACCCGGTGCCCCTACCAAAAGCGCGTGCCAGCGTGATTTGTGGGTAATGATGATGCCTGGAGACCCGCGCCCCTGCCTTGCGGCTGCAACCCCGATCCGCCGCACATCCGCAATCGCGAGGCGCCTTCAAAACCTGTTAATATTGACCGTGATCCGGTCTCGCCACTACAATGCCCCAAGGTATGGCGCCGCCTGATGGCGTGGCGGCCCAGGTTGCCATGTGCCCATGAGGGGAGCCTATGTCATCCGAGTCGCCTCAGTTCGCCGCCCTGCGTCAAGTCTCGTTGTTCGCCGGGCTCCCAGATCAAGCTATCACCGCGTTGGCCAGCCGGGTGCGGGTCCGCACCTTTCGGAAGGGCGAGGTGCTCTTTCAGAAGGACGATCCCGGCACCAGCCTGTTCGTCCTGAAATCGGGGCGGATCAAGATCAGCACCTTCTCCAGCGAGGGGAAGGAGGCGATCTTTACTGTTCTTGGGCCCGGAGAGGTGTTTGGCGAACTGGCGCTCCTGGATGGCGCCCCTCGTTCCGCCGCCGCCACGTCCCTGGAGCTGTCGCGCCTGCTGACTCTCGATCGGGCCGGCTTCGTGGCCTTCCTGCGCGAGCAGCCGGACGCCGCGCTCCTCCTCTTGGGGGATTTGACCGCCAGGGTGCGCCGGCTCAGTGCCCAGGTGGAGGATCTGATGTTCCTCGATATTCCGGGCCGCCTGGCACGCACCTTGCTCCGCCTCGGCGAGCAATATGGCCGCCCCACGGCGCGTGGGGTGGAGATCGATCTGCAACTGACCCAGACCGAGTTGGGCGGTATGGTGGGGGCGACCCGCGTTAGCGTCAATCGCCTCCTTCATTGGTTCGCCGAACGCGAGTTGATCGCCCTGGACGATCGACGCATCGTGCTGGTGCGGCCGGACGCGCTGCGCGCCCGCATCGTAGGCTGAGAAAGGGCCCCCATGGAGCGGAATCTCGAAGGGCGCGTAGCCCTGGTAACCGGCGGCGCCGAGGGGATTGGCCTCGCCATTGTCCGGCGGCTGGCCCAGGCAGGGGCACGGGTGGCGATCGCCGATCTCAATCGGGCCGCCCTCGAACCGACCGCGGCGGCCCTGGCAGCGGAAGGACTGACCGTGGCCGGCTTTCCCGCCGACGTCAGCGAGCCAGGGTCCGTCCATGATTTGGTGGCGGCGGTGGAGGCGCACTGGGGACCAGCGGAAATCCTGGTCAATAACGCGGGGATCACCGGCGGCTCGACCGAGGTACGCGATTTCGACCCCGCCGTATGGGACCAGGTCTTCGCGGTGAACGCCCGCGGGGTCTTTCTCTGCTGCCAGGCGGTGCTCCCGGGGATGCTGGCCGCCAAGCGGGGGCGGATCGTGAACATCGCCTCGATCGCCGGCAAGGAGGGGAATCCGAGGCTGAGCGCGTACTCAGCCTCCAAGGCGGCAGTGATCGGATTCACCAAGGCGCTGGCCAAGGAAGTGGCGCGCGAGGGCATTCTGGTCAACGCCATCTCGCCGGCGGTGATCCAAACCCGGATCCTCGATCAAGTTTCCCAGGCCACCCGCGATTATATGATCGAGCGGATCCCCATGGGAAGAGTAGGCCAACCGGAAGAGGTGGCCGCCCTGGTCCACTGGTTGGCCGGAGACGATTGCAGCTTTACTACCGGGCAGTGCGTGGACATTAGCGGCGGGCGCGCCACCTACTGACTCAGTGTGGCGTCACGGTCATCACGGCCGTTTGAGTGACGGTCGGTGTTCCGGCATTACTTGCCGGGGTGGCTGACGGGGTGGTGCTCCCGACCGCGAGTGGCGTCGAACGCCTCCTGGTTATCGGTGACGGGGACATCGTGGCAGTGCCGCTGGGAGTAGCCGTGCCTCCACACACCCCGCCGGGTATCACCACGGTACTCTCGTTCACTTGCGCCCGGCAGCCGCTCAGGACGGTCAGCGCCGCCACCGCGATCTTGGTTTGCGACCCATCGGTGCTTATCGCCTCCAGGACGAATGTATGGGAGCTAAGGGGATAAGCCCTGGCACCCTGAGTTGGCATGGCCAGGCCGTCAATCTGGAACCTTCCCGCGTTGGTCGTGTGCCAGTTCAAGGTGAAGTGGGCGGCCGTGAGCGAGTAGCCGAACCGCAGCCCCAGTTCACCCGGAGTCGGAGTAACAGTGGGGGTGCGGGTGTCGGTCGCGGAAGGCCCAGTGGTGGGGGTCGCGGTCACGGTGGGGGTTGCGCTCCGGGTAAAGGTGGGAGACGGCGACGAAGTGGGCGTGACGGTGCCGGTGTTGGTGGGGATCGGTGTGTTGGTGACGGTCGCGCTATCGGTGGCGGTCGCGGTGCTCGTTGCGGTCGCGGTGAGGGTTGGTGAGGCACTAGGGGTGGCCGTACCCGACGGAGTGAGGCTCACGGTCGGCGTTGCTGGAGTGGGCGTGTCGGTCGCGGTTACTGGAGTGGGCGTGTCGGTCGCGGTTACTGGAGTGGGTGTACCCGTCGCGGTCCCGGTGGCGGATGGGTGGACGGCGGGGTGGGGCGTGACGCCGGGATGGTGGAGGCGGAACCGCCCAGGCGGGCGCATCGGGGAACCGAGCAGGCTGGATCGGAACGTGAGCGTGGGCGGGACAGCGGTCGCCCGAGGCGCGATAGGCGTGGGGCTCAGGGTCGGCCGAGGGGTGGGCCCGCTCGTAGGGCTGGAGGTCACGGTCGAGGACGCCACGCGGGCACAGGACCGGCCGATGACTACGGTTGGGCAGCTGGGGGTTGCCGCGTGGTGACCGCCTCGGTGGAGGAAGATGGCCGCCGCGAGGGCCGCGCACGCCAGGACGAATGCCAGCCCGGCTAGCCATAGGATCCAGCGACGGGATCTCGCGCCGGCTTCCCCGGCAAGGGCGGCTGAATTGGCCTCCACCTGCACAAGCCCTTCGGCCTGGGTGCTTGCCGCCGGATCATTCACGCTGGTGGCCACCAAGGAAAAGGGAAGGTCGGCGGCACCGGCCGATACGGGAGGATGCACGGTGAGCGCCGCCTGAGCTACCCCGTGTGCCGGCACGGCGAGACGCTGGGGACTGAGCGTGTACCACCCATCGGGAAGCCCTTGGATCTCCAGCAAATAGTCACCGGTCTCGAGCGCGGAGTTGTGCATGGTGACCATGACTCGGTCCTGGTCTCCAGCCCGAACCCGGCGGCGCGGCGGTTGAAGTGTGAGATCGATCATGCCCCGCCCATGCCGCCCTTTCCCACCGAACCCCGACCGCGCACTGAAGCGCACGGCTTTTACCCTACCCGATAGCGGGCCGCCGCACAAGGCGGCCATGCGGACGGAAGGCGATCCGCGCTATCCTGAGCGTAGGACGCCGTGCCCGCCCATCCCGGTTGACAAGGGTGGCTACTTGCACGGGGCGCGAGGAAAGCGACGATGAAACTAGCCTTTATCGGCGGCGGGAGTTACGCCTGGGGACCACCGCTGCTCACCGACCTGGCGCTCGCTACCCATCTGACGGGCGAGGTGGTTCTCCACGATCTCGACCCGGTGGCTGGAGAGCGGCTCGCCCGTCTAGGTACGCTGCTCACCGCCCAGACCGCCTCCCCGCTGGCCATTCGCTTCACGCCATCTCTGGAAGAGGCGCTGGATGGGGCGGATTTCGTGGTGCTCAGCATCACCACCGGCGGGCTAGCCGCGATGGAGGGGGATCTGGCCATCCCTGAGTCGTATGGCATGATGCAGCCGGTAGGCGACACGGTAGGGCCGGGTGGTCTGAGCCGGGCTCTGCGCAACATTCCTGTCGTGGTCGATCTGGCCCGTCAAATGGAGGAACGCTGCCCCCAGGCGTGGCTGATCAATGTGACCAACCCCCTGGCCGTCCTCTGTCGGGCAATCAGCAAGATGACGACGATTCGGGTCATTGGCCTCTGCCATGAGATGCGTTCGGTCCAACGAGGCATGGCCGCCCTTCTTGGCTCGGATGAACTGACGCGAGACTGGCGGGTGGCTGGGGTCAATCATCTGCCCTGGATTACCAACCTGGAAGTCGGCGTCGCCGCGCGGATCGCCGAGTCCGCCGAGAAAGCGCTCGCCCGCCGTCCCCTCTCCCTGGATCCTTTCCAGGATCATTTTAGAATTAAACTGGACCTGCTTGCCGCCTATGGCACCTTTCCGGCCGCCGGTGACCGCCATCTGGCGGAGTTCTTCCCTCACTACCTCCGTCGACCCGATGAGGCTCTGGCTCGGTACGGGGTACGGATGACCACCATCGCGCACCGTGGGGCCCGGAGAGCCGCGGCCGAGAGCATGGTGCTCCGGCTCCTGGAGGGCGAGGATCAATTACCAGAGCCACAACCCTCGGGCGAGCAGGTGGTACCGGTGATCGAGGCGCTGCTGGGCCACCGCGCGGGTGAGTTTGTCGTGAACGTGCCCAACGATGGGCGGATCGCCGGGCTGCCGGACGACGCGGTGGTGGAGTGCATGGCGACAATCGATAGCGCGGGGATTGGGCGAACGCCGGGGTTGCCGCTGTCTACGGCTCCCCTTGCCTGGACGCGGACCCACGCGGCGGCCCAGGAACTGGTCGTGTCGGCGGCCCTGGAGCAAAGGATGGACCTCGCCGTGCGAGCGCTGCTCCTCGATCCGCTGTCCTGGCGGCTGAATCGGGCCGAGCTGGCGAGCTTGGTCAAGGCGCTGGCGGCCCACAACGCGCGGTTCGTTACGCCGATCTAGGGAACGTGGTAGCCTTTCCCATGGCGTCTCCGAGGCGTTGCCGCTACCGTGAGACCAGAAACCAGCAGCATATCGCGGCCCAGTCGATCGGGAGCGAGTAAAGAAGAGCGTAATGCGGGAAGAGCAAATCACCGGCTCGGGGCCCATTCGAGGTCGGGCCGACATCCATATGCACAGTACGTATAGCGATGGCCTGGCCAGCCCCGAGCAGATCGTACGCTTCGCCGAACGGAGCGACCTGGATCTGATCGCGATTACCGATCACGATGCCCTGGCGGGCGCGCTGGCTGCCCGTGAAATGGTGGCGAAGGGCCACTTCACGTTTGAAGTGATCGTAGGCACCGAGGTCACCACGGCCCGTGGGGTGCATCTGCTGGCCCTGTTCATCGAGGAACCTATCCCCATGTTCCGTTCGTTGGAGCACACGATCGACCTGGTAGCTCGACAAGATGGTATCTGCATCGCTCCCCACCCGCTCAGTCCCCTCACCCCCAGCGTGGGACGCCGGCAGATTGAGCGGTTACTGGCCGCGCGTTACCCCTTGGGCGGAGTGGAGACGATGAATCCTACCCCGGCTGGGCGGATTACCCGCGCTAAGCTTCGGCGGCTGAATGCGCGGTGGGGCCTGGCCGAGGTGGGAGGCAGCGACGCTCACTTCCTGTGCCGCATCGGGACCGCCTACACCGAATTCGAAGGCACGGGGTCGGCGGACTTCCGGGCCAGCCTTCTGGCCGGAACCACCATCGCCTGTGAGGCGCCATTGCCCCATCCCCATGTGCGGATGGCTGAATACATGCGGCAAAGCGGTAAGAGTTTGCTGGTCAATCCGGCGCAAAAGATCCAGCGCCGGCTAAGCCGCGGGGCCTAGCCGCCTAACCATTTCTTGGCAGGCAGGGGTGATCAAATCCTGCTTGCCACTACACCTCAGTTATCGGTGGTAATGGGGCGGCGCCGAACCGTGCGATCGACCAGGTCCATCAGATGCTCGGGATTGAAGGGCTTGGAGACGTAGTGATTGATATGCAGGGCGCGGGCCTCGTGCTCTTCATCCTGCGGCCGGCGGGCCGAGACCACGATCACCGGAATATCGCCGGTGTCCGGGCTATCTTTCATCTGGCGGAGCATCTCCCATCCCTCCATCTTGGGAAGGGTCAGGTCCACTAACATCAGGTCCGGCAATTCGCGGCGGGCAAGCTCCAATCCCTTGAGGCCGTTTTCCGCCTCAAGCACCCTATATCCCTTAAAGGTAAGGTTCAGGACAAAGATCTTCATGTGCAGGGGATTGTCCTCGGTGACCAGGATCAGCGGCGCGTCGGGATGTGGTTGTTGCATCGGAGGTCTCCTTCAGGCCCGCTTCCGCGGAACTCATTCTAAAGGTAGAGTAATGCGGATAAGGGTGCCAGTCCCAGGCTTGCTGCGTAACGAAAAGGTGCCGTTGAGGAGGGCTACCCGCTCTTTCATTCCCATCAAGCCGAGTTGACCATTTCGGCGGGTGGATGCTTCACGGGGATTGAAACCCTGGCCCCAATCGCGCACGGTGATCGTCATGGTCTTCCCCTTGGCAGCCAGGCGAACCAGAACTCGCTCGGCGCGGGCGTGCTTTTTGGCATTGGTGAGCGCCTCCTTGACCATCCGGAAAATCGCGGTCTCGAGAGCAGCGGGGAGCGGCCCCACCTGCCCCACCAGGGAAAACTCCACTTGCCAACCCAGGTCAGTTTCCAACTGAGAAAGGTATTGGCGCAACGCCAGGACCAGCCCAAAATCATCCAGGGTGGATGGGCGGAGGTCGAAGATCACGTTACGCGATTCGTCAATGCATTCGGTCAGGAGGGCCATTCCGCGCTCCAGGGAATGGCGATCCGATGCATCGGCAACCGAAAAAGCATGAGCCTGCAAATATTGATAGGCGCTGACAATCATCTGGGCCAGCCCATCGTGCATATCGCGGGCGATTCGCCGCCGCTCCTCCTCTTGCGAGTGGATCAACTTGTGCGCGAGGACGGTAAGGCGCCCCTCCTTCTCCCGAATATGAACATAGAGCTGCGAGTTCTCCACGGCGGTGGCTACCTCGGCCGCCAGGACCGAGAGAAGAAAGACCTCATCCACACTGAACGCATACGGGGCGGCTGTATAGAGCTCCAGGACGCCAATCATCCCCATGCGTGTACGTAAGGGAGCGCTGAGCACGCTGGCCGGAGGCAACCCATTCTCCAGGAGGGGCATCTCCAGATTCCCAAGCTCCACCGGGTCGGTAATCTGGACCGCCGCGCCCGCCTCCAGCACCCGCGCCGCGACGCTGCGGGAGAGGGCCGGCCGCGCCTCTTGCATCCAGGCGCTGTCAATGCCGATCCCCGCCTCGGGCACCAAGGTCCGCCGCTCATTCAGCAGCATAATGCAACAGGTATGAAAATTCAGGGTTCCACTGAGTTGATCGCGCACCTGCAACAATACCTCATCCAGGCTGCTGGCCAGGTTGAACAGGCGGCCAACCTCGTAGACCAGGAACAACTGGTTGAGACTGTGCTGCAAATCCCGATTCAGCCGGTGTTGCTGGACCGTATCACCTATAACCTGGGTCACCGCCTCCAGCGCGGACACAAAGCTAGGAGGGAGCTTCTTGGCCTCGGTGAGCACTTGCAAGGCGCCAATCGGCAACCCATCCAGGCCGTTAATCGGGGTGGAAAAAAGCTGGCGTCCGCCCGGCCTATCCTCCTCGAAGGGGATCATCTGCGTCGATCGCTCGCGCATGGATCGATAGGCCGCCACCAGCGATTGGCCCTCGAGCAGCATTCCGCGATCCCGGCCCAGGCCATCCACATACCGGAGGGTTCGGGCGGGATTTCGCACGAGGCCGGCAGCAACCGAGCAGCCGGGTAACAACGCGCGCACCGTACGCAAGGCGCCGGCGGCGAGCCTGACCTCGGCCTGCTCCGCACTCATGAGTATCCCCTCTTCCTTCGTCTGGTAGTGCCGTGGGCTAGCATACTCCCTGTGGCGTACCTCGACAATCACCCTGGCGGATGGAGAGAGCAATCCTTGAAAAAGCCCCAACGAGGTGATATTGTGTACTATATTAGAGGAATAGATCGGGAGGAGGTAGCACAATGGCCGTGGCGAACGCCACCTCGGATGAAACGAGGAGGCTATCGGTAGTGGCGCAGACGCATCAGCAGGCGGTGCAAACGAGTACTCGAGAAGCCGCGCGCCTGGTGTTGGAAATTCTTGGGGGGGCACTTGCCGCCTATGTACTTGGGGTAAAGGACCGGAAAACCGTGCAGCGTTGGGCGTCCGGCACCGTGCATGGACTACGCCCGGAATCCGAGGCCAGATTGCGAGGGATCCATGAGATCATCACTCTTTTGGCCCGTTTTGAAGGGCCGGAAACCATACGCGCCTGGTTTCTCGGGATGGCTCCCGAGCTCGATGACGTGGCACCTGCCCGCGCGATCCACGACGGGCGACTCCCTGAGGCGATGAACGCGGCGCGAGCCTTTATCGCGCATGGCTGATCGGCTGGCGACCGTACACCCGCCTGCCGGGCCGGTGTATCGGGTCGGCAGAAGTCCCGATCCCTTCGCCCCACCCGAGTGGATCTACGCGCAACCAGACGGCACCTTCGGGGGCCGGTTTGACGACCCATCGGCCCGACAAGGAGTTCCCCCACAGGGTCGCTTCCGTATTCTGTATTTCGCCGGCACGCCGACTGGGGCCTTCGGGGAGGTTCTCGCTCGTTTTCGCCCGGACCTTACCGTACTGGCCGCCATCGGCTCGGCGGGTCCGGCTCCCGGCACAGTACCCGGCGGCTGGCGTGTGGTGCGCCGATTGGGCGCCACCATCCTCTCGCCACGGATGCAGTTTGTCGATGTCGGCGACGCGCGCACCTTACGAGTATTGCGCTCCTCCATGGCCCCGATCGCCGTCGAGCTTGGTGTGCCCGATATCGATCTTGGCGCGGTCATCGGCCCTGCACGCCTACTCACTCAAGAGGCCTCGCGCTTTATCCACGAGCAGCATGATCGTACTGGACTTCCCCGCTATGCGGGCATCCGCTACACATCGCGACTGGACCGCGCCTGGGAATGCTGGGCGGTGTTCGATGATCGCCTGCACCATCAGGTAACGCGCGTGGATGCCATTGGCGCCCGCGATCCCGGTATGCGGGAAGCGGCGCGCCTGCTTGGCTTGCGGGTGTCGTGAAATGCCAAGCCAAGACAGCGCCACCCGCCACCGGGTATGATCCAACTTGGCTTCGACGGGACCGCGACAGTTCGCGGAAACAGATAAAGGGCGTGAAAGACAATGCCGGAAGTGATCATCGAGTTGGCCGAGGGGAGAACCCTTGACCAGAAACGGCGGCTGGTCCGCGAGATTACCCGCGCGGGGGTGGAAACCTGCGACGTGCAGCCCGATCAGGTGACGGTGATCATCCACGATAATCCCAAAACGGATAAGGCAAAGGGC
>DATBTL010000045.1:0-3289 GCA_036559345.1 Chloroflexota bacterium | reverse complement strand
GTTGCGGGCCACCCTGGTCGTCGCCGCCCAAGCGGTCGGCCGCTCCCAGGATCCCGTCCTCGGCGGCCGTTTCCGTTCCCTCACCGCCCGCCGCGGCAAACCACGCGCCGCCGTCGCCGTGGGCCATACCATCCTCGTCCTCGCCTATCACATCTTGCGCACTCACGAGCCCTATCATCTCCCCGTGCCCCGCACTCCGCGTCCCCTACCCAGCCCACGCCCCGAAGCCCTGGTCGCGCAACTCCAACACCTGGGCTTCCACGTCACCTTAACCCCCGCTGCCTAGCCCGAGAGGAGCACACCCATCCACGAGTATTTCAGACGAGTCGGAGGTCCGGGTCAGAGCCAGCCGGTACACTGGTCACATGGACCACGAACAACCCGTTCCGGGCATCTACCTCATTCCCGTCCCCACGCCGTACCTCGTGGGGACGGTGAACTGCTATCTGATCGACGACGCCGCGCCGGTGCTGGTTGACTGCGGGCATGGGATGCCGGCGGCGGAGGCTGCTCTCCGCGCCGCGCTCCTGGATCTTGGGGTGGCCCCCGCCGACCTGGCCCTTGTCCTCCTCACCCATCATCATTTCGACCACGCCGGGGGTTTGGGGTGGCTGCGCCGCGCCTCCATGGCTCCGGTGGCCGGGCATCCCTGGAATGACCTGTGCCTCCGTCCCAGCCCGGAGCGTGTCCGGGCGCGCGATCATTTTTTCCAGGAACTCTACCGCTTTTGCGGCTATCCCGCCAGCGATCAGGAAGAGGTGCGGAAGCACTTTAAGAACGACGGCGATATTGATTACCCGCCCATCGGCCGCCCGCTCGGCGCGGGCACGACCCTCGAAATGGGCGGGAGATCGTGGGATGTGTATGAAACGCCGGGCCACGCGGGCACCTCGATCAGCCTGGTGCGGGACGACGGAGTGGCCATCGTGGGCGACACTCTCCTCAGCCGCGTGTCCTCCAACGCCATCGTCGAGCCCCCGTATTCCGGCCAGTCTGCCCGAACCCCCACTCTCCTCGCCTACAGAGCTAGCCTGAGACTGTTGGCCTCCCTGCCGATCACCACCGTGTTGCCAGGCCATGGCCCGCCATTCACCGATCATGCCGCCTTGATCGAACGCCGCTTGGCGGCGCAGGACGCGCGGGCCCGCCGCCTCCTTGCCGGCCTGGAGGAAGGACGCGACACCGTACGTTCCCTGAGCGAAATGCTCTTTCCCACCTTGCAAGGCGACCAACGGTTCCTGGGCCTTTCCGAAGTCCTTGGTCACCTGGACCTTTTGGAAGAAGATGGCCTGGCCGTTCATCGAGGAACCAATCCAGCCCACTACGTCCCACGATAAACTCACTCTCTTGGCGGGCCGCGGTGAGTTTGCTACGTTGGTCCCACCAGAAGACGCCGAGACGGCGCCGGTCGACGGAAGGGATGGCCCGTGAATCCGCGGATTATCGTACTGGGCAGCGTGAACATGGATTTGGTGGTCCGCGGTCCGCGGATTCCCTTGCCCGGTGAAACCATTTTGGGCGAGAGCCTGATTGAATACCCAGGCGGCAAGGGCGCCAACCAAGCGGTGGCGGCCGCCCGTGCCGGTGGCCCGGTTGCGATGATCGGCTGCGTCGGCGACGATGCCTTCGGCCGGTCGCTGCGGGCCTCGCTCGATCAGGCTGGGGTGGTTACGTCGCGGTTGGCCATCCGGGGACCACGCAGCGGGGTGGCCTTGATCGAGGTAGCCGCCTCCGGGGAAAACAGCATCGTGGTGGTGCCGGGCGCCAATGCGCTGCTCAGTCGGGCCGACGCGGAGGATGCCCTGGCGGCTCTGGCCAACGCGGAAATCCTCCTTCTCCAACTTGAAATACCCATGGATACCGTGGAAGGGGCCGCCGCCGCCGCCAGGAGACGAGGCATCCGGGTGCTTTTGGATCCCGCGCCCGCCTGCCCCTTGTCCGACCGCCTGTTGGCGACCGTGGACTTCCTCACCCCGAACCAGCAAGAGGCAGCGCTTTTGACCGGGATGCCGGAGGTAGGGGTGGCGGACGCTCCCGAGGCCGCTCGGCGGCTCCTGGCCCGCGGGGTGGGCACGGTCCTGGTAAAACTCGGTCCCGACGGAGTGCTGATCGGCTCCGCCGAAGGGACGGAACACCTGCCCGGCTACAAGGTGGCGACCGTGGATACGACCGCCGCCGGCGACTGCCTGGCGGGTGCTCTGGCCGCCGCCCTGGTGGCGGGCCGCTCCCCTCACGACGCCGTAGCCTTCGCGAACGCCGCCGCCGCGCTTTCCACCACCCGCCGGGGCGCCCAAACCTCGATGCCAACGCTGGAGGAGGTCGATCGCTTCCTGGCCGCCACGCGCGCTTGACAGACACCAGCGAGAACCGGATCAGCGGTTTTCCCGGTTAGCCACGATACATGCAGCCAATGAATAAAGATGTAAGATTCAAGTACTAGGCGTGTTACGGGGACGATTGCGAGATTAGATGGCACCACGGCGGACCAAGCCAATGGACATCTCCTGGTGAAACGCCACCCCTATGCGCGCGGTGTTTTGCTTACCGTGGTCATGCTTCTTGTGGTCGCCGCCCTGCTCTGGTTCGGCGGGCTCGATCGAATTGGGGATCAGGTCGCGCATTTCCAGCCTGTCTATCTCGTCTGGTTCGTCCTCCTCACCGTTACCTACGAGTTGGTCCGGGGTGCCCTCTGGCATGGCCTGATCCGCTGCCTTGAAGGCGGCGTCACCGTGAAGTCGGAGATCTTCGCCTTCGCGGCCGGCGAGGCGGTCAAGTTTGTCCCAACCGGAGCGTACTTGCAGAACTACATCCTGCGCCAATCGGCTGATGCGGATTTCGGCCATTCATCGGCGGCAACCACCGCGATAATCGTGGCCGAGATCGTCGTCTCCCTGCTCGGCGTGGCGGTCCTGGGGGTCGGTAACTGGAGTCTCACGTTGCGGATCGCCATTGTAGTCCTTGGCACTGGCGTCATCCTGCTGGTCAGGCGATACCTCGGCTCGCCGCATCCCATGCGGATGCCGGATTGGGCGATGCGGTATAAGCCGCTCCGCTGGGTTGCCAAGGAATACACGCATTTCAGAACTGGCGCCGCCGTACTCACCCATCCTCGCATCCTGGCTTTTACCCTTGGGCTCACCGCTCTCTCGTTGGTCCTGAGCGGCGTGGCCCTCTATGTCGTCCTCCGCGGCCTCGGGGTTACGGGCATCTCTTTTTCCCAAGCGATTGCCGTGAACTGCTTCGGCCTTGCTTTCTACGTCGTCCTCGGCTCGCTCGAGGCGGCGGATGT
>DATBTL010000044.1:0-20314 GCA_036559345.1 Chloroflexota bacterium | reverse complement strand
GCATGCTCACGATCACGTCCCCGGCCAGGGACGCCGCCGGCCCCTGGGTAATTGCCTGGATCGTCGCCGGATCCAGCTTGTGCTCGCGGTTCTCGGTCAGCAGGCCGTTGGTCTCCTGTCGAGTATCGGTAAGCTGGGTGTAGCAAAAGCCCGCGATGGGCGCGCAGGCGAGCACCGCCTCCACCAGCTCCTTGTATTTGGCCAGATAGGTTGGGGCGTCGCCGACCGTACCATAGCCAAACCAGCTTTCGTCCGCTTGGGGCCGGTAGCTGATCCCCCCGAACTCGGTCAGCATGAACGGCGTCCCTTCCGGCACCTCGCCGGTGAGCGAGAGCACCCGGCGCCCTGGCTGCACATGGGCCAGGGTGATCGCCAGGGCCTCCGGAGAGGCATAGCGATTAGTCAGGGTTTGGCCGGAGAAGCTGTAGTCGTGAATGCCGAATATATCGGTCTCCATCTGCTCCCAGCCATCGTTGCCGATCACCGGCCGGGTGGGGTCAAGGGTTTTGGTCAAGTGGTAAAGGCTCTGGAGGAAATGGCGCTGCGCGGCGTCCTGGCGGATATTCGGTACTCCCCAGGACTCATTGAGCGGCACCCAGGCGACGATGCATGGGTGACTGTAGTCGCGCTCGACCACGGCCAGCCACTCGCGGGTCAAACGGGTGACCGCGTCCCTGGTGAAGGTAAAGGCATTGGCCATCTCGCCCCAGACGATCAGCCCCAGGCGGTCGCACCAGTAGAGGAATCGCGGATCCTCGACCTTCTGATGGATGCGCAGCCCGTTCAGACCCAACTCACGCGCAAGCTCCACCTCGCGGCGCAGCGCCTCGGCGCTTGGTGCCGCCAAATGCGACTCCGGCCAATAACCCTGGTGGAGAGCCATGCGAAGGAAGAAGGGCTGGCCGTTAAGAGAGAAACGGCCGTTGCCGGTGCCCACGCTCCGTAGACCGGCATAGCTATGGACTTCGTCCAGCACCTCGTCTCCGTCCAGGATGCTAATGGTCGCCTCGATCAGGTTGGGATGCGCCGGCGACCATAGCAGGCGGTCGGGCTCCAGGCCCGTGCCGGCGGGGGTCAGAGCAACCCCGCGGGAAACCTGGAATCCCTCAACCGAATAGGTATCGTCCACCAGCAAGCGCCCATGGATCGAAAGGCGCACCCGCGCCCTGAGCGGGCGGTCAGTCTCGCGCCGCAGGGTGAGTTCAAGAGTCAGCAGGCCAGGGTCCAGGCTTGGGGTCCAACGAAGGTTGGTCATGTGAGTCGGATTCACGGCCTCCAGCCAGACTGGCTGCCAGATCCCGGTCGTGCGGTGATACCAGATCGCGTGCGGCTCCTCCAGCCAATCCTGCTTCCCGCGGGGCTGGGCCAGGTCGAGTGGCTGATCCTCGGCCCGGATCACCAACTCCTGCTCGTCGCCGGGAACCAGGGCATTGGTAATATCGGCGCAAAAGGGAGTCTGGCCCCCTTCGTGCGTGGCGACCAAGTGACCGTTCACCCAGACCTGGGCCCGGTAGTCAATGGCGCCGCAGTGGAGGAGGAGCCGTTCATGCGGCTTTCGGCAGGCGGCCGAAAAGGCGCGGCGATACCACGCCACCGGATGGTAGCCGGTGTCGCCGATCCCGCTGGCCGGGGATTCCGGGGGGAACGGCACCGTGATCTGGCGGTCGAACACGTCATGCCGCCCCGGCCACCCTTGATCCAGTCCCTGGTTACGATCGTCATGGGCGAAGCCCCAGGAGCCGCACAGGTCAACCCAGCGGGTTCGGGCGTGTTGCGGCGTGGGATGCAGGGTCTCGGCGGACTCGGCCATGGGCGCTCTTCCCCTCGAATACGGTCGCGTCTGTCATGAGCAGTGCCGCGACTCGGTGAACGCGGCGCGGCGTATTGTCTATTGTAGAGGGATCTGCTAGACTTAGGGCAAGTTTACAACGTTGTATGCAGCGTTGAATGCAACGTTAGAGTACATCTCTCCAAACGGCGACGGGGAGTGGTTTGACATGGCGGTGACCTTGAAGGACGTGGCCGAGAAGGCTGGCGTGTCGATCAAGACGGTCTCCAACGTCGTCAATGAACGCCCGTTCATCGCGGATGAGACGCGGGAGCGCGTCCGACAGGCGATTGCCGCGCTGGGTTATCAACCGAATCTGGTTGCCCGATCACTCCGCAAGTCACACGTCGGAGTCATGGCGCTGGCTTTCCCCAGCCTTGCCAATACCTATTTCTCGGACATCGGGCTCGAAATCATCGCCGCCGCCGCCGCCCAGTCCTATACGGTTCTCCTGGATCATACGGGTGGCCACCGCGAGAATGAGGCATTGATCGCCCACGGCTTGCGCCCCCACCTGATCGACGGGGTCATTCTCAGCGCGGACACCCTGAACCTTGACGACTTGCGGGTTGATCAGATTCCCTTGCCACTCGTGCTTTTGGGGGAACACCTGTATGGCGCACCCTGGGATCACGTGGTGGTAGACAACGTGGCCGCCGCGTGCCAGGCAACGGCCCATTTACTTGGGCTTGGCCGGCGGAGAGTCGCCTTTATCACTATGGCCGAAAAAGAGCCCGAGCGGACCAGCGAGTCGTTTACCAGTCCGTCTCGGTTCCGCCTGGCGGGCTACGCCGCGGCCATGGCCGAAGCCGGCCTGGCCATTGAGCCGGACTTGCAACTGTCCTTTCTGGACCCAAACCGGGCCGCCGGCATAGTGGCGGTCAAGTCTCTTCTAGCTCTGGCGAAACCTCCCGATGCCATCTTCTGTTTCAATGATCTCCTCGCGCTCGGCGCTCTGCGCGGGCTCCACGACGCGGGACTGCGCGTCCCCGAGGACATCGCCGTGGCCGGCTTCGACGACATAGAGGAGGGCGCCTATGCCACTCCTTCCTTAACCACGATTTCGCCCGATAAACGAGCCATCGCCTGGCGGGCGGTCGAGTTGCTCATCGACCGCATTCAGGGACGACGGATCGGGCCGCCTGAGCGGTTTGAGTTGCCCTTCCACCTGATCGAACGCGAAAGTACGATCGGTCGGACGCGGATCGACTCCTCCGCCAATAGATTGATTGCGCATGCGTCGCGAGAGGAGGTGACGGCGAGCCCGAACTAGCGCATACGGGGATGGGCTGAGATGACGGCTCCTTTAGCAAGGCGCCGGGCTCTGAGTGGCCTCCGGTGACCAGACGCGCCATGGAATCTAGAAATCAATCATCTAGTTGAGGGTATGTTCATGAGTGACGAAATCCAGAAGAATGCGGCGGATACTCCCGGTTTGAGCCGGCGTACGTTCCTGGGCAAGACGGCGCAAGGCGCCGCCGGTCTCGCCGTGGCCGGCGCGCTTGGGACCGGGTTGGCGCTGCCCAAACGCGCATCAGCCGCGGGCACGACCACGATTGACTTCCAGAGTGGGCTCACGGGCGGCGATGGCGATGCCATGCTGGCCCTCGTGAAGCAGTTCATGAAGGAAAACCCCAATATCAAGGTGAACAGCCAACTCATTCAGTGGGGTACGTTCTATACCAAGCTCTTTGCCGCCCTGGCCGCCGGTAAAGGCCCTGATGTCTTCGTCATCCACCTGCAAGAGATGTTGCAGTTTCAGAGTAAGAATGCGCTCTTCCAAATGGATGGCTGGTTTGGCGGCTCGTCGGGCCTCAAGCAGAGCGACTTTACCGCCCAGGAACTGAAATACACCACCTCTCAAGGCCATGCCTACGGTGTGCCGCTGGATCTGCATGGCTGGGGACTCTACGCGAACCCAGCCCTCGTCCAGAAGGCGGGTCTGTCCATGGCTGGGCCCAAGTCGCCGGACGAATTCCTCCATTACGCCCAGAAGCTCACCCTCGACAAGAACGGCAACAACGCGGCGGCCAAAAACTTCGACTCCAGCCATATCGTGCAGTGGGGGACCACCACGTCGTGGGATTCACCGCCAACCTTTCTGCAGACCCTGTGGAGTTTCGGCGGCGATACGTGGAGCGCGGACGGCAAAACGGCAACCCTGAACACGCCTGCCTTCACCAACGCGCTCAATTACTGGCACGATCTGATCTACAAATATCATGTCTGCGGCAAGCCCTCGGTAGTTAACCCGATTACCAACAATCTTTTCTTCGGCAATAAGCTGGGCATGCGGCTGGATGGCAACTGGATCCGCAGCTTCTTCGTGCAGAACCCCAAAATGGGCCATATGAGCTGGACCATGCCGACCTTCGGCAGCAAGGACGTAACCTGGTCGAGTGGGCACGTTCTGGTGGCTCCGGCTGGTTTGTCGAGCGACAAGGAGGCCGCGGTGCGGCGCTTCGTCACCTGGCTCTCCGACCACGACGTGCAGTGGTCCGAAACGGCGGGCCATATTCCGGCCCGCATCTCATCGCAGCATAACCCCGCGATTGCCAAGCTCTGGCCGCAGAACTACTTCGCCAAGGAATTGAGCACGATTGGCCGCATCGAAACGCCAACCGTGAATCTTGGTCAGGCCGAAACCGCGTATACCACCGCCGTGGATGGCTATTGGAACGGGACGGTCTCCCTCTCCAAGGCTACATCGTCGGCGCAGTCCGGTGTGCAACAGGCCCTGAGCGCGGGCTAAGCGGCCCAAAGCCCGAGAAGTGCTTCGCCGCGCGGTAACCACGACAGCCGCGCGGCGCGGCTTCCAAGAGATAGAGGAGCTTCACGGCGCCCTTTAAGGATGATGAGGTTGATACGATGGCCATGATACAGCCTGCCCTGCCTCGACGCGCGGCCTGGAGACGGCGCCACCTGAAGGGTCTGCTTACCGCGGGGTTGTTTCTGGCGCCCTATACCTTGTTTTTCCTGGCCTTCCTAGTCTGGCCAATCATTTATGGCCTCTTTATCAGTTTGCACAAATGGTCGCTCTTTCCGGGGCAGAACAAGCCGTTCGTGGGCCTGAATAACTATCGAACCCTCCTGTCCGATCAGGAATGGTGGACTGCCCTGCAGAATACGGTTGAGTTCACCGTGATCACGGTGATCCTGACCTTCGTAGTCGCCCTGGGCGCCGCCATGCTGGTCAGCGCCAACCTGAAGGGGCAGACCCTTTTCCGTCTCATCTTCTTCGCTCCCGTGGTGCTTTCGGTGGCCGTGGTCGGCTTGGTCTGGACGACGATGTGGAACACCGACATCGGCCTGGTGAATAATCTGCTCAATCGGGTGAATCTGCCCTCGGTGGAATGGCTGTCCTCGGTCAATCTGGTGATCCCCTCGCTCTCCATCACCACCGCCTGGTGGGGATTCGGCCTGCCAATGATCATCTTCCTCGCCGGGCTCCGGGGCATTCCCCCTTCACTTTACGACGCGGCCAAGGTCGATGGCGCCGGGGGTTGGGCCGCGTTCCTCCGAATTACCTTGCCGCTCCTCCGCCCCACCATTCTCTTCGTGCTGGTCACTCAGATCATCGCCCAGTTCCAGGTCTTCGGCCAACCGCTGATCCTGACCAATAGCGGCGGTCCCGGCACGGCGTCAATGACCGTCATTCTGTACCTCTATCAAGTTGCCTGGACCTTTTACAACCTGGGCTATGCCGCCACGATCGCCTTTGCCCTGGCGCTGATCATGGGCGTGGTGACCGCGATCCAGTTCCTCTTCCTGGGGCGCGAAGTAGAGTACTAAATTATAGTGCGAAGGCGGGGGCGCGACATGCGGGTTTCGCGACGAACGGGCAGGTTTCTTCTCTATCTGATCGCCATTGTCCTCAGCATTATCGTGCTGATTCCCTTTCTGTGGGCGGTGTCGCAGTCATTCACGCCCGCGAATGAAATCTTCAGCATTCCTATCCATATCGTGCCGGCGCATCCGACGCTCGAGAACTACCATGTGCTGTTCTTCAAGCTGGGTGACGTCGCGATTGGGCGCTGGTTCCTCAACAGCCTGTTCGTCAGCACGGCCGTCACCGCGCTCATTCTGCTGTTCGATTCCATGGCGGCCTTCGCGCTGTCCCGCCTGCGTTTTCCCGGGCGGACGATCGTCTTTTTCGCCTTTATCTCCACCATGCTCATCCCGGCCCAGGTAACCTTCATCCCTCTGTATGTGGAAATGCAGAAGCTGGGCTTCCTGGATAGCTACAATTCGCTGATCTGGCCCTATCTCGCTAACGCATTCTATGTCTTCTTGCTGCGCCAGTTCTTCCAGGGAATCCCTCGCGATCTGGACGAGGCCGCCATCGTGGACGGCGCCGGCACGTTCACCATCTTTTGGCGAGTGATTCTCCCCAATACGAAGTCCGCCCTCGCCGCCGTAGGTATCCTCAGCTTCACCGCGATCTGGAACGACCTGTTCTGGCCCATGGTCACCATCAATTCAGTGGACTTACGGACCCTCCCCATGGGCCTGACGATCATGAATACGGAATATGGCGGCACGCCCGGCCCCGGCCTGGTGATGGCCAGCGCGGTGATAGCCTTCCTGCCAGTTCTGATCATCTACACTATCTTCCAGCGTTCCATCGTTGAGGGAATCTCGCTCACCGGCTTGGGCGGACGGTAGGGCCATGAGGGAGGCACCCATGGTGTCCGGTGGTTCAGTAATGCGCCGTCCAGTCCTCATTCGCCTCTTTTCCGTGATGCTTATCGTGCTTCTCACCCTGCTGTCCCTCCCCGCTGGAGCGGGCGCCAATGGAGGGTCGAGCCGGATGGGGACGCATGCCGTCGGGCACACCTATCGGAACCCGGTGTTCGCCTCTAACTTTCCAGACCCATTCGTGCTCAAGGTCGGCGGCGTCTACTACGCCTACGGCACGTCAGCCGGTTCGCAACCCTGGGAAGCGTTGAACCATGAGTTTCCTATTCTCCGATCCACCGATCTGGTGCATTGGCGCTACGTCGCCGATGCCTTTACCAGCGCCCCGGCTTGGGGCTTCGGTGACTGGTGGGCCCCGGACGTGGCGGTTCGTGCCGGCACCTACTACATGTATTACGTCGGACACAGTGTCGCGAATGGCCAGCACTGCATCGGAGTGGCGACCGCTAAGACACCCATCGGACCATTCACCGATCACGGATCGCTCGCCTGCTCCGACCTCACCGGCCAGGGCTATATCGATCCCAATCCCTTTATCGATGGTAGCGGTAAGGCATACCTGTACCTCTCGGTTGATAACCCCTATCACAGCATCTCGGTTATCCCCTTGGCCGCGGATCTGCTCCATGTCGCCGGTCCCCGTAAGCAACTCTTCACGCTCTCGCAGCCCTGGGAACATGGACCGAACTTCAGTACGGTTGAGGGTCCGTTCATGGTCAAGCACGCGGGTATCTACTATCTGTTCTACTCGGGAAATGACTGGAATCATGACTACGCCATGGGTTACGCCACCTCGACCTCGCCGCTTGGCCCCTTCACCAAGTATCGAGGGAATCCAATTCTCCACGGGACGTCCGCGGTGACTGGACCCGGAGGTGGCTCGCTCTTCCAGGGCCCCAACGGCGGCTGGTGGCTGGCCTACCATGCGTGGACCGGTGGTCCCGGTGACAGCAACGGCGGGGTGCGGAATCTTCGCATCGATCCCGTCACCTGGCGGCATGGGGTGGTTGTCGTTCGTGGGCCAACCACCACACCTGAGCCCGCGCCGTAAAAGCACGGGAACGCATGCTCCCCACTAAACCCTTCAACCCGGTAGCATAAGTGAGGTAAGGTCACTGTGTCTTTGAAGGGAACGGTGGATGGAGTATCGACGATTGGGACGGACGGGGCTGAAGGTCGCTCCGCTCTGTCTGGGCGGCAATGTGTTTGGCGGAATCGCCGATCAACCTACCTCGCACGCGGTGCTGGATGCCTACGCGGAAGGGGGCGGCAACTTCATCGACACGGCCGATGTCTATTCGCGGAAGGGGCCGGAGAATATCGGCGGTGAGTCCGAGAGGGTGCTGGGCCGCTGGATCGTGGATCGGGGCAATCGCGCCCACATGATCATCGCCACCAAGGCCGCCGGCTCCATGGGCGCCGGGCCGAACGACACGGGGCTCTCACGCCGCCACATCATGGCCGCCGTCGAGGGATCGCTCCGCCGACTGGGGACTGAGTACATCGACCTCTATCAGGCGCACTGGGATGACGTGGACACCCCACAGGACGAGACCTTGCGGGCCTTCGATGACTTGGTACACCAGGGGAAAGTCCTCTATGTCGGGGCCTCGAACTACAGTGCCTGGCGCCTTACCCGTGCCCTCTGGCTCAGCGACCGCGGGCGCTACGCGCGGTATGAGTGCTTGCAACCCCACTATAACCTGGTCCACCGGGCCGAATACGAACGGGAACTGGAGCCGCTGATTCGCGATCAAGACCTGGGGGTCATTCCCTATTCCTCGCTGGCTTCCGGCTTTTTGACCGGCAAATACCGCCGCGGCCAGCCTTTGCCGGTCACCCCCCGCGCCGAGGGCGTGGCGAAGCGGCACATGAACGATCGTGGCTTCGCCATTCTGGAGGCGGTGGACAGGGTGGTATCCGCCCATGGCGCCACGCCGTCCCAGGTGGCCCTGGCCTGGCTGATCGCCCGTCCAGGGATCACCGCTCCTATTGCCAGCGCCACCTCGGTGGACCAGATGCGCGAACTGCTCGGCGCGGTTGAGTTGCGGCTGGAGCCGAGCGATGTCGAGGCTCTGGATGCCGCCAGCGAGTGGCGCGAAAAGAACTGAGGCCGAAAACCGAGCGGGCGCGCCCATCAATGGGCGCGTCCGCCCGCGCTTATCCCTTCCGCCGGGCCAGCAGACTGAGCAATTCGTAGAGCATCCCCGCTCCGGCCAGCGCGGTGACACTGCCGTGATCGAATGAGGGCAGCACCTCGACCACGTCCGCCGCCACGATGTTCGCCCCATGCAAGGCCCGCAGGAGGAACTGGCCCTCGTAGGTAGTAAAGCCGCCGATCTCCGGCGTCCCGGTGCCGGGGGCATAGGCGGGATCCAGGAAGTCGATGTCGAAGGTGACGAAGCTCGGCCCCGCGCCCAATCGCGCTTTCACCATCTCGGCCACGGCCGGCAGGCCGCGTTCGCGCGCCTCCAGGGCCGGGATGATCTGGATCCCCAGGTCGGTGGAGAGCGCGTAGTCGCCCTCGGCGTAGAGCCCTCCGCGGAGGCCGACCTGGATCGAGCGTTCGGGCGCGATCAGGCCCTCCTCCGCTGCCCGGCGAATCGGTGTCCCATGGGTGTATTGGTGGCCCCAGTACTCGTCCCAGGTATCGGCGTGGGAATCGTATTGGACCAAGCCCACCGGTCCATGGACGGCGGCCACGGCACGCAACTCGGCCAGGGTGATGCTGTGGTCGCCGCCGATCGCCAGGGTGGTCACGCCAGCGCGGAGGATCGGCTCCAGATGCGCGGAGATTCGCTCGTACGAGTCGTCGATGAAGCCGGGGGTCACCACCACGTCGCCGGCATCCACCACCGAAAGGCGCTCGAATATGGACACTCCCTGCGTGGGATTATAGGGACGGAGCAGGGCGCTGGCCTCGCGGACCGCCGCCGGGCCGAAGCGGGCGCCCACTCTATAGGTGGCGCCGGTATCGAACGGGATGCCCAGGATCGCCACGTCCACGTCTTCCATCTCGGTCACGTGCGGCAACCGCATAAAGGTGCGGATCCCGACAAAGCGGGGGGACACGCTGGCGTCCATCGGTTGGTAGCGCGGCATGATCATTCCCTCTTCCCATTCTTCCAGCGTCCACGCGGCTACGCAAGTTCGATCTGATCATAACCGTATCACGGGCATATCGACTGGGACGAGCCTCTGGCGGTGCCTTTCCTGTCACCGCGCTATCTTATTCGGGTGCCACGATACATCCGTGCGTCGCAGCGGATCACCCTCGTCGCGGTGCTGTCTCCATGCTTACCGTGCTTCATGCTATGATCGCGATAAACGGAGTCAGGCCGGTCACGATGCCAAAGGAGCGTGGAGATGATCGCACAGATAGACCCCGGCGGGGTCACCGTCCCATTCGTCCCTCCCTTGGTGACGGATACGCTTGAAAGTCATGGGCACACGGTCCAGTTCTATGGTGAAGACACCTTTCTCCTGGAGGAGTTGAGCCGCCGGATCGGCGTCGCGCTTGGTGGGGGAAACGGTGCCGTGGTCATTGCCACCGCGGCGCATCGGGAGGGACTGGCGGCGCGGCTCGAAGCGTCCGGTCTCGACCTTGCCCGTACCGCGCTCCAGGGGCGGTATATCGCCGTGGACGCAGCGGAGACACTGGCCAAGATCACCCGTGATGGGCGGGTGGATGCGGTCTGCTTCGTCAACGTGGTTGGCGATCTCATCCTACGGGTCAGGGCAGCGGCAATCGGTGACTCGCGGCACGTCGTCGCCTTCGGCGAGATGGTGGCGCTTTTGTGGGAGCAGGGCCAGTCCGACACCGCGCTCCACCTTGAACAACTCTGGAACGATCTTGCCTTGACCCACCCCTTCACACTCTACTGCGCCTACCCCATGCGCCTCTTTCAGCAGGCGGCGGACGGCGCGGCCCTCCAGGCAATCTGCGCCGCGCATACGCACGTACTGCCGACGGAGAGCTACGCCACCCTTACTCCGGAAACGCGCCTCAGCGCGATCACATACTGGCAACACAGGGCCCAGGCTCTGGAGACGGAATTGGCGGCGCACCGGCGGACGCAGGAAGTCTTGCGAGAACGGAACGAAGAACTACGCGCCGCTATCGCGGCGCGGGATGTGTTCTTGTCCGTGGCGGCCCACGAGTTAAAAACACCGATCACAAGTCTGCAGGGCATGGCCCAATTGCTGCTACGCCGGGCACGGCGCCAGGGCACGATCGCGCCGGATCGGCTGATGAGCGGGTTAGCCACGATTGACGAACAGGCCAGTAGGCTGCGCCGGTTGCTGCTGCGTTTACTCGACTCCGCGCAAATAGAGACGGGGAAGCTGCGGATCGAGCCAATCCAGACCGATCTGGCGGCGCTGGTCCACGCCATCCTGGCGCGGCATCCGGGCCAGGACACCCACACCCTGGTAGGGACCGGCGCGGAGCACCTTGAGGCCGTGGTCGATCCGTTGAGGTTTGAGCAGGTCGTCGTGAATCTCCTGGACAACGCCGTCAAGTTCAGTCCCGAGGGGAGCACCGTGGTGGTGGCGGTGGAGCAAGACCCGGAGGGCGGTGCCCGGCTTTCGGTGACGGATCAGGGCGTGGGGATTGCGCCTGACCAGCGCGCGCGGGTCTTCGAGCGGTTTCATCAGGCACACGCCGGGGATTCTTGGGCCGGCCTGGGTCTGGGTCTGTACATCACGCGCGAAATCATCGAGTTGCATGGGGGAACCGTGCGGATCGAGGAACCCGCGCACCACGGCACACGGTTCGTGGTCACGTTGCCGCCGTACGTCGGCGCCGCGCATCCAGCGGACGTGGCCTGATCCCTTCATCCGATCTCAGCGCGGCCTCAGCGGCTCGGCGAGTTGCTTACCGGTACGAATACTCGTAATGTAGTGTTACCCGGTACCGTCGTTACGGGCGCGGCTGTGGAAGAGGTGGCGGCAGGAGAGTGTCCTACCAGGACGTTTCGACTTCGCGCCGTAGCGACAGTGAGAGAAGAGAGGTACGCGATGACCATCAATTGGGGCGAGTTGCTGGTCGGACAACTTGAGTTCTACTGGGACGTCCACCTACGGCCACGCCTGCATGGTCTTACCGATGAGGAGTACTTTTGGGAGCCAGTGGCGGACTGCTGGAGCGTGCGTCGTGGGGAGAACGGCTCCTACGTGCTCGACGGGCAACGGCCCGAGCCGGCGCCTCCGCCCTTCACGACCATTGCCTGGCGTCTGGTCCATGTGGGGGCGATGTGCCTGGCGAACCGGGCCAACGCCTTCTTCGGTGACGGCGTCGTGCCCGACGATGCCACGATGGCCGATCCACGTTATATCCCTACGGATCTCCCGGGCAGCGCCGCGGAAGGCATCACGTTCCTTGAGTGGGCGTACCGCAAGTGGCACGATGGGATCGCCTCCCTCGACGAAACCGGCCTGCGGACCCCGCTGGGACAGAGGGGCGGTCCGTTCGGCAACGATCCGATGGCCGCCTTGATCGTCCATATCAATCGCGAGGTGATGCATCACGGTGGTGAGATCTGCCTGCTCCGCGATCTCTACCGTGCTACTGGTGCCAGGACTCGTCACGACAGGTTGATCCCGTCTGCTTGATCACCGGTCATTTTACGAGGCCCGGCTAGGATTCCGACATCGCCGGTAGAGGGTGTATCCGCCCATCGCTGGCTCAATTGTGCCCGCGCTCGCCTTTGTTGTCTTCAGTCTACGTGGAGTTGCGGCGATGCGGCATCCGCCCGAGGGGCTGTTCCTGGCCGGGAGTCCCGTCCGCACGCTCGCCCGCGGGGAGCCCGTGCGTTGCGCGGGCACGATGAAGCGCACGACCGATGTAGGAGTTGAGACAAGCCCACGCCGGTGCATTGTATGGGGCGGTTGTTTGGATTGTCGATGGTCACGGCACCGGCTTTGATGTGCAATAAGGGCGCAAGGGATTCGCCTTCGCGGCACACAAATAGGAGACACGCATGATGATCAGCTAAGGGCCCCGAGCGCCAGGCTGAACGGCGCTTTCGTGCTTCGACGCAAGAGCCTGAGGATCCCAGACGCTACACAGCAAGTAGTCCGAAAGGAACGAATCGATGAAACATTTCCTCCGCCACGGCAAGATCGTCCTCCTAACCATGGTTCTGGCCGTAACCAGCCTCACGGTCGCCGCTCCCGCTACGCCCTCCGCGCACGCCGCTGCTCTGCCCAGCATTACCGCCTACGGTTTGCAGGAAGCAGTGGAGGTGCAGGGCAGCGGCTTCACTCCGGGAGGTACGGTATGGGTTGGGGTGTTTGACACCAACCACCGCCTCCTGAACTCAGAGACTGTGACCGCCTCGCGGAACGCCTTCGTCTGTTCACCGATCACCCACATCTGTCGCTTCATCTTCTCTGGGGGAAAGATCGACGCGTATGTGGGGACAGCCTCCTACTACGGCAACGTGTACGTCCTCGCCGCCGACGACTCCACGTCGGAGTGGAGCAACGAGCCGACGACGTACGTCCGAATCATTCCGTAGCCCCGACACCCGTCAAGCCACGCGTCCCGATTCAGTAGGGACGCCGGCCGGAGAGAGGGGTGGGAGTACCAGCCTACCCCTGCTCTCCGGACCACGCATCAACAAAAAAATGTAGGCGTCATAGCTGAACGCCAGGTCCGTCAGGCCGAGACGCCGCCAAGGAGATCTGAGCGCAGCCCTCAAGGGAACAGAAAGAAATCGACCAATGCGACTCGCTCGACACAGCCTGAAGCGCCCCATCCTCATCTTGGCGATCGCCGCGGGCACGGCAGCGGGCACGAACGGCGAACTGGTCGCCAAGGCCGCCGGCCTCATTGGTTCCGTGAGCGGGATACGTACTCTTCCCGTATCACCATTAGACGAGATCTAAGAGGGCGTTGAGGATTGAAGGTGCTCAGCGTAGGTGAGCACCTTCGCTAGTTCGCTTGTTCTCTTACGCCTCCTCCGGGCAGGGACTAGGATGAGCAAGAGTGGCACGAGGAGGATCGGCATGAGCACCCATCCCCATACCAACCTGTCCACGCAGGTCGATCGCACCAAGGATCCTGACTTCTTCGTTCGGTTTATGGATGAGACCCAGAAGCTCCCAGCGATCCAGGCGAGCAAACGGCTCATGCTGGAACGGATCGCTCTGGCGCCGGGAGAGGCGGTCCTCGACGTGGGCTGCGGTCCCGGGACCGATGTGTTCGCCATGGGGGAACTCGTCGGTCCGGCTGGCCGTCTGGTAGGGCTCGACGCGAGTGAGGTCATGATCGCCGAGGCCCGACGACGCGCCAAGGAAGTCCATGCCCCCATCACCTTTGAGGTCGGAGAGGCGCGGGCCCTTCCCTTCCCGGACGGCACGTTCGACGTGTGCCGCGCCGAACGTCTGCTGGAGCATCTCCCCGATGCCGAGCGGGCCCTCGCGGAGATGGTGCGGGTCACCCGCCCCGGTGGCCGGATCCTCGCCTTCGATTTCGACTGGGACACCCTGATCATCGACCACCCAGACAAGGAAACCACGCGAACCATCGTCCGATCCTACTCCGACTCGATACGGAACGGGTGGATCGGTCGGCAGCTCCCGCGCCTCTTCAAGGAGCAGCACTTGGAGATACTCTCCCTCGATCCGGTGCAGGTCTTTGTCCACTACGCGATGGCCGAACTCTTCCTCGGCAGTCACCTCACAGTGCTCCAGACAAGTGGAACGCTCTCTGCCAGTAGGGCTCGGCAGTGGTGGGAGTACTTGCAACATGCGGACGAGCACGGGACGCTGCTGATCAGCTTCACGACCTTCATCATCGTCGGCGCCAAGAACTGATCCTTGACGGCGACCGACACGGCCATTACACCATGGTTGCGACAGCGGGGTCGCCGTGAGGAGGTGCCAGCGGATCATGACGACACGAAAACGAAAGACCCTGATCGTTTGCCGAACCTCTCATGAAGCAATCCATCGTGGGGGCGTGACACGACAGGCAACCTCGGCGTGAATCACTGGAGAGCCGCGTGCAGGAAAAGCTTGCAAGCGCGGTTCGGAGGGGGGCCGACAGAAGCGGCGGAATGGTGTAGTATAGGGCGGGCTGGAGCATGCGCTATCGATTCGCGCGCCGACCGGAGCCGCGCGAGTGAGCCCGCGACCATGGGCGCGTGATGAGGGTACGGAGGTTAGGGAGGCCATCAATGGTACAGGATGTGGGCACGGCACCCAGCGCGCAGGAGTTGCCGTCGCACGAGCAGCTCCGAGAACTCCAGCGGCTCATGGGTGGCTATCGCGTGTCGCAGGGGATCTATGTCGTGGCACGACTCGGGATTGCCGACCTCCTGAAGGACGGCCCGCTGAGTAGCGACGCGCTAGCCGAGGCGACGGGGATGTGTGGGCCAGCCCTCTACCGCCTGTTGCGCTTCCTGACTGGTGTCGGGCTCTTCCGCGAGGTGGCTCCGGGTCACTTCGCCTTGACACCACTCGGCGCCGGTCTACGCATCGACGTCCCCGAGTCCCTGGCCCATACCGTGCTGATGCTCCTCGACGACGCGCATTGGTCCGCGTGGGGGCAACTGCGATACAGTGTGCAGACCGGAAAGACGGCCTTCGGCCATGTCCACGAGATGGAATTCTTCGACTACATTGGCCAGCACCCTGCGTCCGTGGCGGTCTTCCACCGGGCGATGACGAGCAGTACGGCGCGCTCCGGTGCCGCGATCACGCAGGCGTACGACTTCGCCGGGATCCGGCGGCTGGTCGATGTCGGCGGCGGCCACGGCCTGTTCCTCGCCACGATCCTCCAGGCGCATCCGGCCATGCGGGGTGTGCTGTTTGACCGACCCGAGGTGATCCAGGGCGCGACGACGACCCTGGAGGCGGCGGGCGTTGCCGACCGCTGCGAGATAGTCGGCGGCGACTTCTTTGCCACCGTCCCGCCGGGCGGCGATGCGTATCTGTTGCGCCAGATCATCCACGATTGGGACGACGCGCAAGCAGCCGCGATCCTTACCCACTGCCGTCGCGCGATGCGGGCGTCAGGCAGGCTCCTTGTGATCGAGCGCGCGGTTGCGCCTGACCATAGCCAGGGCCCGGGAGTGCTGCACCTCGATATGGAGATGCTGGTCAACCTCGGGGGCGTGCAGCGCACCGATGCGGAATACGGCACGCTCTTCGAGGCCGCGGATCTGGAGCTATGCGCCATCGTTCCGCTTGGCGACGCCGACCAATTCAGCGTCTATGTGGGGATAGCGACCACAGTGGCAGAAGGCGACCTTTCCGTCGCCAGGGGTCATCGATGAGCGCGAGTTCCGGCGCTTCCCCGATCTCTCGGGTGACGCTCGGTTCAGTGGCGCCTATGTGCTCATCTTCGACAGCGCCAAGGACGAGCAGGCCAGCCTGTTGCAGATGGCCGACATCCTTCGCCCACGCTTTGCCTCAAAGTCCCGCGCACGCGACCGCCCAGCTGGCGTTATCCCGAAGTCCTGGGTGGTGCGACAACCGCCGCCGAGCCGCTGGAAGAGCACTGCCTTGCTGATACCCTGTCACCGCCTGCTGTAGGCGTATGGACACCCCGCGGTGCGCTTTTTCCCTTGTCCTCGGCTGCTGAATTAGAATGCCTGCCCTGCAACGTCGTCAACCATCGCCTGCGGGCCGGCATGATCGGGCGGGCTACCGCCATCGAAGGGCGTGCCGGTCAGACTGGGGTTGCCCGGCACCTGTTGCGCCACTTTGAGATCCGAGAACCACATTCCCAGGTGGTTGAGCTGGATGCCCGAAGCCGTTGCGTTGCCATCCAGGCTGAACACATTGGGGAACCGCCCATCGAGCGCCATGGCCTGGAAGGCGATGCAGTTGAAGGTCACCTCGCCCGTGCCGTCGTCGCGCGTGCGCAGATCCAACACATATATTGGAAAATCTTCTCGCCGTTTGCCCGGATCGGCGCCAGCGTGTGGGCTCGGAGGCACGCGGCGACGGGATTCATGGCCGCCGAGGCCACGCTTGGTGCCGCCACTACCGGCTGAGCCAGTGGGTTGCCAATGTCCGCGGCCTGTTGCACGGCAAGCACGAGCATGCAGCCGAGTGCCACATAGGCGAACGATTTTGCCCCTAATAGGTTGTTCATGAATCCGCTCCTCACAACTCGAAGTCGTTGGTTTTATGCACGGAGTTAGATTTTTCGTCAGCGTCGTTGAGCAAGAAAAGGCACACGATACACAGGATTACCACCACGAGTGTCATGTCCGCTCTCCCTTCGATGCTTGGATGCCGCAGCTCTAGTCAGGCGACTAAGCGTATTGTGCGCGCAAGAGCGTACGTTTACCCCCGACAATCCAAACAAGCGCCCCATACAATCGACCCACACAATGCGAATTCGTACATGACCGTGGTATTCGAGAGCGTATGCTACGATTGGGATCAGGCTGCACTCGACACCGCGGTGCCGCCAGATAGGCGCCACGACGCGAGGTGAGCAGAACCATGAGCAGCGAACAACCGCTGACCTTCGGGGCGCTCTTGAAGCGCTACCGAGTGGCGGCCGGGCTCTCGCAAGAAGCGCTGGCCGAGCGGGCGGGCCTGACCGCCCAGGGCATCGGGGCGCAGGAGCGAGGGTTGCGCCAGACCCCGCATCGCGATACGGTGCGGATGCTGGCGGAGGCGCTGGGGCTCTCGCCCGAGGAGCGCCGCGCCCTGGAAGCGGCGGTGCAACGGCGGCAGGGCCCAGCCGCCGCGCCCAGCCCAACCCCTGCCGGTCCCGCGCCCATCCTGCCGGTCGTGCTCACTCCCCTGATCGGGCGGGAACGCGAAGTGGCGGAGATCGAGCGTGTATTACGGCAGGAGGACCGGCGCCTGCTCACGCTGACTGGGCCGGGCGGCGTGGGCAAGACTCAGCTAGCCGTGCGAGCTGCTGCCGGACTGGTCAAGCTCTTCTCGGGAGGCGTCGTCTTCGTAGCCCTTGCTCCCCTGAGCGATTCCAGCCTGGTCTCCACGACTGTCGCGCGGACGATGGGGTTGCGGGAGTCCGGCGAGTCTTCTCTTCGCGACGGCCTAATCGAGTACCTGCGGGAGCGGCGCCTGCTGCTGGTGCTCGACAACTTCGAGCACGTCACCGCGGCCGCGCCCCTCGTGGCGGATCTTCTCGGCGCGTGCCCGCGGCTCAAGGTGCTTGTGACCAGCAGGGCGCGCCTGGGCCTGCGAGATGAGCAGGAGATAGTAGTCTCACCACTGGCGCTACCCGACCCCACGGGCCAGTCAAACCTCGCGGACGTGGTACGGTCTCCGGCCGTGGCCCTCTTCACCGAGCGCGCCCACGCCGTCAAGGCGGACTTCGCGCTCACGAACGCTACCGCGTCCGCGGTGGCCGAGATCTGCCGGCGCCTGGACGGCCTCCCGCTCGCGATCGAGTTGGCCGCGCCATGGGTCAAGCTCCTGCCGCCGCCGGCCTTGTTGGCGCGACTGGACCAGTGTTTGCCGCTATTAACAAGCAAGGCCCCGGATCTGCCGCCGCGCCAGCGGGCACTGCGCGACACCATCGCCTGGAGCTACGATCTTCTAGAGACTAGTGAACAGAGCCTTTTCCGGCGCCTGGCCATCTTCGTGGGCGGATGCGCCCTGGAGGCCGCGGCGACAGTGTGCGTGGATGGGGCGCGGCGGGATCCGGTGGCCGGAGAAGCGCGGGGAGACATCGCGCTCTTAGAAGACCTGGTATCACTGGTAAACAAAAGCTTGCTGCGCCAGGAGGAGCATCTCGATCCGCGCACGGCCATGCCCGAGCCGCGCTTGCTGATGCTGGAGACGGTGCGAGAGTTTGGCCTGGGCTGTCTTGCCGCCAGCGGTGAAATGGACACCCTGCGTGGCCGGCACGCCGCCTTCTTCCTGGCGCTGGCGGAGGAGGCGTCGCCGCGGTTGCGTGGACCGGCTCAGCGCGCGTGGCTGGAGCGCCTGGACCTGGAGCACGACAACTTGCGGGCTGCGTTGAGCTGGACACAGGAGAGCGGCGAGGCTGAGCTTGGCCTGCGTCTGGCCGGGGCGCTGTGGCAGTTCTGGATTACACGGGGCCATATGAGCGAGGGCCGGAGGTGGCTGGAGAGCCTGTTAGAGCGTGCGGAAGCACCTGAGGGAGTGGTCTCACCGGCGGTGCGGACGAGGGCGCTGCTCTGGGCCGGCACGTTTGCCGCCGAGCAGGGCGACTATCGGCGCGCCGCCGCACTGTGTGAGGAAAGTGATGCTCTGAGCCGGGATCTAGGCGATACATGGGGCATGGGCTGGTCCCTCAACGTACGCGGGGAATTGGCGCGGCATCGGGGGGATCATCAGGGTGCGATCGCGCTGTTCGAACGAAGCTTGGCCCTATTCCGGTCCCTGGATGACCGCTGGTACGCCGCCGTGGTGCTCAACAATCTGGGCGCGCTCGCGCGCTATCAGGCTGACAACGCGCGGGCGGCAGCCCTGTACGAAGAAAGCCTGGTGATGACGCGGGAGATCGGTGATCCGTGGAGCACCGCGATGATCCTTGGCAATCTGGGAGAGGTCGCGCGCGATCAGGGCGACACCGCGCGTGCCGCGGCTCTGTGCGAAGAGAGCCTGAGGTTGTTCCGCGAGCTGGGTGATCAGCGTGGCATGGCGTACGCCCTCACCTATCTGGGTGTGATAGCGTGTAAGCGCGGCGACTACGAGTCGGCCCTGGCGCTCTACACCGAGAGCCTGACCCTGTGGCGGCATGTCGGTCAGCAATCTGAAATCGCCACGTGCCTGGAGGGACTGGCGGAGGCGGCGTGCGCGCTGGGCCATGCGACCCATGCCGCGCGGCTGCTCGGCGCGGCCGCGGCCTTGCGAGATCGCCTCGGCGTACCAGTGCCTCCGGCTGATCGACCGGTGTATGAGCGAACGGTGATGGCCGTCAACTCGGCGCTGGAGCATGCCTTCCTACCCGCGTGGGAGGCAGGGCATGCGTTGTCGCCAGACCAGATCACGCGCGAGATATTCACGATACAGCAAGCGGACCAATCGGTTCCGGTCAGGCCGCGGTGATCCCTACCTATCGCCGCGGCGGGATCGGCGACGCACGCGGCGATAGGTAGGGATGTCTATCAGCACAGCCCCATGCCCAGTGGTTCCCGCGCTGGATTCGTGAAGGTAACGTGGCCGAGAGGCAAGCCTGGCGCGATGGCGGCGGATCCCGCCGGGGCAACGCAGCGCCACGCCGTCTCGAACGTGCTTCCATCGGCGCCGACCCCCGGTCCGCTCATGAGCAAGCCGCGGCTGCCTATGGTCAGCACGAGCGAATCCTTCGAGCCATGCACCAATACCTGCGTTTTAAGCAGATACAGAACCTGGGGCGCGGGCCCACCCGTCATGAACACTGCCCCTTGGAAGCGCCGGACCACCTTGAGCACCGGCCGGGGGCTGATACAGATGGTCAGGCAGACCCGGCTGACCTGCCACGTGCCGGATAGCCCATCGCCCGCGGGCGGCGGGACGGCGGCCGCGGACCCAATCGCGGAACTGGTGAGCAGCGAGAGCGGCATCATGAGGGCGAGCGCCGCGAGCATGCGTTGGTATGGCAATCTCATGAGCTTTCCCTTTCCTCCGGTCGAAGGTGACGCTGTTGACCCAACACGCGCCGTAGGCGCCTCTGCTATATGAGGAATAACATTAGCATCCGCGGGCCGTCAATGAAATGATCTCATCGCACGACGAAGTCACAGTTACCCGGCGTGTTGACGGCATTACTGTACGTCGCCAACTGCTCGTCGTAGGCATACACTGTCAACTCGTGATAGCAACTGCCGTAGGGGATGGTGG
>DATBTL010000043.1:0-5122 GCA_036559345.1 Chloroflexota bacterium | reverse complement strand
CTTCTGGGTCATGCTGCGCGCCGGTATGGAACGAGGGATGGGCATCCGCCGTCCATTCCGGACCAAGATACTCCCCTGGCTTCTCCTTCTCACCGCCATCGCGGCGGTGCTCATCTCGGTGGGCTCGCACGAAGCGAATCCGTACGGGGCCGCCGCCCCACCCACCTACCCTCAGTTCCTCGGCAGCCACGCCTTTGGCTTGCTGCTCGCCCTCTTTGCCGCCCTGGTGGCCCCCGATCTCCTCTGTCCGGATCGGCGCGAACGAGTGCTGACCTTGTACTTCGCCTCCCCGATCACTCGTTCGCACTACGCACTGGCTCGTCTGGCCTCCCTGTGCCTCTTACTTTTGGGACTTACCCTTGTCCCACCCTTGCTCCTGTTCGCCTCCAACGCGCTCTTCTCTGACTCCGCGATCGGATATGTCCAGAACCACCTCCACGATCTGGGCCACCTGGGGCTGGCCGGGATCCTCATGGCTCTCTTTTACGGGGCGATTGGCTGCGCCGTGGCCGGCTTCAGCGACCGAAGGACGGTGGCGACCGGGAGCATCATCGGCGTGCTTTTGGTCACCGGCTTCGCCGGCGGGGTGATTGGCGAGGGATTGACCTTCTCCGGCCACCAGTGGTTCGTGCTGCTCGATCTGGTGGAGTTGCCCTCCCGCGTGGTCCGCTGGTTGTTTGGCCTCCCGCCCATCTCACCTGGCCAGGACACCACACGTATCACTCTCGACGGCTGGGTGTACCTGATTGCCCTGGTGGTCGTCATTTTGGCCGGCCTCGCTACCCTGCTGTGGCGTTTCCAACGGATGGAAAGCTGATGGCGCTCCCAGCCGATGCCCCCAATCTCGCCAAAGCCACCATCGAGGTGGAAGGGGTGAGTAAGTGGTATGGGGACAAAGTCGCGGTCTCCGATCTCTCGTTCACCGTGGGTCCGGGAGTTACCGCGTTGCTCGGTCCGAACGGGGCTGGTAAATCGACCACCCTCAAGATGCTCACCGGCCAACTCCGCCCCAGCCAGGGTCAGGTGCGGGTGCTGGGGCGTCCGGTGATCGATAACCCCTCGCTCTATCGGCGGATCGGCCTGGTCCCGGAGCAGGAAGAACTCTATCCCTTCCTCAGCGGACGCGAGTTCGTGGAGCTTGCGGCCATGCTGCACCGCCTGGCGCGCCCGCGCGAGGCGGCCCGCGCGGCCCTGGCCACCGTCGATCTGCTGGACGCCCAGGACCGGAAGCTCCGCGGCTACTCGAAAGGGATGCGTCAGCGCGTGAAGATTGCCCAGGCGCTGGTGCATGATCCAGAGATCCTGTTTCTGGACGAGCCGCTGACCGGCGCCGACCCCCGCCAACGGCTGGCGCTGATGGAGGTGTTCGAGCGGATGGGAGCAGCGGGCCGCACGGTCTTAATCTCCTCGCACATTCTCAGCGAGGTGGAGCGGATGGGGGTCACGGTGCTGGTGATCGCACGGGGCAAGCTGGCCGCCGAAGGAGATTTCCACCAGATCCGGGCCCTGATGGACGATCATCCCCGCCGAGTACGGATCCAGAGTACGAATTCCCGTGTCCTGGCGGCGACCCTGATCGGCCTGACCGGCACGCGCGGTCTGGAGATTGACGGCGAGACCCTGGTGGTGGAAACCACCGCCGCCCTGGAACTCTATCACGCCCTGCCCCGCGCGGCCCAACAGGGCGCAATCCGTCTCCAGGAAATTACCGGCCTGGATGATGACCTTGAGAGCGTGTTCCGCTACTTGGTGGGCTAATGGCCGCGATTTTTCTCCTGAGCTTGCGCGCGCTGGGACGGGGACGCCGCCTCCTGGCGGTCGGCGTATTGCTGATCATTCCCCCACTCCTGGCCCTCCTCTACGCTCTCACTACCGCGAACCCTGACGGCCACAAGTTCGTGATCCAGCTTTTCGACAACGTGACCCTCCCCATCCTGCTTCCCCTCACCGCGATGATCTTCGGGACCAGCGCCCTGGGCTCCGAGATCGAGGACCGGACCCTGATCTATCTCACCCTGCGCCCGGTCTCACGGCTGAGTATTGCCCTGGCCAAGTGGCTGGCGGCCGCTGTGCTGACCGTGGTCCTGATTGAGGGATCGCTGGCCCTGATGAATCTGCTTGGCACGCTGAACGATGTCTCTCGGACGTATGTGTCGTCCGTGGGGACGGTTCAGGAACAGGGAAGCGTGCTGACTCCGATCCTGGTCGCCGGATTGCTGGGCGGCATGGCCTATAGCGCCGTGTTCCTGGTTCTCGGTCGCTTCGCTCCCAAGCGCGGACTGCTGATTGGGTTCGTGTATGTCCTGGGTTGGGAAGGACTGGCGGCGGGTCTCTCCACCGCGTTGGCCACCTTCTCGGTCCGCGCCTACGTGCAGGGCATCCTGAACGCGGCCCTCGGTAGCTCGCCCCTGGCCACGATCGCCCCGTCTTCCCTGGGTGGGAGCGTCTCCGGCATCGTCCTCGTGGGTATCACGCTCGGCGGCGTGGTGGTGGCCGCGCTTAGCCTGCGCCGGATCGAACTGCCTTAACGCGGGCTCACGGGAGCTGGGTGCGCCTCGCATCTGGGGCGCCTATTATCCGAGCAACGTCACCGATCTGGTCGGGTCGTTCGGCGACGCATCGGCGGCGAGCCGCTTGATTTCACCGACCATGAAGTCGGCGCAAGGCCGAATACGCGGTGTGATGTCTGCCCAGCGCTCGTCCTCTTCCCCCAGGTAGATGGCACGGGCCCGAGCGAGCACGAGCTGGTGCTCCTGAGGAAGGTGGGCTAGGACCCAGGCCGCGGCGGCATCCTTCGAGCGGATGGAATCCGTCGCGACCGTGCTCCATATGCGGGCGAGCGTCAGGATCACATTTCGCGTGTCCCAGTCGAGATCGTCAAGTAGCGTGTCGATGTCGCCGACGATCGCGCGGAGGTAGTCCGCGCGAGAAACCGGATCAAGCACCTCGACCGGCGATGGGCCCAGGAGTGGCCAGTTCCCGAGCAGTACCATCGTGATCAGTGAGGCGAGGTCGGGATTCGTGGTCGTCGGCCATGGCTCTACGTTGCCGCTCTCGAACTCTCGGCGTAGCCAGTCCCCATACTGGAAGTCAAAACTCGGGGGATACCGCCAGGGCCGAATCCGAGACTGGACGACGATCGTGAGTTCGACTGGGCGTCGCGGTCCGGGCGGATTCGCTCTGGAGACGGTGAGTAGGCGATCGACGAGACGCCGCTTATCATCGCGTGTCGTGGGTCGCCTCGACACAACAAGAATGTCGATGTCGCTCCGCGGCCGCAGTCCACCAAGAACGGATGAGCCGTGGAGATACGCACCCACGACGTCGGGTCCAAGAACCTCGCCCACCAGGGCCAGGACCTCAGCGATCTGGGGCTCAGACTTTGGGCGATGCACACCATTGATGGCGCCGTCATCTTTCATGTCGTCTTGCGGCATACCCATAGTATGCGATGTAGCTGGTGCCGCGACCAGCATACGTTTGCCATTTAACTTGGTGCCATTTTGGGCAGGGGCGCACAGCAGAGCGTCCGTCTGGCCTTCACGAGGGCGCACTGCTGTGCGCCCCTACCCGACCGCCTACCGCCCACTGTGTCTGGAGAGAAATATGTGGGCAAAGATGAGGCATGGAGACCCGTGCCCCTGTCTCGTGACCGCAAAGCTGATTTGCCTCACATCCACAAACGCGAGGCGTAACTCCGTAAGTCTCAGTCCAGCACGATCGGTCCGCTCCCTGTTACATTCCCTGAGCCAGGCGGATCCCGGGAGGATATCGACCTGTGCGGCAATCGGTGGGCTGGAAAGCGGGAGTACACATGCGGCAGGAGGGGCGGCGGAGCGCCGAAGTGGGAGGCGTGGGTCTCGCCCTGGTGGCCTGTCTGCTGTGGGGTGGCCAGTTTCCAGTGGCCAAAGCGATTCTGCCTAACCTGGGCGCGCTCTATCTCACCGCTATTCGCTACGCGATCATCGGCGCTCTCTTCGTCGCCGCTCTTGTGCTCTTCGAGGGGCGCCGCGCCCTGCGGTACGAGGGACGATTGCCCCAGGCGGCGATCCTGGGCATTCTCGGCTTCGCCAGCTTCAATCTGCTGGCCTTTGGCGGCCTGGCCCATACGCGCCCGGAAAACGCCGCCCTGATCTCCGCCACCATGCCGCTTCAGACGGCGCTGATCCTGTGGGTATGGCGCCGGGCCAGGCCGCCAAGGGCCACCCTCCTCTGCATGCTGGCGGCGCTCTGTGGAGTCGGCCTGGTGATCTCGAGGGGGCAGTGGTCGTTCCTGACCAGCGGCAAGGTGGGCTATGGGGACCTGATGGTATTGGCCGCCTACCTGGGCTGGGTGCTTTACACGATGTTCGTGCGCCACTTTACCGGCTGGTCGCCGCTCCGTTTCACCACTCTTACCGTGCTTCCCGGCGCGGCGGTGGTTTTGGTGATCGCCGTGGGGGCCGCCGCGACCGGCCTGGCGCGGACCCCAAGCCTGGCCCAGGTAGGCGACTCCTGGTGGCAACTGCTCTACATGATCGTGGGCTCGGGAATTGCCTCGGTCCTGAGCTGGAATGCCTCGGTGCAACGGCTGGGGGCGCAGAATGCCATCCTGTTCATGAACCTGGTCCCGGTCGTCACTTTGGTGATTGAAATCGCTCAAGGAAACGGGGTCAATGACGCCGAGTTGGCCGGCGCCTCGCTGACGATCGGCGCCTTGGTGGTGAATAATCTGCTCAGCCGCCGGGCAAGGGGCGGCATTGCGTCCTCGGAAAGCATGGAACATCCCGCCCCATCCCCGTTGGCGACGATGGAGGTGGCTCCTTGAGGACTACGCCTCAATCACCCTGACCCCGGCGGCGCCAATAGCCTCCAGTTCGCTATCCGGACCATGGGCATCGGTGATGAAGGTATCGATACTCGAAAGCGGGACGAGGGGGCTCAGGGCGGTGCGCCCGATCTTGGTGTGATCGGCCACTACGATGACCCGCCGGGCCCGACCGGCCATTACCCGCATGACCTGCGCGTTCAGTTCGCCGATGATCGTGACTCCGGCCTGGGCGCTGATCCCGTTGACGCTGACAAACAGCACATCCATATGCAGAGTGGCCAGCATCCGCTCGGTCAGGGCCCCCAGCAGTTC
>DATBTL010000042.1:0-9959 GCA_036559345.1 Chloroflexota bacterium | reverse complement strand
ATCCCGCTGAGCGATGATCCGGGGCCGCCGGTGCGGGCCGGCACGGAGAGCGCGGCCTTCGCTACCCGCCTGGTCAATCCAGGCTCCGGGGCGCCGCAAGTGACCTACCAGGATATCAGCGTCGCCGCCCGCGGCTATCCGCTTCAGGTGCGGCGTACCTTCACGCCCCAGGCCGGCGCCGGTGGCCCCTTTGGGCCCGGCTGGAATTTTAGCTACGGCACCTCGCTTGGCTTCGATCAGACCGGCCAGCCCCAGATTACCGAGGCCAACGGGACCATGACGCACTTCGCTCTCTGGGCCGCCCCCAGCACGTATCAGGCGACGAATACCGCCGGCCACAGCCTACTCGTCCTGGCATCCGACCACTCGGCCACCCGCCAGATGCCTGACGGCACCCGTCAGGAGTTTAACTCACAGGGCCAGCTTACCGGGCTCTACGACCACGCCGGTCACGGCCTCACCCTCAGTTATCAACATGGGCGGCTTATCCAGGCCACCGACGGGGCGGCCCGGAGCATTCGTTTCCTCTATACCAGCGGAGGGGAAATACGCGCCGCCATCGATCCAATGGGTCACCTGGTGACCTATCGCTACACGGCCAACGGGACGCTCAACGCCGTACGCGATCTGGATGGACGGACTACCGGGTATGCCTACATCGTGCCGCCGCTCGCCACCTACAACCCTATCTTGCTCCGCCAGATCACCGAGCCGCGGGGCGCCGTCATCCGCTTCAGCTATGACGCCGCTTCGCGGGTAGCGGGGATCAGCGGACCCGGCCCCTACCACGCGAGCTTCACCTACAGTGCCGATCCTCTGACCGGCGGCCTCCAGACGACCCTTACTCCACCCAACGGCGGGCCCATGGTGTTCGTGTCAGGCGTGACTCCGACCGCTGGCGCGGGGGGCGCCCAGGTTACAATGGCCGAGCAGCACAACGCCAACGGCGGCGTGTCCGCGCTCCTGCGCACCGCGTCGGGCAGCGTGACCAAGAACGCGGCGGGCGGGATCAGTACCACCAACCGTGACGCGGCCGGACGCCTGGTCCAGGTGAGCACCCCCCAATTCGGCGCCACCCAGATCAGCTACGATGACGCCACCGGGCAGGTGGCCAGCCAGACCGACGCCACGGGCCGGCGCACGGTGTTTCTCTACGACGCGGTCGGCAAGCTGACCGGGGTGCGAGATCCCTCCGGCGCCCTGACCCGCGTGGAGGAGCCGGCCCCGAACCACTTCCGGATCATCAGCCCTCAGGGCCACCTGATTGGGATCGTGACCGATCCGGCCGGAAACCTGACCGCACTCACCGACGCCCTGGGCCGCGCGACCCGTTTCACCTGGGATTCGGCCGGCCGTCTCACCTCGCTCAGCGATCCCACGAGCGGGCGCTTTACCTACCGGTATGATGCCGCCGGACAACTGATCAGTCGCGCCGATGCTCTGGGCGCGATCACTCGCTACGCCTACGATGCCGATGGGAACCTGACCAGCGTGATCGATGCCCTGGGCCATGTCACCCGCTTCTCCTACAACGCGCAGGATCTGCCAACCCTGATCACGGACCCCCTGGGGCGCGCGGAACGGCTGACCTACGATGCCGGCGGCCGGCTGACCGGCACCACCGATGCGCTGGGCCGCGTTACCAGCCGCCGCTACGATGCCGCCGGGCATCTGGTGGCCCAGGTGGACGCCACCGGGGCGACCACCAGTTACTCCTACACTGCCACCGGCGCCATCGCCTCGGTCACCAGTCCCGGCTCCGGCACCACGGTCCAGCGCTATGACGCGGCGGGCCGCCTGGCCTCGGTGATCAGTCCGACCGGCGCCGGGACCACCTATCGCTACGACGCGGCGGGCCGGCAAATCGCGGCCACCAGCGGAACGGCAACCACCGTCTATACCTACGATGCGCTGGGGCGCCGCACTGGGCAGCGCACTTCCTCCGGCGCCTCCCAGACCGTGGACTTGAGCCCGGACGGCACCCAGCAGGGGGTGACGGCGAACGGCACGGCGGCGGTCCGCTACACGACCGACCCAGCGGGGGAGATTACCGCCGTAGCCACGGCATCCGGCACCGTGCGGTACCAGTACGACGCATCCGGACGCCGGGTAGCGTTGATCGACCCCACCGGCGCCGTCACCCGTTACCAGTATGACGCTGCCGGCCACTTGCTCCGGTTGATTGATCCGCTGGCGTCGGCCACCTTCCGCTACAACCCGGTGGGATTGCGCGTCTCGGCCACCCTTCCCGGCGGCATCACGGCGGCGTATGGGTACGACGCGGCGAACCATCTCACGTCCCTTACCTATCGGCGTGGAAGCTCGATTCTGGCCCGCTTTGGCTACCAGTATGACGCGGACGGCAACGTGGTCCGCCAAACCGAAAACGGCGCCGTCCAGCGCTTCAGCTACGATCGGCTCAATCGCCTGATCGCGGCCGTCCAGAACGGGCAAACCCTGCGCTATCAGTATGACGCCAACGGCAATCTGCTCTCGGGACCGAATGGCGGTGGCTGGCGCTACGACGCGGCGGGTCACCTGCTGGAGGCGAACGGCGTCCACTTTACCTATAACGCCGCCGGACTCCTGGTCAGTTCCTCCGACGGCAGCCGTTACGTCTACGATGGCAACGGCCACCTCCTGAGCGCCACCGTTCACGGCCGCGTCGTGCGATACAGCTACGATGCGCTGGGGAGAGTGATGACCCGCGCCGAGGGGAAGGACGTCACTCGCTACCAATACAGCGGTACTACCCTGATCGGCATCCAGCAGACGCGGAAGGGGAAATTGGGACCGGTACAGCGACTGCTCCTGGGGCCCGGCCTGGATGAATCGCTGGCCGTGGGAAGCAACGGTCTCCTGACCCAGGTCTTGCTGGCCGACCGTCAGGGCACTATTCGCCTCAGCGTGCAATCGCCGAGCGGCAAGCGCGTGGGGCAGTCATACAGTCCTTTTGGCCAGGTGACAGGCGGTGGAAATGGGCTTCCCGGCTTCCTGGGCCGGATCACCGATCCCGCCACGGGACTGGTTGACCTGCGGGATCGCCTCTACGACCCGCTTCACGCCCGCTTCCTGGCCCCCGACCCCCTGGCTCAGGCCGGAAATCCGCTCTATAGCTACGCGCAAGATAACCCCCTGACCTTCAGCGATCCCTTCGGTCTCTGCATTGGCGGTCATAGCTCCGATGACTGGGCTACCCTGGGTGGAGAGGGGCTCACCGCCGCCAGTGGACTGGCCGAGGGCGGCCTGGCCGACGGACTGGGCATTCTTGGGGTTGGGTTGGCGTTCGCCCAGGCGATCAATTGCCCGTCCGCCGCCAACGCGGCCGGGCTTGGCGTCACCACCAGCCTGGCCACGCTCGCCATCTTGATGCCTGAACTGGGCCTGGCGCTGGCCGTGGCCGGACTGGCCTTCGCCGTGCTCAATGCGCGAGCAGGACAGAAGTACTCCTCCTACTCCGATTGCGGCCCGGGCGGCCCGGCCCTCGACAACCCGGCAAACGGCGGCAGCGGGGACTGTGACTCGCCCGCGAATAATACCGATCCCACCTTTCTCGATAACAGCGAGGTCGCCGGTACGGGGACCGGCGCCGCCACGACGCTTGCGCCTCCATCGCCGGGGAGCCGAGTGAGCTTCCTCTTCCCCGTCAGCCAGGCGGGCGCCGCCACGCTCACCATCTACACGAGCGCCGGGACGATTATCCATCGCCAGACCGCCGTCCGCAACGTTTCCTCCCCCAGCGCGACGTTCTCCTGGGATGGGCGCGACGACGGTGGACACGCCGCCCGGCCCGGTCGATATCTTGCCTTGCTCCACCTGGCGGCCGGCGGGGGCGGCGAAACCGATGTTCTGCGAACGGCCGTGCTTGGCCAGAATACCATCACCCCTACCCCGCCCATCACGCCCATACATGCGGCCATTTCCTCGCTCGCGGCCCAGATCACCGTGCCCCAGGAGGGGACGCTGGTTCGGGGGGTGCTTCCGATCACGGGAGTGGCGGCGGGCCGCGACTTCGACCATTTCAGCCTGGACTACGGGCCGGGAGCCCGGCCCAAGACCTGGACAAGCATTGTCACCGCCAATCCCACCGCCGTGGCCGACGCCGGACCGGTGCCGCTTGCCCAGCGCCATACCCTCTATGGCAATCTGGGCACGCTGGATACCGGACTCTCCGACTACTTCTATCTCACCTTCAGCCACGACCATGGTCTGGGCGGTCTCTATACCCTCCGCCTCCAGGTGTTCGGCAAACACGGCCAGGTGGCCGAGACGCGGTCGCATTTTATCGTGGGACGGGTGGCCACCTATGTTCAGGATGCCCTGATTGCCAGCCCCGATGGGCGGGCCACCCTGGCGGTGCCCAGCCTGGCCATCCATACGATCTCCCAACTCTTCGCGATCCTCCTCACCACGCCGGCGCCCGCGCCGCCGTCCGGCTTGCGGGCGCTGTCGCCAGTCTACGCCCTCCATCCAGCGGGCTATCTCTTCGACACCCCGGCTACCCTGCGCATCACCATACCGTCCGCCCCGCGCGGCACGGCGATCTATGCCTGGTCGGCAGCGGATAGCGCCTGGATCCCGCTCCCCACCAGCATCGGTCGGGGGGAACGCGTGGCCACCCTCGGCGCCGCGATCCTCCGCAATTCCCAGGCACCGGCCCTGTATGCCGCCTTTGTCTCGCAAGCGGCCCCACCGGCGCCCGTGCTTCTGACCCCAGCCGGGGGAGTGGCCGCGGGCCACGGCTTCAGCCTGGCGGCGGTGACCCGTCCTGGAGCCACCGTGCACTTGAAGGCTGGTGGGCATCCGGTGAGCGTTGCCGTGGCCGACAACCAGGGGCTGGCGGTGATCGGCGGGATCACCTTGCGGATGGGCGCCAACCGGTTCACGGGGACCGCCGACGATGGAGCGGGCCATACCAGCGCCCCATCGGCGCCGATCACCATTGTGGCGGGCGCTCCTCCAAGTGGGCGGCATGGGGCCGGCGCCCCGCTGGTCGCGCGGGCCAGTGCCGCGCCGCCCCCGCCGCCCGTGATTGACTCCTCTACTCACCACGCGATGCTGGCTGGCGACTTCCGCCAACCCGCCGGTCGCTGGCCGGGCGGCGCGGCGCCATTGGGCGCCGCCACCAGCGAGGTATTCGACCCCACGGGAGGGGGGCACGCGGCACTCCGGATTACCGCGGGGGCCGGCGGCGACCTCACCACGTTCCTCCCCATTACGGCGTTCGATCTGAGGACGCACCCAGAGATCAGCTTTACCTACCGCGTGGCGTCCACCGTCCAGGTCGATCTGGCCGTGCATGCGAACGGAACCTGGTGGGTCGTGCCGTTGAGCGACCTTCCGCCCAGCGCCGCGGACTTCCAGACGACCTACTTCGCCGCCTTGTACGGCAATCCGGTCAATCTGCTCAAGCGCGACAATCGCTGGCACTCCATCTCCCTCAATCTCTATGGGCTGATCCGCGAGCAGGTTCCCACCGGCCAGATCATGGTTGACCGTATGGCGGTAGGCGACTGGATGCAGGGTGGCTGGATGGCGGTGCAGCCCTCGACGGCCAACCAGCCGGGAGCCCAGGTGTTGCTTGATCAGGTGGTGATCCCGGCGATCAGCCGGCGAGCCAGGGCTTCGTTTACCTGGGCCAACCCCGATTCCACCGGGATCTCCGCCTACGGCTATCTGCTGGACCACCATCCTAGCACGGTTCCGCCCACCCGCTCCATGGGCTCCAGTACGCACGCCACCTTCGGCCCCCTGGCTAGCGGTCAGTATTGGCTGCACGTCAGGGCGCGGAATCGGGCCGGTGTCTGGGGCGCGGCCGCGAGCTACCCGATCGTGATCGACGGCTTCGCCCCGCTGGTCGGGGCGCCCGATCCCGGACCCAGCGGTACCGGAGCGGCCTACGTGGCCGTGCCGCTCAGCGATCCTGGGGGAAGCGGGATCGACGCATCCACGCTTCGTTTCTCGGCCTTTGGCAAGGTGTATGGGCCGGCCGGCGGCGTGGTGACCTATGATCCATACACGGGATCGGCGATCTTCACCCTGTCCCTGATTCAGCCGCCGCCAAGGAATCTGTTCCCCGGCGGCAAGGTGCCGGTGGCCCTGATGGCCGCCGAGGACGCGGCGGGGAACCAGCTTCCGCACCGTATTCCCTGGACCTACACCCTGGATATCCCCAATGGCCTACCTGGGGGCGCTCAATTGCTGACCACGCGAGGCGGTGATTCGCCTACCCTTTCTCCCGATAGTACCACCGTGGCCTTCGTCTCCACCCGATCCGGGTCCGCGCATCTCTGGCGCATTGACGCGGGAGACGTGGGCGAGAAGCGGGGGACGGCCCGGCAGCTCGTGAACGGACCGGGAATCGATGCCGATCCCGCCTGGTCACCGGATGGGAAGCTGATCGCCTTCGACTCCACCCGCGATGGAAGCCGCCATCTGTGGCTGGTCCACCCCGATGGGAGCGGGCTCATCCGTCTTACCGATGGCCCGGCGGGCGACGCCCAACCTGCCTGGTCGCCGGATGGGAAGCAACTCACCTTCGTCAATGACGGCGATTTACTGGTGGTGAACCGCAACGGCAGCGGGCGCCGGGTTCTGATCGCCGACGGCGAGCATGCCGTCTTCGAGCCCGCCTGGTCGCCCAACGGGAAGCTGATCGCCTTCCGCCACAGTCTCTACGTGGACCAAATCTGGACCGTCCACGCGGACGGCAGCCACGCCGGACCGGTCACCAGCCTGGGCGATGGCGAAGTGCAATCGGCCCCCACCTGGCTGGCCGATGGACGGATCGCCTATGTCTCCGATCGCCATAAGGTGTCGGTGATCTATACCGTGGATGCCGACGGGTCGAGCCAGGGCGCCTTGATCGGGCAGCCGCCGGCCAGGTTGTTCGCCCCTACCGCTTCGCGCGACGGAGCGGTTACAGCCTTCGTCTCCACCCTCACCGGTCCCCACAACATCTATGTCAGCCGCGAGTTCCACCTCAATCCGTTCGACCTCAGCGCGCCATCCTTTGACGTGGCGGCCGGCGGCTCGGTTACGCTCAAGTATGGCCTCAGTTCGACGGCATCGGTCATGGTGGATGTCACCGATTCCTCCGGTAGTCAGGTGCGCGTGCTCTCCAGCGGCCATGCCCTCGCGGCGGGCGCCTATCAAGCGCGATGGGATGGACGTGATAGCCGTGGCCATGCGCTACCAGAAGGCATCTATACCTTCAGGGTGGTGGCCAGGGCGCCGGGCCTGGCGCCGCTGACCCGTGCCGGGGGAATCAGCATTGACAACCTCAGCCTGCATGGCAGCCTGCGGGTGCTGGTGACCCGGAAGGGGCGACCGGCCGCCGCGGTAGCCCTCACCGTTTTGCGTGGCCAAGCCTATGTGAGCACCTTCTACACGGGCCGCGACGGCACGGCGGCCTTCAGCCTCATCCCTGGCGCCTATGACGTGATGGCGCAATCCAGCCAGGGCGAGCAGGGAAGCGCGCGTGGTCTCGCGATCACGCGGCATGGCACACTCCAATCCACGATCGCCATTAGCGCGCCGCCACCGGCGCCCAATGGGGGGGCGCCTACCGCTACCCCGGCCGGGGGCGGCGTGTCGAGTACCCCGACCACCACATCCGCGGCCAGTCCCACCGAGACCGCGGTATCGGGAACCTCCACCCCTACACCCGTCGTTCCCACGGCCACGCTCGTGTCCGGCACGGCCACCGCCTCGCCTACCCTGGAGGTGATCCCCACCGCCGGCGATCGGAGCAAAGGTACGCTGGCGATCAAAGTGCTGACCGCGCCGGGGCTTGTCGCGGCCGAGGCCCTGGTCGAGGTGCTGCGGGGCAGTACCAGCATGGCCACTGGCTTTACCGATAGCCAGGGAATCAAGACCAGCGTCCTCCCGCCGGGCGACTACACCATCCACGCGACTCTGGGCGATGCCTCGGCCACATCCACGGGTCCGGCACGGGTGATCGCCGGCCAGATAGCCCGCGTCACCTTGAACATGCAAGCCGGCATACTGGTGCTGCATGTGGATTCGGCGCCCGGAAAGCCGGCGGTGGAAGCCCTGGTCTCGCTGAACCGCGGGCAGACGACGATAGCCGATCACTTCACCGATGCTCAGGGGAACCTGACCATCCTGGCGCCCCACGGCGAGTATCAGGTGAGGGCCAGCCTGAGCGATACGCTCGCTACCCTTCCCGGCGTCACCGTGACCGTCGGACAGACAACCCACGCGACTCTTGACATGGAGGCGGGGACGCTCACCCTCACGATCTACCAATCACCTGGGAAAGTGGCCGTGGGCGCCCTGGTCTCGGTGTCCCGGCAGGGAACCACGGTAGCCAATCACTTCAGCGATAGCCAGGGCCGGGTCATCACCCTATTACCGCACGGCGTCTATTCGGCCGGCGTGAGCCTGGGCGATGCTACCGCGACCCTGGCGGGCACCGTATCCGTTCCCGTGGGGGGCGCGGCCACGGGCGTGATCGATCTGCACGCGGGAACGCTGCTGGTCCAGGTGCGGAAGGCATCCGGTGGTCCGGTGAGCGACACCTTGGTGACGATTACCCGCGGCGGCACATCGGTCGGTATCCACGCTACCGACAGCAAGGGAGTGGTCTCCTTTCTGGCCGCTCAGGGGGCCTACACGATACAACTGCAAACGAGCGCGGGCAAAACCATTACGAGCAGCGCGACCATAGTCGAGGGAGTTAGTCGAAGCGTGACCGTAACCGTGCCGGGGTAAGGGTCTATACAACCTGAGCGGCTTGACGGCGGGTGTACGATGGGGGTGGATTCGCCGCCGAATGCCCCGGCGCGGACTTGGGACACGGCGGTGAGGAGCGGTTGGAGGTACCTCATGGTCCCGACGCAGACCCGCTGGCAGATCACCGGTGACTACTTCGAGAACTGCAACTGTGACATTGTCTGCCCGTGCCTGGCTTCGGTCAACGCGCCGCTGACCTCGCGGCCCACCCAGGGCGCGTGCGAGGTGGCCTTTGCCTTTCATGTCGATTCCGGCAGCTACGGCGACGCGAAGCTGGATGGCCTGAACGCCGCGCTAATCGCGCGGACCCCTGGCGCGATGGCCGCGGGGGATTGGACGGTGGCGCTCTACGTCGACGAGCGCGGTGATGCCGGCCAGCGCGATGCCCTACAAGCGATCTTTTCGGGAGCCGCCGGTGGGATGATGGCCAATTTCTCCCCGCTGATCAGCACTTTCCTGGGAGTGAAGGCGGTGCCGATTACCTTCCAGAAGGACGGTCGACGCCGCGGGGTGGAGATTCCCGGCCTGATGCATATGGGCGTCCAGGCGGTGCCCAACGTGGCGCCCGAGCCCATAATGGCGGCCAACCTTCACCCATTCAATCTGGGAGGCGTGGCGCTGGCCGTGTGCGAGCCCGGGAGCACCTGGGCGGATTACGGCATGCGCTGGGATAACTCCGGCAAAAACGGGCATTACGCGTCGATCAACTGGTCCAATGCGTAATAAGCGCCCGGTTCGGTGAGCCTTTCGCTTCCGCCCAGTGCCGGCGCGGCGCCCGATCGTGGCCGGTTGCCTTCGATCGCCACGCTCGCGGTCCTTGCCGCCCTATCCTGGGCGGCGGTGATCCTCTGGGCGCGGTCGCCCATGATGATGGATGCCATGCCCGGCCGGGCCACCTTCGCGGGCGCGGCGGCGTTCGCGGGCATGTGGCTGCTGATGATGGCGGCAATGATGGTGCCGGCGCTCACTCCGGTCGTGCTCCTGTTCCGCACCATGCAACGCGGGCGCGCGGCGCATGGCAGCCCAGCGGTCCCCACCGCCGCCTTCGTGGGTGGTTATCTGGTAGTCTGGGCCCTGGCAGGGATTGGCGCGGACCTTGCCTACTATCTGGCGCGGGCAGCGGGCGACCAGTTGCGGGCCGGCTCCAGCGCCGTGCCGTACCTTGGGGGCGGGATCATCGTCCTGGCCGGCCTCTATCAGTT
>DATBTL010000041.1:0-17340 GCA_036559345.1 Chloroflexota bacterium | reverse complement strand
CCCGCGGCGTTCATGGGCATACCCTCACATCAAAACGCTATCGGTTGTTCTCGTGTCGCCCAGTCCAATCAGTATACTGGAGGTACCCTACGAGCCCACCAGCAACGGTCGACCTCGGCTGCCCACCAATCCGTACCAGGCGCGGAAGCCACCGGAGAGCGCGGCCAGGCTACTACGAGTCCACTCCTCTCGCCCAGGGGTTAAGATACCCAATCCAAGGATGCACAATTCCAGCCGCCATGCCGCCTCGGATACACTGATCATCAGTGGCGCGGCGGCGAGTCGCGCCCCGACGAGGCGGAAAGGGCAGACGCATGCGGCCAAATGAGGTCAAACGGAAACTGGCGGCTGGGGGGACAGTGTTCGGGGTCTTCGTGGGCTTCGGCTCTCCGGGACTGGCGGAGGTGTTCGGCTATTGCGGCTTTGATTATGTGGTGATCGATGCCGAGCATGGGGCGCTGGATCCGCATGACGTGGAGGGGATGACGCGGGCCGTCGAGGCGGTGGGAGCGACCCCCCTCGTCCGGGTGCCGGCCAACGACCCTCGAATCCTGCTCCGCTACCTGGATGTAGGGACGCAAGGGGTGATGGTTCCCTGGTGCCAGTCCGCCGCCGAGGCCGCCGCTGCCGTACAGGCCACCAAGTATCATCCCGAGGGGACCCGCGGCCTGGCCAGCGTCCGGGCGGCCCGTTATGGGGTGGGGATGGCGCTGCCTGAGTACGTGAAGGTGGCCAACGCGGAGACCATGGTGATCACGCAGATCGAGACGGCCGCCACCGTGGAGGCGCTGCCGGAGATGTTGCAAGTGCCGGGGGTGGACGTGTTCTTTATCGGCCCCAACGACCTCTCGCAGTCACTTGGCTACCCGGCCCGGCCGGACGAGCCGGCGGTCCGGGAGGTGATCGACCGCACCCTGGCCCAGATTATCGCCGCCGGAAAAGTAGCGGGAATCATGACCCGCGACGGCGCCTCCGCGCGCCGTTACCGCGAACAGGGCGTCCGCTTTATCAGCATCAACGCCACCAGCCTGATCGCGCCCGCCGCCCGCGGCTTCCTCCAGACCGCCACCGCGTAGTCCGGTAAGGGAAGATGCCCTGGTAGCCGCCCTTCGCGATCCACCAGGGCCTCTCACCCGGCCGCAGCCGGCGTCCCTGCCATTCGGCCGCAGCCGGAGGCCCCCGCCAGCTACCGGATAAATTTCCGCCGCTCCATGAAGCGGCGGGGCGAGATTACTTGCTCCAATAGTCGGCGATCTTGGCGTCGGCCACGATCGGGACCAGGCTGATGATCTGCTCGCCCGCCTTGACCATCTCCCGCTCGACGATCCCGCACACCACCTCTGCCTGATCCTCGCGGGCCTCCACCACGATTTCATCATGCACGGTGTTCACGATCCGCGCCTCGTAGTCGCGCAACGCCTCGTTGATCCCGATCAGGGCCAGCTTGGTCATGTCGGCATTCGAGTTATGTACGATCAGGCCATTGGCCATGAAGCGGCCCGTACTGCTGTTTACCACGTCATACATCTCGACCCAGGTGTCGGTCACCTCGACCATGCGCACTCGCACTCCGCGTCCATACGTGCTCTCGCGGAGATCGGCGGTTACCCGCGAAGCTTTTTCCTGCTTGATCGGGTTCATAAAGCCAATGCACTGGGCGAAGATTGGCAAATCTTTCTTGAGCACTTGCACCACCGTCCGGTCTCCGGCATAGGAGCGAATCCTGCTCCGTATCCCGAACAATAGGAGCGCCTGCTGCACCTCCCGCGCCCATTCCACATGGGTGAGTCCCTGGCCAAAGACCAACAGCGCACCATCCACCGCCACCGTCCCGTCTCCGTCGAACAACCCGCGGAGATAACCCGCCAGCACCTGGCTGTCGTGCCAGAGGCTCTCGGGGATCCTGGTTTTCACTCCCATGGCCCGAAGCTGCCCGACCAGGCCGCGCGACGAGACATTGAGGTTATGGAATCGCCGCGGTTGGTGGTCCGTGATCCGCATACTATAACCAACGTGGCCAAGTTCGGCGCACATTGCTTGCAGCCGAGGTAGGAGCGACTCTTCATGCTCGGCCACCATGAGTCGTACGGAGCCATCGGCAATCGAGCCATCGGAGGCCAGTCGCCCCAGCCATTCGCCCCTCCTGGTCGGATCGGCGATTCGACTCAACGAGACCTCTCGGCCATTCCAGGATCCGCTACACCCCGCTCCCGGCAAGCACGGATCGCTGGACCACGAAGGTACGCCTTCGGTGAGCATCACCCGATGCTGGGGCTTGAACTCACCCGGCGTTTTCCACATGAAGCGGCCATTGGGGTCACGAACCAGGAAACGATGGTCGGGGCTGCACTCGATGTAGTGCCCACCCCACAGCGTGACTCGGACCAGTTGCTTTGGCCCGCTTGCCAACACCGCTGCATCGACAAATTGATGGCCATCCCATACCGATACCCGCCTGTCGCATAGGCTACTAATCGGAACGTAGCCAAGCATTTGCTCGTGAATACGTACATGGCCTGGCAGACAGCCCTGGATCGGACTATTCTTGCCCTGCCGCTCCACTCCCGAGCGCTTCTTGTTGTACTCCTCGTCGGTCGGATCCAGGGGTGGGTAGTAGCGTTTGCGCCCCATCATGGTGGTGCTGTAGCCCTTCCGCACCGCCTCGCGTCCCGCCCGCTCCAGCCAGCGCTGGATGCCGGCATATGCCTTGAAATACTGGTCGATCAGCCCACGCGCCTCGTCGCTGGAGATGCCCAGTTGCACTCCCAGGGCGGCGGGCCCCCGTCCGTAGGCGAGACCAAAGTTGATCACCTTGGCGGCGCCGCGCTGCTGCTTGGTCACCTGATCGGAGGGGATCTGATACATCTGGCTGGCCGTGAGCTGATGGAGGTCGCCGCCGGACTGAAAGGCCGCCACGAACGCGGGATCCTCGCTAAGCTGGGCCAGGATACGCAACTCGGCCTGGCTATAATCGCAGGTGATCAGCTTGTAGCCGGGCGCGGCGGTGAAACAGCTCCGGAAATCGCTGCTGGAGGGGATCTGCTGCACGTTGGGATTCGTACAGGAAAAGCGTCCAGTGTCGGCGCCCAGTTGGTTGAAATCGGGATGGATCCGGCCCGTCTTGGGATGGATCAACTCAAGAAACTTCTCGCCGAAGGCCGAGATCATCTTCTCGAAGCCGCGATACTCGATCAGCTTCTTGACCGCCGGATGATCGTACCGCGTGAGCGTGGCTTCCATCGTATCCGGGAGATCGATCCCCATCCGCCGAAAGGTCTCGACCAGCTGGGCATTGCTGTTGAGGTTGATCGCGGGCCCCCCGAAGAGCGAGAGTTGCGGGATCGCGTCGGCGAGCAGATCGCCCAGTTCCAGGGCGGTCCGATCCCGTTCGGCGGTGGCGGCATCGATAATCTTCCGCCATTTGCCCTGATCGATCAGGCAGCCGGCCAGTTCCATTTCGCTGACCGCGATCACCGTCTTGAACTCCAGGGCCGCCACGTTGAGCAGCCGTTCCCGCTTGAGGAGGTCGCGCTGGGCGGCGTAGATCGTATAGAGCACCTGGGCATCGCGGGCGGCGTAGCGAAGCTGCTCGGTGGAGAAGGCGCCGGACTTATCGATGAAGCTGCGGCGAATCGACTTATCGAGGGTGACTCCGGCATACTTCTGAGCCAGCTTGGCCAGGCCGATCTCCCGGCTGATCCCGGCGGTCAGAACCCGTTCGACCAGCATGGTGTCATACATGTTGCGCAGACTGATCCCCGCCTGGTGGCGCAGCATCTTATAGTCGAACTTCGCGTTCTGCAGCAGCTTGAGCATCTTCGGATCCTCGAGAACCCGGCGGAGGGGCCGCGGATCGACCCGCTGGGCGTCGACCAAATACGCATGGTCGGCGGTGGCGACCTGCACCAGGAGGAGGGCGTTCTCCGCGAACGGATCGAGGCCGGTGGTTTCGGTATCCACGGCCACCACCTGCTGGTCGGACAGCGATGCCACGACTTCGGCCAGGCGCGCCGCGTCCTCGATTAGCTCGTATTCCGTGTCCAGGGCCCCGGCGACGCTGATCCGCGGCGAGTCCTCGCCGCCGAACAGCGAGCCCGCGCCATCGCCCGCCTGCTCGGCGGCCGGGTCACCGGACTCCCCTTGGGCCACGGCGCCATTGCTGTTACCGAAGACTCTGGGGGTCACCACCGGCATCTCTTCGCCCATGACGGTCCGTTTGAGGGCGGCGCGCCCATTCCCATTCCCATTCCGCTTGGGGGTGCTCTCCGCTTGCTTGGCCGCGGGCGCCGCCACCGAAACGGGCGCGGGTTGCCGGAGGGCGGCCATCGTCTCGGCCAACACGCGATTGGGGATGTGCCAGGCGGGGTTGGTGATCGCCTCGTCCGGAGGGCGTTCCCCACAGATAGGGCAGGCGGGGAGGCAGGGATCGAACGAGCGTTCGCAGACCACGCAGGGAAGGTAGCGGCGGGGAGAGATGAGGCAGAGGGGACACCGGGGATCCTCACCGAAGGGGAGCGTGTCGGGCAACGAGAAGGTGGTCAGGCAGACCGGGCAAGTGATCTCGGCGGATTGGATGGTGGGAATGGACATAGAGCTGGGGCACTCCCTTTGCGAGCCAGGGGCGCGCGCCCCAATATAGGTTCTATTGTAAAGCAATAGGGGCCGCCTTGGCGGCCCCCGTCCACGAGCTTGGCGGCAAATAATCGGTTTCTCCACGATACGCATGATCTAAATCTCCCTGATAGGCAAGAGTCGACAAGGTCGGGCGCGCTCACGGCGCGTGATGAGCGTTTATCTCCCGTGGGTTGCCCCGGATGGGGGCATGCGCCGGCATGGGCCTGGCCCGCTCGAAGCGGGACGGAACGGCCACGCGCACACGATCCTAGGTCATGAAGCGAGATCGGTACGGGCGGGGCGATGAGAGCGGGGCACCGGAGAGAAGCGCTAGAAGAGCGGAGTCTCCAGGCTGGTCGGGGCGCCAAGCTCAGCCGTCACACGGCAAGCACGGGAGGTGATGTCTATGACCATCGGGGGCGCCTCCTTTCGTCATCGGGGACGTGACTACGAGATGAGCATAGCACGGGCGGGGAGCGCGGTCAACTGGGTCGAGACGCCGGGGATGCCCCGCGTTTGGAGAGGGGATACCGACCTGCTTTGCGGTCCTATTCCAGGGGCGCGGGTCTCCAGGCCCGCCGTAGCCCGTGCCGCAACGGGGCAAGCTACCTGACGATCCGTGGCTGCACCAAGGACGCAGATCTTCCATGGAGGCGACGATGTCTCAATCGCCCCGTATCTCCGCCGGATACTGCTGCCGGTGCTACGGCGAGTGTGGCAGGGGTGGACTGTGGACTATGCACGATTTGGCATGGCGGACTTCGCCCGGCATCTCGGCCTTGATAGCGCAAGCGTGCTCACCGATGATCCACGAGGAGATGCCCGGGAGATCACGCTCGCTGAGTTGAGCGATACTCACCCGGAGTTTGAAACCTGCGTTATCACCATCACTTGGCCCGATGGGACAGTTTCGGACTATCGCCTTGCATTCCATGCGCGCACGATCGCGGCGCTCGGTCCGGGCCTTCTCTCGGTCCTCCAGCAACGAGAGCAGGTTGCCTTCCCCCATGAACAAGAGAAGACGCTGTAAGGCATACCTGGAGGATGGCGTGTACTTTGATGTGCCTAAGAGGGCCATCTGGTTGTGGGATGCCCGCGAACTGGACCCGCGCTGGCTGGAAGGCATTGAACGTGCGTGGCCGGGTTGGCATGTGGAGGGGCATATCGAAGGGGTCGTCCGCCAGGCGCTGCTCTCCGGCCGGGATCCCACCCCCTTCATGGTGCCTGATGCCGAGGCGACTCAGCGGCTCGTTGCCGTGTTGTCATCGGGCTGGTCTGTCGATCCGGGCGCTCTACTGAAAGTTGCTATCAGTAGAGCGCCCGGCTTCTTGCGGAGTGACGCGCGCATGGCTTGCACCGCCCGGTCATGATCGGCGCGGTCCTCCCGCGCCATGCCTCCTCATAGAGCGTTGCCGCCCGCGCGTACTCGCCTTGATTGAGCGCCAGATTCCCGGCCCCCTTGAGCGCGACCGCGCGCAGGCTGGCAGTTGATCACCAGCGTAACCACCGCGAATTTGGGAGTCGATTTGGGAGCGTGTTGTGTGTTTTTGGTGGTGCCGGAGCCTGGTGTGGCGCAGACTACGGAGCAGGAGGACAAGAAGCACGGATGTACCGTAAGACCTCCTGGCAAGGATATTGGAGGAATAGAGAACAATGAGCACGATCATCAGTCCACGCAAACTGCTCGCCTCGGCCACGTTGCCCCTGCTCGTGCTGGCCATGGTCCGCCCCGCGTATGCCGGCGGCCCAGTGCTCACATCTAGCCCGCTGGCCGCGGCGCTCCATGCGTATCGGATGCCGCCCGCGGGCCCCGGCACTTCGCCCCGTCCCGCCTCGGCGCATTCCCCGGCCTTCGTGAGGCCAATCATCACTCCCATACCGATAGGCGGCATACGGCTCCCGTCCGTCGACGCTCCGGGTACGTACGCCCTGCAGGCGTCCGCCTCGGCGGTGACCGTGAAATGGTATGACCGCTCCAACAATGAGCTGGGATTCAAGGTGTTCAAGCGTAATCTGTCGGGTAACTGGCAGATGGTCTACCAGGTCGCGACCCGGGATATGGCCGGCAGCGGCTATGGCAACGGTTTCGACTATACCTGGGTGGATACCGGTACCGATGTGAGCGGCCAGTGCTACATGATCGCCGCGTACAACGACGCGGCTACCGGCTATACCAGCGAGGAGTGTACGGTACGCCCGGACCCCAGCCGGTTTCCGCAGGCCGTGGGCAGCTATGCGCCGCAGTGGAGCGGCTTGAGCAACACCAACGACGGTACCGGTAATCTGGTGAACACCATGATCGAGCAAAACCTGCTGTACGGCGACCGGACCTGGGGTGTGAACCTGACCTGGGGGGACAACTCGCTGTGGCGGGTAGAGGCGCAGGGCGGGCCGCGGCTGATGAAGGGTCAGGCCGTGGCGCTAAAGGTTTGGGGCGGCGGCTGGCTGAAATATGGCAATCAGACCTTCGGTGTGGATCTGCAACTGTCCTCTACCCCGGTGTACGAGTGGTACCCTATCGGTCTGCGGGGTGACTCCAGCGAAAGTGCGTGGGCCGGCTCCAACCTGGAGGACGGCGGGACGTTCGCGCTGTGGAACAGCTCCGCCCAGGCGTACCTCGTTCAAGGCCACCAGACCTGGGGCATCGGCCTCGAGTGGTACAGAGTGGGCGGCGGATCATCGCCATCGCCGACCCCAACCCCGCCGCACGGTGTGAAGACCGAGCGAGTGTTGAACTGTTCGGTCGAACAGCACGCGGTTGAGGTGTGGATCGCCGATCAGACGGTCGGTGGTGGGTTCGTCGACCAGGGCAGGGTCGACCAGCAGTACGGGTCAGCCGGTTGCCCTGACTCCGGCAGCGTGCCGCTCACGTTCAGCCCGCTATCTGGTCATCACTACCTGCTGGTCGCGACTGATAGCTCGCTTTCAGGATGTAATGGTACGAACGACCCCCAGTATGGCGCTTGCCAGAAGATGACCGCCCAGTTCGACGGTGATGCGAACGGCTACACACGCACCGATATCGTCGACATCGGCACCCAAATCACATCCTGAGCGAAAGTGAAGCCATGGTGGAACCCGCGGATGCGGCGCGAGAGGCTAGATAGGTAGGCGCGAGCGCGCACGCCGCCCCCGGGTTCACCATCACCTCGCCAGGAGATGCCGACCAGCATGGCATGTCCTGGCGAGGTGGCGTTGCTCCGCCGGTCTCGTCCATCCGCACGTCCTTCCACTTGACGATTTCTCCGGTGCCCACGACGTCGACCTCATTGGGAACCGGCGTATGCGGCGGATGGGGTAACTTCTCCTCTCCTCTCCCTTCCCTCAGGCTTCATCCACGATCACAGAGTTCAGGCGCGCCCAGCAACCATGTGCCGTCCCGCGGGAGTACCTTTGCGCCTGGTACGCTCTATGGAGATCGGAAGCCGCTGGTCGCCAGGCCACCCGATGGCGAGATCCAGCGCCGGGACATCCTTGGCGGCATCATCCACGACTATGAGCGCCAGGCAGCCTGATACTCTGGCTTTCGTATACGACGGGGCCGGGGTGTACGTATGAGCCAGGGCAACCCGCTGAGAGCCGCGGCGGCATGATATGTAGATGGAGTCGCTGGATGGAGAGGGTAAGGGATGATCTGGCGGAGGCATGAACTGCCCAGTCGGGCCGGACGGGCGCTGATCGCGGCTCTGGCGCTCGCGAGCCTGAGCGGCGCCTCGCTGGGCGTACACGCGGGCCTCACCCGGCAGGCAACTGAACCGAGCGGCATCCACAAGATCAAGCATGTCGTGATCATCATGCAGGAGAACCGCTCCTTCGACAGCTACTTCGGCACCTACCCTGGCGCCGACGGCATCCCGATGAAGGACGGCGTGCCGGCGGTCTGCGTACCCGACCATCGCTACGGCGGCTGCGTCCGTCCCTTCTACGACCCGCACGATATTAACTTCGGCGGGCCCCACCTCCAGGTGGACGCTCGTCTCGACATCAACGGCGGCAAGATGGATGGCTTCGTCGACCGCGTCCGCTTCGGCGACCCCACCGAGCACGCCTGCCGGGTGATGTTCAACCCCGCATGCAACCACTACAAGCGGGTGGACAATCCGCCCGACGTGATGGGCTACCACGACGCGCGCCAGATCCCCAACTACTGGACCTACGCGAGGAACTTCGTGCTGCAGGACCACATGTTCCAGCCGGACGCGTCCTCCAGCCTACCGGCGCACCTGTACATGGTCTCCGGCTGGGCCGCGGCCTGCGCGAGGAAAGACGACCCGTCGAGCTGCCGCAACGAGGATCAGCGCAACCCGTTCACCTTCGCCCTGGGCGCGGCCATGCTGAAATCCGACGTCAACTACCCCTGGACCGATCTCACCTACCTCCTGCACCGCGCGGGCGTGAGTTGGGCCTACTACGTCGCGACGGGATCGCAGCCGATCTGCTCGGCGCACTGCCTCGTGGGGGGCGCGAGCGCCCAGACGCCCGAGATCTGGAACCCGCTCCCCCTCTTCACCACGGTGCGGCAGGCCGGGCAGGTCGGCAACATCCTGGGGCTCGACAGCCTGTACGGCGCCGCCGCCCGCGGCACGCTGCCGTCCGTCTCGTGGGTCGCGCCGAGTTACGCGGACAGCGAGCACCCGCCCGCGAGCATCAGCGCCGGCCAGCGCTACGTCACCGGGGTGATCAACGCGCTCATGCGGAGCCCCGACTGGTCCAGCACCGCCATCTTCCTCGCCTGGGACGACTGGGGCGGCTTCTACGATCACGTCGCTCCTCCCACGGTCGATGCCAACGGCTACGGCCTGCGCGTGCCCGCCCTGGTGATCAGCCCCTACGCGAAGCGCGGCTACATCGACCACCAAACGCTCTCCTTTGACGCCTACCTCGCGTTCATCGAAGACGACTTCCTGGGCGGCCAACGCCTGGATCCCAAGACCGACGGGCGGCCGGATCCGCGCCTCGACGTGCGGGAGAACGCGCCGCGGCTGGGCGATCTGGCCAAGGACTTCGACTTCAACCAGGCGCCCCGACCGCCGCTGCTGCTCCCGACCGATCCGAAGAACAATGGCGGGGCCGCGGCCTTCGTCCCCAGGTCAAGCCCGTCGCGCCGCTCGAAGACCTAAGGATAGGGACGCACAAGGTCACGGACGGGTGCCAAGCGCGGCCGTCAGTGGCCGCACTCGTCGCTAGCCGCAATGGGCAGCATTAGCCGATAGCCGACGCCGTGTACCGTTTGAATAATCCGCGGTTGTGCCGGGTCATCCTCTATCTTCTGACGTAGCCGGCTGATCGTTGGTTTCAATACATCGGTGGCGTCACCGTAGGCGAAACCCCATACCGCGGTCAGCAGTTGGCGGTGGGTGAGCACCAAGTCCGCGTTCTCGAGCAATTGGGTCAGCAAGCGAAACTCGGTCGGCGTGAGCAGCACCGGTACATCGTGCCGCACCACCGTGTGGGCCGCCACGTTCACAACAAGTGAGCCCACGGTATACACCGCGTGGACCTTTCGCCGGGTCACTGCCGGCAACGCCGCGCGGCGAAGAGCCGCGCGGACGCGCGCGTGCAATTCGACAAAGCCAAAAGGTTTCGTGAGGTAGTCGTCCGCGCCAAGGTCGAGCCCTCGCGCTTTGTCCGCTTCGTCGTCACGTCCAGTCACGATAATGATCGGCACCGTGGAGATCTCGCGAATCAGCCGGCAGGTTTCCCACCCGTTGAGCCGCGGCATGCTGATATCCAGCAGTACCAAAGCCGGTTGCGCACGTTCCAGTGCCTGTACGCCATCAATGCCATGCTCGGCATGGATGAACTGGTAGCCCGCTTTGGTCAGACTGAGTTCGGTTAATCGAAGCAGCGCCCTGTCATCGTCAATCATCAGCACCGTGGCACTCATACAGCCGCCTTCGCCTCTTCCGCGGACAAGCCGGATGCAACGACCACACAAAGAGTGAAGATAAAGCACGTGCCGTCAGGCCGATTCTCCGCCGTGATTTGACCGTTGTGCGCGCGCAGCAATTCACGTACGATATAGAGCCCTAGACCATAGCCGCGCGTCCAGGAAGCGGCGGTAGCGGATCCGCGAGTAAACCGTTCAAAAAGGTGCTCAAGCTGATCAGGCGAAATCCCCGGGCCTCGGTCGCTGAGCCGGATCTGCACGTGGTCCGCTCCCCGCGCCTGTCGTATCTCAATCTCTATGGGGCTGCCGGGCGGCGCATATTTTCGCGCGTTGTCCAGTAGGTTGCGAAAAACGATTTCCAGCATATCGGGATCGCCCCAGACCGCTACATCCGCGCCCCTCACGCTGATCTCCGGCGGTGCGTCGTTGAGCCATTCAAGACGTATACGGTCGATCAGGGTGCGGATGAAGGTTACCAGGGTCAACGACTGCAACTTGACCGGAAGCCGACCTGCTTCTAGACGCGTAACTTGCAGCACCTCATCAACGACCATTCTCAAGCGCAGAGTCTGCTGGGTGAGAATGTCCAGTACCTCTCGTTGTGGCCCGGCATGCATCTCGGGCTCCAGGACATGAAGCAGCTCAACGGCGCCGACGACCGTCGTGACCGGAGCACGCAACTCATGCGACACCATCGCCACGAAGTCGGACTTCAATTGGTCCACGGCCTTGAGCTGCGAGACATCGTGCAGACTCACTATCATGCGGCTACCCACCGCCGCAAGATCACGGGGAATCGAGGCGCAACTCACTGACAACCAGCGCTCCTCTCCCGTGGGTAACCGCACCACCAGCTCGCGAGAGGCGCGCTCCCGCGACCCCAACGTGCGTACCGAGAGACGACAGAACGAGCAGGCGGCCTGATCAGCCGGGCTTCCCGGATAATGCAAACAGGTCGTCGTCCGGGACTCCGCCATCCTTTCGGCATCGTCAAGGAGCGTCGCTACCCAGACCGGCTCCTCGAAAAGCCCGCAAAGTTCCCACCATGGACGTCCCTCAACCCTGGGGCCGAGGCGCCCCGTCAAGTGTTCGGCCGCGGGATTGACCTGAAGGATACGGTGCTCATGATCGACCAGAACCATACCGTCAGCACAGGCATCAATGATCGCCTGGGTTTGCTGTCGCTCAAGTGCCAGTGCCGCTATAGTCCCACGCAGATTTACGCGCATGGTATCAAACGCGTCCGCGAGTTGCCCTATTTCGTCTCTTGATCGCAGCCGCGGGCTCTCCCGCAGATCCCCGGAAGCCAGCACTTTCGTCGCCTGCAGGAGGGCAGAGAGTGGTCGAAGCAAGGAGCGGGTCAAGACGAGTGCCAGGACAGTAGAAAGGGGCACGGACAGTAAGGTTACGAGCAGCACAATCTCGGTCGCGGTGCGCGTCTCCTGTTGTACCTGCCCGGCAGTGGCTGCCGCCTTCGCCTCTTCGAGCGCTTTTAGCTTACCCGCGGTGCTCAGCTCACTGGTGATCGAGGGTATCAACCGCGTGAACACCAGCGTCTGGGCCGGCGCGATGTGGTTGTGGGCAACGAAGGTGGCAACGCGCGCACGCAGGGTGTCACCGCGTGAAACTCCGGCGACCAGGATTTTGACGAGTGCTGAACCACTTGGCGACACACGGGATCTCGCCGGCGGCTCGAGCGCGGCCAACGCGGTCGTATCCGCGTCGATCTCTTCACTGAGCGGCGCTTGCAGGCGTTGATTGGCCCAGGCGAGTTGTTCCAGATCCCTCTGCTGGAATAACAGGTTTCGAAGATGATCCGTCGTCACGATTGCCGGAAGGTCTCGCGTTGAGAGATCGGTTGTCGCGTTGGCTAGCAGGTCAAAGCGCTGCACGACAAAAACCCCAAGCGCCAGGGTGGGCACGATCAGCAGGAGAAAACCGGCGAGCAAACGTGGTCCAATTCGCTGCAAACGACCCTGGAAGCGAGCCTGTACCCAGGCTGCCGCCATCCTGGGGTGCTCCGATGCTTGCATGTTGGCCATTGCTTTCTCACACGCCGGCAGGCAATAGGGCCATGCGTACTGTGATCACGCTGAGTACTCCCCTCATGCAATAGTAGCACCTTGCGGAAGGTTACGATTTCGTTGCAATGTGCCCAAGGCGCCTCCCGAACCGGTTACACGCGGGCGGAAATAGTTTAGAGTAAAGATAATATTGATGAATCACGTTACGTGTGGTAATGGTTTCACCAATATTGTAGTGCTCCGAGGAGGATCCACAATGACCTGGACAACACCTGACTACGTCGAGATCACCGCGAGTGCCGAAGTCACGGCGTACGTCTACTCCAAGTAGGTTTGCATAGGCGGCACGACCGTTGAGTATCTGACGAGTGCCGGTATCGGCGCCACGAGAGACTCAATGGTCGTGCCGGCACGGCAACTGCCCTAGATAGGGTACAACGTCCACATATCCGCCATGTGAGTATCAGTTTGAGTACTCGGCATGGCGGATATGTTCTTTACACAGGGCTGGGAATGCATGTATATTCGTGTGCTTGGTTCGGCGGCGGGCGGCGGCGTACCACAGTGGAACTGCCGCTGCCGTGTATGCACACTGGCACGAACCCAGCCGAAGTTGGTGCGCCCACGGCTACATGCCTCACTGGGCGTGAGCGCCGACGGCGACCGCTGGGTCCTCTGTAACGCGGGACCGGATGTTCAGCAGCAGATCAACCGATTCAACCCATTGTTACCTCAACAGGCCATTCGCGGTACCGGGATCAGTGCCGTCGTCCTTAATGGCGCGGATCTCGACGAGGTGCTGGGCCTGTTCCAATTGCGGGAGGATGCTCCGCTCCGCGTCTATGGCACCGCGCGGGTCCACCGCGCGCTGAAGGAAGAGCTACGTCTGTTGCCGACGCTGGCGGCGTATTGCGGCGTGAACTGGCAAGGGATCGAGCTCGGCCACGATATTGAACTGCGGGGCGCGGATTCCGCGCCTACCAGCCTGCGCTGCCGTGCGTTTCCCGTGGCGGGCGGTCCACCACCCTATGCGGGCCACCGTGACGAAGGCATGCCCGAGGATACCGTGGGGCTGCTCCTCACCGACCAGACAAACGGCGCACGTCTGGCCTATGTGCCCTCCTGTGGGGAGATTACGCCCGGGCTTATTGCCCTCCTACAGTCCGTGGACTGTGTGTTTTTTGACGGTACGCTCTGGCACGACGAGGAGATCAGTGCAATCGGGGTATCGGGAAGAACCGGTCGCTCGATGAAGCACCTGCCCCTGGCGGGACCGAACGGCACACTCGAGCAACTTGGTTCGCTGCGCAACCGGCGCCTCCTAACCCATCTCAATAACACCAATCCCATTTTGATCGAGGACAGCCCGGAACGGGCACTGGTTGAGGCAGCGGGCTGGCAAATAGCCGAGGACGGCATGGAGTTGAAGCTTTAGATGATTACAGCAGAGACGAACCGCGCGCCGCGCCCGGCATGGAGTCAGGATCAATTCCTGGATCGGTTCCGTGCCGTGGGCAACAAGCGCTATCACGATAAGCACCCCTTTCATTTACGGATGAATGCCGGCACCCTAACCCGCCCACAACTGCAGTTGTGGGCGGTCAATCGGTTCTATTATCAGCGCAGTATCCCCCTGAAAGATGCCGCGATTCTCTCCAATTGCCCCGATACCGACGTACGACGCCGCTGGCGATCCCGGATTGTGGACCATGATGGAGAGCAACCTGGTGAGGGTGGGATCGAGACCTGGCTCCGTCTGGTGGAGGCCGTAGGCGTATCGCGGGAACGGGCGCTGGACGGCGCCTCGGTGTTGCCTGGCGTACGCTTCGCGGTCGACGCCTACGTGACCTTCGCGCGCACCCAGCCCTGGCTCATCGCGGTGGCGTCGTCGCTGACCGAGTTGTTCGCGCCGAGTCTGATGAGCAAGCGCATTGCCGCCTTTGAGCAATTCTATCCATGGGTCGAGCCAGAGGGTCTTCGCTATTTCCGCTCGCGGCTCACGCAGGCGGCTCACGATTCGGACCATGCACTGGGATTGGTGTGCGCGCGGTGCACGACGCGCGATCTGCAGGAGCAAGCAGTCGCGGCGCTGGATTTCAAATGCGATGTGTTGTGGGCACAGCTTGACGCGATCGAGCATGCCTGCCGAGAGCTGGATGATCGGCTACCGGAGGGTCAGTAATGCCTGCTTTTTCCGCCGCGGACATACCCTGCCTGGCGGCACGCACACGACTACGCTACGACCCCGCGCGTGAGGCGGATGTGCTGCTCTTCCCCGAAGGCGTGCTGATGTTGAATCAGACCGCGGCGGCGATCCTCAAGTTGTGCGACGGCACTCAGAGCGTTCAGACGATTGTCTCTCGTCTGTCCGAGCACGCCAATGGTATCGATGTAATGGCCGATGTACTTACCTTACTTGATCGTCTTGCGGCCAAGGGATTGGTAGAGGGCTATGCTACATGAAGGAACTTCCTATCCCATCCCGGTCGCGCTGCTGGCCGAGTTAACCTATCGCTGCCCGCTCCAGTGTCCCTACTGCTCCAATCCGCTCGAATTGGCCGCGCATAAGCAGGAACTCGAGTCGGATCACTGGCTCCGGGTCATCAAAGAGGCGGCGGCACTGGGCGTCCTCCATATCCATTTCTCCGGCGGTGAGCCGCTGTTGCGCGCGGACCTCGCGGAGCTTGTAGACGCCGCGCGGCGCGAGGGCCTCTACAGCAATCTGATTACGAGCGCCACTCTCCTGAACCGCAAGCGAGCGCTTGCCCTGCGGGAGGCGGGGCTCGACAGTGTTCAGATCAGCTTTCAGGCCGAGGACCCGGAGATAGCCAATCACATCGCGGGGACGCATGCCCATGTCCGCAAGCTGGAAGCGGCGGCCCTCACCAAGGAGCTTGGTTGGCCCCTCACGATCAATGTGGTCATTCAGCGCTTGAACATCGATCACGTTTCGCGGATCATCGAGTTCGCGCACGCACTGGGAGCCGAGCGCCTCGAGTTGGCGCATACGCAGTATTACGGGTGGGCCTTGAAAAATAGAGCGGCGTTGCTGCCCAGTGCCGAACAACTGCGGCGAGCCAACGAAGCCGTACTGGAGGCGCGCGCCCGGCTTGGCAACGCCATGCAAATTCTCCATGTGATCCCTGACTATTATGAGGACTACCCCAAGCCCTGTATGAATGGCTGGGGCAGCACCCATCTGACCGTGACCCCTACCGGCGCGGTGCTCCCCTGCCCTGCCGCCGCGGCAATTCGCACCTTGACCTTCGCCAACGTACGGGACCACGCTCTCGAGTGGATCTGGCGTGACTCGCCGGCCTTCCGCGCCTATCGCGGCGAGGACTGGATGCGGTTGCCGTGCAAGACCTGCCCACGGCGTGAGATCGATTTCGGGGGCTGCCGCTGCCAGGCTTTTCTGCTCACGGGAGACGCCGCGTCTGCCGATCCGGTTTGCCATCTCTCACCTGATCATGGATTGATCGAAGCCTGGCGCGCGCAGGCGAACCAACCTAACCGGGCCGTACAGGAGCCATTCGTGCCACGCCTGATGACCGTGCGCGGGGTCGCGACCGCGCTCACCGATGTCCGGAACCCATAGCACTACGCCTATCGATCGGCCGTGCGGTCGACTGGTTGACATATCTGCCGCGAGTCATGCAGGGAGGGAGCAATGAGTTCAGCGGCGTCGCCGCGGCGGAATGAACCTTCACGCACGATCGATCACCGGACTCTCCCCGTGATCATTAGCTTGATGATGACGCTGTTTCTCACGGCGCTGGACACAACCATCGTCAATACGGCGCTCCCTAGCATTACCGGCAGCCTGGGTGATTTTTCACTCTACGCCTGGGTTCCCTCAATCTACTTGCTGACTACCGCGGTGAGTACCCCGATCTGGGGCAAACTCGCGGATCTCTATGGACGACGACCTGTCCTTTATAGTGGAATGGCCATCTTCCTGGGCGGCTCCGTGCTTTCCGGCGCGGCGCCGAGCATGCTCTTCCTGGTGGTCACTCGCGCCATTCAGGGGCTCGGCGCCGGCGCGGTGCAGCCGATTACCACCACAATCGTGGGCGATATGTTCGAGCCAAAACAGCGCGCGCGGGTGCAGGGTTTTTTTAGCAGCGTGTGGGGTCTTGCCGCGTTACTCGGACCTCTCAGTGGTGGCCTGCTCTCCGATCATCTGAGTTGGCGGTGGATCTTCTATATCAATGTGCCGATCGTCTTTGTTGCGTTCCTGCTGTTGCAGGCATTCTTCGTCGAACGCGGCGTCCATCGCGCGCACACGCTGGATTACCGCGGTGCTTGCTTGCTGACGATGACCCTCACCGCGTTGCTCTTGCTGGTGCTAAATGGAGAGATCGTGTGGCCCTGGCTTTCCCTACAAACGGGAGCGCTTGCCGCGTTGACGGTTGGCGGTACGGTATTGCTGGTGCGTCAAGAGCGTATCGCCGCCGAACCAGTCTTGCCGCTGGCGTTGTTCAGACTCAAGGTCGTGGCGGTGGCGACCGTGACTGGTTTCTGTATTGGGATGCTGCGGATTGGCATCAGCTTCCAGGTACCCTTGTTCGTGCAGGGAGTCCTGGGGCAGGACGCGATTCACGCGGGGCTGGCCCTGGCGCCAATGTCTATCGGCTGGCCCCTTGCGGGTAGCTTCTCGGGCAAACTGGCGTTGCGTTTCGGCTATCGCACCGTTGCCCTGGTCGGTATGGCCTGCTGTATGCTTGGCAGCACCCTGCTCTTGACGCTGGGAGAGAGCAGTTCATTCTCGACCGTGAGTGCGTTCGCCTTCATCGTGGGTATTGGCCTTGG
>DATBTL010000040.1:0-8390 GCA_036559345.1 Chloroflexota bacterium | reverse complement strand
GGCGGTGAGACCCTGCCTGGCTGATGCTGAGTGCGGCGGGGAACGGATTCCGCGCTTGATACGGGAAGTCCTTCGGCTGAGGCCATGAGAGGGAGCAGGTTTTATGGCCGACCGGGTTGTACCAGATTGAAGCCCCGGCATTTATGCCGAGGAGCCGGGTACCCTCTGGGTGATGCCCACCTAGCCGTGGCCTTCAGGCCGCTTCCCTGCCTGTAAAAGAGCCTACCCACACCTATGGGCCGCGGCCGGAGGCCCCGGGTGGCCTCCTACTTCAAGAGCCGAAGACGTACCGCACGTACTGGGCCACTTCAGGCCGATCCTCGACCCCATCAAGAACCATTGACTCCAGCACATCGACCACCTGTGGCGCCACGTCCTGCAACTCCACAATGGGCAGCCGCTGCCCACGCCGGGGGCTCGGATCGGTCACGAAGGCAAAGCAGATATCGGTGAGCGAATCGAGATCATCAAGGTTTACAAAATCCATTGCGGCCCTCTCTATCGAAGTATGCCATACTGGTCGGCAAGTGGTCGTGTTCCGATGAGTACCGGCTTTTGCCGGCCTGAAGGACAGGGGAAGATGATGCGAGTCGCGGTCATCGCGGATATCCATGGCAACCTCACCGCGTTGGACGCCGTATCCGTCCGTCCGCTCCGGCTGTCGCCCGTCGATGAGGAAGGCCGTCGCTATTTTGAGATTGAGGAGTGGGGCGTCGCGCAACTCACCCCGGAGGATCTGATCTATCTCCGCACGTTCCAATCCACGCTCACCCTTCCCCTGGGCGATGGCGCGACGCTGCTCTGCTTCCACGGTTCGCCGCACAGCAACACTGATAGCATCGTGGCCACGACTCCGGACCCGGCGTTCGCGCGGATGTTGGATGGGTACAACGCAACGGTGCTGGCTGGCGGCCATACGCATGCCCCCTTCAGCCGGCGCTATAAGCAGGCACTGTTCCTCAATCCGGGAAGCGTCGGCCTACCCTATGAGGCGACGGAGGACGGAATACGGCATCCACCCTGGGCCGAGTATGGCATCGTCGAGCGACACGCGGGCTGCCTGAGCATCGAACTGCGGCGGGTGCCCATCAATGTGGATCTGATAGTGCGGGCGGTGCTACGAAGCGGCATGCCGCACGCGGAATGGTTGGCAAGCAGCTGGCGTTGAGCCTGTCGCGGCGCGGCATGGCCTGTTAGGCGACTTCCAGTCACGAGTATGCCTTCCTTCTCTGGAGCCAACCGAGCATATTCCCCTGAGCCAGATTATAGCATGGCAATCCAGCGCCCAATAATCTCTCCCGCGGTCATTTGACAGGAATCATTGATAGAGCGATGATCATTGAGAGCATTCAATACAGTGAGGAGGCTCGGATGCGGCAATTCAATACTACCCTTACCAAGCGAGGTCAGGTGACTCTTCCGGCCGCGATAAGACGCATGCTGGGGGTAAAGCCACGAGAGAAAGTCACGTTCGAGATTGATGGGAACGACATTCGCATCGTGCCGTCGAAGTTCACGATCGAGAGCGTGCGTGGCTCCGTGCCGGCCCTTCCCACACCCAAGTCGTTACAGCAGATCTTCGATCAGGCGGGCGAGGAGCACGCGCGCCATGTATGCGAGGAATCGGCGACTTCCGCGGACTCATGAGATTTCTTGACAGCAACATCGTGCTCCGTTACCTCACGGCGGACGATGCCGATGCTCAAGCCCGTGCCGCCGGGATAATCCATAGAGTAGCAAGCGGTCAGGAAGACGCATTCACCACTGATGTTCATATCCACGAGGTGACCTACGTCCTGGCGTCGAAGGCCCTGTATGGGCTGACGCACCTCGAAATCAGCGATCGGCTACGACCGTTGCTTCTCATGAATGGTCTCAAGATGACGAACAAACAGGTGTGTCTGGATGCCTTGAACCTATTCGCGGCTCACGGTTTCCTAGATTTCGCGGATGCCCTCGCGGCGGCCTACATAAAGCATCGGCGGTTGGATGGCGTTTACAGCTTTGACCATGATTTTGACCGCTTGGCCGACATGGCCAGGGCCGAGAACTAGCCGTTCCGGCCAGCCACCGTGGAAAATGACAGCAGAGCCTCCCCAAAAGAGCGCTGGGGATAGTAGTACCGATCCCGATCCTCCCCTCCTTCAAACCCCCGGCGGCTCCAAGAGCATGGGCGCGGACGTTTCCGCCAAGCCCTCCACGCACCGCCTGACCAGGGACGCGCGCTCGGCCGCCGGCAGCAGGGCTGCCCGCGCGGCGTTCAACACCAACTGCTGGATTGACTCCTCTCCGAAATCCAATTCGCTGGCGAGCGCGAGGTATTCACCGGTGATCGTGGTGTTGAACATGGGCGGGTCGTCGGAGCCGATCGTCACGTACAGCCCCTCCGCCAGGAGGAGGGGGAGCGGATGAGCCGCCATGGAGGGAACGACTCCCAGACACACGTTACTGGTGGGACAGACGTCCAGGGAAATCTGGCGCTCGCGTAGCTCGCGCACCAGGGCGGGATCCTCCAGGCAGGTGACCCCATGCTCGATCCGGACCGGATGGCAGACGCGGAGGGCGCTCCAGATACTTTCCGCCCCCACGGTCTCGCCCGCGTGCGGCACGCAAGCTAGCCCCGCCGCCCGCGCCCGCTCGAAGGCAGTGGCGTAGCGCTCGGGCGGATTCCCTTCCTCGGTCCCTCCGATTCCCAGCGCCACCACCCCATCGCCCATGCCGCTGATCGCCCAGTCCGCGATGAGGTCGCCCTCCTCGGCACTCACGACCCGCGGAATGTCGATGATCAGGCTCATGCCGACCCCCAATTCTTCCGCCGCCCACCGCCGAGCGCGGCCGAGCGCCGCCAGTTGGTCGGCGAAGGAGATGCCTTTCCGCGCGAAATGGGTGAAGGCGGTGTAGGTGACCTCGCTATACAGCACGTTCTGGGCCGCCTGCCCCGCCATGAACTCACGCGCGATCATTTCTATGTCGTCGGCGGTCCGGATGCACGATGAGATAAGGAGATAGATCTCGACAAAGTGGGGGAATCCGCGGAAGGTATACCAGTCCCTCAGCTCCGCCACCGAGGTGGCGGGCAAGGCCACCCCATGCTGGCCGGCCAGACGCAGCAAGGTTTCCGGCGCGATGGCGCCCTCCAGATGCACATGCAGTTCTACTTTGGGCATCTCCGTAATGAACCGCTCCAGCGCGGGGCTAAGAGGCATTTCCGTCTTCCATTCGCTTCATGTCACATGAGCCCGAGTGTATCAGGGACCCTCACATGGGTGGTTTGAGGGTGCGCCGTCGAAGCGGCGGTCTTCAGGGCCACCGACAGGACACTGGCGGCGCCTCTCAGGGACGCGGGCTGGTGGCCGCGGCGCCGCGGCAAGAGATCCCGGTTGAGCCTAGTTTACTCGGTCACATCCTCCGTTTGGCGGTTCTCCCGGAAACGGCGGTGGAGGAAACTAACCATGGTCGACCGCGATTCTGGCTGGCCGGGGAGCGATCATGGAAGATAAGGACAACGGGAAAAGCAGGAAAAGAAGCATGTTGACGCCGCGCCAGGCCGACCTTCGAGGCCAGGTAGCCTTGATTACTGGAGGCAGCCGGGGCCTCGGTCTCGTGTTGGCGCGCGAGTTGGCGAACGCGGGGTGCAAACTGGCGATCTGTGCCCGTGACGAGGCGGAACTGACGCGGGCCGCCGCCCTTCTATCCGAGCCCCGCGGGCGGAGCGGCCAGGACGGCGCGCGCATGAACGGGCACGGCCCCATGCCGGCGGTGACCGAGGTGATGACGGTGACCTGTGACGTGAGCGACCGATCACGGATCCCCGAAATGGTCGACCGAGTGACGCGGCGCTTTGGCCGGATCGACATCCTGGTCAACAACGCGGGCGTCATCCAGGTGACCCCACTTGGCAACGCGACTCGGGCCGATTTCCAGTCCGCCATGGACATCATGTTCTGGGGCATGTACGACGTGACCATGGCCGTACTGCCGGGGATGCTCGCCCAGGGATACGGGAGGATCGCCAATGTGACCTCGATTGGCGGCAAGATCAGCGTACCGCACCTGCTCCCCTACAGCGCCGCCAAGTTCGCCGCCACCGGATTCTCCGAGGGATTGCGCGCCGAACTCGCGGGCAAGAACGTGACGGTGACCACGATTGTCCCCGGCCTGATGCGGACCGGTTCCATCTACAACGTGTTGGTGAAGGGCGACAAACGGCGTGAGTTCGCCTGGTTTTCCGTCCTGGCCAGCGTGCCCGGTCTTTCCATGAGCGCTGACCGAGCGGCCAGGCGGATGGTCCGGGCCGTGCGCCGGGGTCAGGCGGAAGCGATTGTCGGCGCGCCCGCGAAAGTAGCGGTGCGCGGGCACGCATTGTTCCCCAATCTGAGCGCCGCCGTCCTCGGGCTGGTCAACCGTTGCCTGCCAAAGGCGGTAGAGGGCGACGGCATGATCGCCACTCTAAGTCACGAGTTGGAAAGCGGACTCGATCGCCCCGCGTTGCGCCGGGCGACCATCCTCTCGCGGCAAGCGGCCATACACAATAACGAGTTACCAAGGAGCGTGATCGATGGTCAGCAAGTCCAGCCTCTATGATGGCCGCCGGACGGGGCGATCCGGTAGCCAAAGCCCTACGGAAGCAGCGCCGGTGGCGAGCCGCGTGTCGGGCGCGCTCGCGCTTCTGGCCGGAGCCAGCCTCGCTCAGTACGGCACCAGGTATCGGACGATCCGCACCGCGGCCCTTGCCGTCCTTGGCAGTAGCATCGTACTGAGAAAGGTCAAGACCGGGAAGGCATTCACGAATGATCAGACTGTCGTCCATCGCGTCGTGACGATCAATAAGCCACCCGATCAGGTCAAAGAGGAGTGGCGACGATTGGACTCCCTGCCGCCTGGGATGGAGTACCTTAAGTCGTTGTCGGCCACTGGAGATAGCGCTTCCCCCGGCGCGGCCAATGGACGATTTAGCCTGACGCCCCGACCGGCCCAGGGTAGTGTTTCCTTCAACGAGCCTCCCAGTGGGCGGGGGACTCGCCTCGATCTGACCATTTCCTGGCGCCAACCATTCGGGCCGCTCGGCTCGGCGGTCACTCGGCTGACCGGCCGCTCGCCGCAAGCCCGGATGGAGGGTGACCTGCGGCGGGTTAAGGCGCTGATCGAAGGCGGTGAAATGCCCATGACCAGCGGCCAGCCCGCCGGCGAACGCGGGCCGATCGGCCGCCTGGCCAACGCCTGGGCGAGGTCGCACTGATCGCGCGGCGAACCACCGGCGATTCGAGATACGGATGTGGAGGAGGGCGGCCGTCTGGCCGTGAAACGAGGAGAGATAATGCGAGCGGTATGCTGGAATGGGAGGAAGGATATCAGGGTCGAGACGGTGCCCGACCCGGCAATCCTTAATCCAAGGGACGCGATCATCAAGGTAACCACCACCGCGATTTGCGGTTCGGACCTTCATCTTTACGATGCCTATATCCCCACCATGGAGCGGGGGGATATCGTGGGTCACGAATTCATGGGCGAGGTCATGGAGGTCGGGCCGGAGGTCCACACGCTTCGGCCAGGCGATCGGGTGGTCGTGCCCTTTACCATCGCCTGCGGCGCCTGCTACTTCTGTGAAAAGGAACTATGGTCGCTGTGTGATAACACAAACCCCAACGCCAAGCTGGCCGAGACTGCCTATGGGGCCACGCCATCCGGGCTGTTTGGTTACTCGCATCTCCTCGGAGGCTACGCCGGCGGGCAGGCCGAGTACGTGCGGGTGCCCTACGCGGACGTGGGGCCGCTGAAAATCGAAAACTCCCGGCTGCACGACGAGCAAGTCCTCTTCCTCGGTGACATCTTTCCCACCGGCTATCAGGCGGCCGAGAACTGCGGCATTCAGGCTGGGGACACGGTGGCGATCTGGGGCTGCGGGCCGGTGGGGCAGTTCGCGATCAAGAGCGCCTATCTGCTCGGGGCCGGGCGGGTGATCGCCATTGACCAGGTGGCGGAACGGCTGGAGATGGCTCGCGCCGAAGGCAAGGCGGAGACCATTGACTTCTCCCAGGAGCATGTGCTTGAGCGGCTCCGTGAGTTGACGGCCGGGCGCGGTCCCGATTCCTGCATCGACGCGGTTGGCCTGGAGGCGCATGGGCACTCGATCGACGCTCTCTACGATCGGGCTCGCGCCGCGACCCGCGTCCTGGCCACCGACCGGCCGCATGTGCTGCGCGAGGCGATCATGGCCTGCCGGAAGGGCGGCACCGTATCAATTCCGGGCGTGTATGGCGGTCTGCTCGACAAGATCCCCATGGGCGCTGCTTTCGCGAAGGGGCTGACCTTCAAAATGGGGCAGACGCATGTACATCGCTACATGAAGCCGCTGCTCGGGCGAATCGAGCAGGGCGAGATCGATCCGTCGTTCCTCATTACCCACCGCGCGAGCCTGGAAGAGGCACCGAATGCCTATGCTGAGTTCGCCGAACGCCGGGACGGCTATATCAAGGTGGTGCTGAAGCCGGGAACGGTGAACGGCCACGACGGAGCCGGTACAGTCTGATTGGCCCTAAATCTCGATTCTCACTGGCGCATGCGCCGTACTTCCGTCCCATCAATCATGTTCGCCGCCGAGCGGACTTTTTCCCTTTGTACCATGGGCCGAGGGGCTGTATAGCACCAACCCTGGGCGCGGTTGAGGATGCACGGGTGGCGATGGCAAGACAGAGAAATGTCCACCATACTATAATGAAAGCGTGGTCATAACTTTACCCTTTTCCGTGTAGCGTCAGGTAATTCCACCATGCCGTTTCCGCGGGCGGGTGACTGCCTTCACTCCCTTTATTGGCCATTATGATCAGTGGTCTGTCCCCCGCGGACTACGGGGAGATTTTGGGCGCGTATCTGCATACCCATAGCGAGGAGGCGCTCTATCGAGCCTCTCGCCTGAGTCAGGTATGCATTGAAAACGGACTGGGACCGGAGGATATCATCGCCCTCCACTTTGAGGCGCTTGATTCCCTCCTTAGCTCCCTCCCCTATCGCGAACAGGCCCGCGCGAACGGCGACGCCCAGCAGTTCCTCCTTGAGGTGATGATTGCCTACGGCGTCAAGTACAAGGAGTATCTCGAACTCAAGCTGAGCGATAGCCTGCACGATGCTAATGCCCGCGCCGTCCGTGAGCGCGAACGCTCGACCGAAGCCGAGCGGCTGCAACGAGAGAAGGACGAGATTCTGGCCGTGATTGCCCACGAACTGCGAACCCCAATTACCGCCGCCCAGGGTAACATCGAACTGGCCTCCCGTGTCTTGGGACGTGGCGAGGTTGAGCCAGTCCCGAGGCTACTGGGGGGTGCGCGCGAGGCGATCGAGCGCCTGTCCCGCCTCAGCGCTGACCTGGTGGAGGCCAGCCGCGGGCGCACCCCACGTATCGATCTCGCGCCGCGCGACCTGGGAGCCGCTATCGTTCAGGCATGTGAGTGGGCGCAACCAGCGGCGGCGAGCAAAGGCGTCACGCTGAGCTATGAACATCAGGGCAAGCCGGTGACGGTGTATGCCAACACGGATGCCTTGCTGAGCGTCTTCGGTAATCTGCTCTCCAATTCTGTTCGATATACCGCTCCGGGCGGGTGGGTGCGGGTGACGTCCGGCTGCACCGCCACGGAAGCCTGGGTCGAGGTGCGCGACAACGGAATCGGCATGACAGACGAAGTGCGGGCGCGCATCTTCGAAAAATTCTACCGAGGCCCCGAGGCGCGGCGCATGGAGGCGACTGGGCTCGGTTTGGGGCTAGCACTTGTCCAGCAGATGATCGAGGCTCTCGGAGGCCGGGTGGAGTTGGACAGTACGGAGGGGCAGGGCAGCACGTTCAAGGTGATCCTGCCCCTGTACACGCGGAAGAATGAGGAAGAGGAGGTTCCCGATGACGGAAGTGACCATGCAGGAGCAACAGACATCGCTCATCACGCAACAGCGCCGGACTATTAGCGAACTGGAAACGCCGGTCCTCCAGGTATGGGACGGCGTCCTCGCCCTGCCCCTCGTCGGCAGCCTTGACACCGCGCGCAGCCAACAGATGAACGAAATCCTGCTCCAGCGCATCGTCGAGACCGGGTCGGAAATCGTTATTCTCGATATTACTGGGGTGTCGCTCGTGGACACCGCCGTCGCCAAGCACCTGCTCGAGACCGTCACGGCGGCCCGGCTGCTCGGCGCGGAGGTGATGCTGGTCGGCCTTTCCCCGCATATTGCCCTGACGCTCGTACACCTGGGCCTGGATCTGGGCGGCATCATCACCAGGACGACGATGGCCAAGGGGCTCGCGCTTGCCTTCGAACGGCTCGGCCTGCGGGTCGTCTCCCGTCAAACGCAAGCACAAGGGCCGGCCGACCGTCTCCTCGACACGCTGTAGTATGGCCCGCGTC
>DATBTL010000039.1:0-5505 GCA_036559345.1 Chloroflexota bacterium | reverse complement strand
GCGGCCGCGTCGGCCACGCTTCGGGCATGCACGCCCACCGTATCCTGAGTGTGGGAGATCGGGATCACGCCGGCCCGGCTGACCAGGCCGACGCTCGGTTTGATCCCTACCACCCCGTTCGCGTTGGCCGGTGAAACAATGGATCCATCGGTTTCGGTGGCCAGAGCCGCAGCGCAGAGAGCCGCCGCGGCGGCGATTCCTGACCCAGAGCTGGATCCTGAGGGCGTCCGATCCAGCGCGTAGGGATTCCGCCCCTGCCCCAGCCGTCCGCACCAGCCGCTTGAGGAAAACTTGGAGCGGAAGTTGGCCCACTCGCTGAGCGAGGTCTTGCCCAGGAGAATGGCCCCGGACGCTCGCAGGCGGGCGGCGACCCCGGCATCCTGGAGCGGCGCCGCGCCCATCAGGGCGAGCGAGCCGGCCGTGGTCATCATCCGATCCGCGGTGTCAATATTGTCCTTGAGGAGGATAGGGATCCCGTGAAGGGGCCCCCGCACCGTGCCCTCCTTGCGCTCCCGATCGCGGGCCGCCGCGATCTCCAGGGCGTCCGGATTGACCTCCAGCACCGCGTTCAACCGGGGTCCGTCGCGGTCGAGCGCCTCGATCCGGGCCAGGTATTGCTGGACGAGGGCCGTCGCGGTCAGCCGCCCGCTCGCCATCTCGGATTGGAGTTCCACGATGCTGGTGTGTTGCAGGGCGGGGAACGGCTCCTCCACTTTTCCTCACCTAACGCTACCTCGGGGAAGGCGACTCCAGGCTGGACGCGATTGCCGGGAGCGCGGCGTCCCGGATCCGCTGATTCACCCGCGCCAGGTCGGTCCCCAGAACCTCGCGCAACCGCGTCACCTGCGCGTCGATCTTGCCGGCCAGTTCCTCGTAGACCGCCATTGCCTGGGTGGTCGGGGCGTAGTCCGTGAAATCGACCGCGAATTTCAGCGCGGCCATCCGGGCGCTCAGCTTCAGCACCGTCGTGTAGTCCAGGTCAGTATGCGGCTCGGTTTTGAAGAGTTCCTGTTCGATGGCAATCAGGATCTTCCGTAACGACTCGGCGGCCTCCCCGATTCCCGCGACGGGCTCCTGCTCCTTGACGCGCTTCTTCCAGGCCGCCAACTGCTCGTTGATGTCGCGGATCTGGTTGACCGCGTCGTGGGCGTCGCTCACCTTCTGGTTGATGTTCATCAGCAAGTCGTACCGCGCCCGATCCCCGTCTGGCGTTTCATGACCGCGCGGGTCGGGTAGGATCTCAATCGGCTGCGTCCACGAGTGATCGCCCACCTGTAGACGCACCTGATAGTGGCCGGGCAGCACGGTGGGGCCATTCAGGAAGAACGCCATGCTGGTGTCGCCCTTGACCTTCCGTGCTTCGGCGCCGCGCATGTCCCAAATGAAGCGGTTCATCCCCGCCTCCTTCGCGACGAGCGGCTGCTTCTCGTCGGGCTTCTCCTCCTCCTCCGGTTCGGCCCCAGCGGCGAGCGGGCCCTCGCGCCCCTCCCCGCCGAGTGCCGGGGCCGTGTCCTGCTTCCCGGCGTCGTCCTCGTCGGTTTTACGCGCGGGCTTCTCCTTCTTGCTGGTGAAGCTTCGGAGCGTATTCCCCTCCGCGTCAAGGAAGGTCAGGGTCACGTCGCCCTCGGGCTTGGCGGGGAGCCAGTAGCGCACCGCCACGCCGGCCGGCGGGTTTTTCCCAGCATCCAGGAAGGTGGTCTCGCCACGCCCATCCGGGAGTTGCTTCAGACGCCGTCCGTGGACCAGTGGGCCGGTGTAGCCGTAGCTGATGCCGGGCGCCGCGGTATCAAAGGCAAAGACGCGGTAGCCGTCGGTCGGCGCCGGAGCGAAAAGCTGAGGTTGGTCCGCGACCCTGGCGCCCTCGGCCAGTTGGCGCAGGAGCGTCACATCCTCAAGGATCCAGAAGGCGCGGCCATGCGTGGCCACCACCAGGTCACCATCCTTGCGGACCATATCGTAGATCGGCGCCACCGGCAGGGTTCCCCCAAGCCGCGCCCACTGCCCTCCATCGTCGAACGAGACATAGAGCCCGGTCTCCGTCCCCGCGTACAGCAGCCCTGGGACGACCGGATCCACCCTGATCGCGCGGGTAAAATCATGTTCAGGGATGCCGGCGGTAATCGCCTCCCAGGTCGCGCCATAATCGCGGGTGCGGAAGAGATAAGGCCGGCAATCGTCCAGCTTGTAGCGGGTAGCAGCCAGGTAAGCCGTGCCGGCGTCGCGTGGGGAGAGTTCGATCATGCTCACCAGCGCCCACTCCGGCAACTGAGGTGGGGTGATGTTCTCCCAGCTCTGGCCACCGTCGCGCGATAGGTGAACCAGCCCATCATCGCTGCCTGCCCAGAAGAGCCCTCGCTGATGCGGCGATTCTTGGAAGGCAAAGATCGTGTTATAGACCTCGGCTCCCGTGTTGTCCTTGGTGATTGGGCCGCCCGAGGATCTTTGCTTGCTCGGGTCATCGCGGGTCAGATCGGGACTGATCACCTCCCAGCTTGCCCCTTCGTCGGTGGAGCGGAACAGGCGGTTCCCGGCCACGTAGAGTACGTTCGAGTCGTGGGGTGAGATCTCCACCGGGAAGGTCCACTGGAAGCGGTACTTGAGAGCGTCGGCGCCCTCGCCCATCCCGGTCACCTCCGGCCAGACGGTGATGTTCCGGTCGGTTTGATGGGCGTGATCGTGACGCCAGAGCAGGCCGTTGCCAAAGCCGCTGCCGATCGCTCCGGCGTAGACAATGTCCGGTTGGTCGGGCCGGACCGCGATATAGCCGCTTTCCCCGCCGCCGGGAACAAACCACTCGCTTTCCCCAATGGCCCCGACCAGGGATCGGCTCGGCAAGCTCAGGGCCGAGTTATCCTGCTGCGAGCCGTAGATCCGATAGGGCACGCGGGTATCCGTGGTGACATGATAGAACTGGGCGGTCGGCTGATTGTAGATAGTGGACCACGAGGCGCCGCCGTTGAAGCTGACGCAGGCGCCCCCGTCATTCCCCTCGATCATCCGAAGCGGATTGGCGGGGTCGATCCAGAGGTCGTGGTTGTCTCCGTGAGGCGTGGGAACCCCCTCGAAGCTCTTGCCGCCATCGATAGACTTCCAGCAGGCGAGATTCAGCACCCAGCAGGTGTCGGGGTCTTGGGGATCGGCGTAGAGATGGCTGTAATACCAGGCCCGGCGGCGCAGCTTGGGATCCTCGCACAGGCGGGTCCAGCTCTCGCCCCCATCGTCGGAACGGAACAGCGCCCCGTCCTCGGCCTCGATCAGCGCATAGACGCGGTCGGCGCGGGCCGGAGAGACGGCAACCCCTATCTTCCCCAGCACCCCTTTGGGAAGGCCCGAGTTGCGGGTGATCTCGGTCCAGGTCGTGCCGCCATCGGTTGAACGGAAGATGCCGCACTCCGGGCCGCCGCTCTCCAGACTCCAGGGCGAGCGCCGGGTCTGCCAGATGGTCGCGTAGAGGATACGCGGGTTGTGAGGGTCCAGCGAGAGATCCGCCGCCCCCGCGTTCTCGCTCCGATAGAGTATCTTCTCCCAGGTGGCGCCGCCATCGGCCGATCGGAAAACCCCACGCTCCTCGTTGGGACCAAAGGCGTGCCCCAGCGCCGCGACATAGACCTGATCGGGATTGTGGGGATGCACGCGGATCTTCGCGATATGCCGGCTGTCCCGCAGCCCGACATTGCTCCAGGTTTTGCCGCCATCGGTGGACTTATAGACGCCATCGCCGTGCGAAACGTTGCCCCGAATGCACGCCTCACCCGTGCCGGCATAGAGTACGTTGGGATCGGAAGGCGCGACCGCGATGGCCCCGATGGCCGCCGTGGTGAAAAAGCCATCCGAGACGTTCTCCCAATACGTGCCGCCATCACTGGTTTTCCAGACGCCCCCGGCACAGGCGCCAAAGTAGAAGACCATGGAGTTGATCGGATCGCCGGCCACCGCCACGACCCGTCCCCCTCGATGCGGGCCGACGCAGCGCCATTCGAGTTGGTCCAGGACCGGTGAGACGCCATTCGCCGCCGAGCCCCGCGTTGCCGTCCCGCTTTCCGCTGGCATGGCCGCTCCTCTCTATTCTATTTACGATCTGAAAATGGGCGCAGTCTGGAAGCCTCCGACTGAGGTCGGAGGCCCCGCGCTCCACCCATCCTCACGCGCCCTCGTCCCGCGACCTATCGCCAACCAAGCGATTACGAGCGTGGGACATCATCTCCGTCGCGCTTGCCCAGGCTCGGCGCGACCCGCGCCGCCAAGTTGCCCAGATGGTGACGGAAGAGGATCATCGCGATCACGGCCAATACGGCCACGACGTAGAGCACTTCAAGCGACCCATTGCCGCCGTCGGGCGAGACATGGAACCAACGCTCGATAAAATCCATCGTCATTCTCCTCCTACATACTTACTGCCGCCGCCTGGAATCGATCGCCCCAGCAACGCGGGCAAGATGTCAATGCTCTGGCTGTTGAGCGCGCAAGCGGGCAATCTCGGCTTCGAGCGCGGCCACCCGGCTCTCCGCCTCGTGCCGGGCCAGCGCCTCGATCTCCACGCGCTGTTCGGCTTCGGTCGCCCGCTGGGCCTCCGCCTCCGCCCGCTGAGCCTCCGCCTCCGCCCGCTGGACCGCGAGCCGTTCCGCTTCAAGATCCGAGAGCAGCCGGTGGCCGTCCGGGTCACGGAGGCGAAGGTACCTTCCTTCCTCCACCTCAAGGGTCAAACCGCCCAGAGCGGTGCTCTTCAGCGCCCCCGCCTCCAGCGGCCACCGCTCCCACTTGCCATGCGCACCCCGGCGGTAGCCGGACAATCGGGGAGTTCGCCGCAGCCGTTCGGGCGCGAATATGGCGTATTCCTCCACGCCCATCCGCTCATAGAGGCTGACTTTCTCCGTCGTATCGCGTTCCCAACTCGCCTTGGTGACCACTTCCAACACGAATCGCGGCGCTTCCCCTTCGCCGTCCACGTTCCACGATTCCCGCCAGGTATCGTCACCCTCGGCAACGAACAGGTCGGGCGCGACCTCGATGCTCGCCATGCCGGGGCGCGGCAAGACGACCATCAATTCGGAGCCTATGTACCAACGCAAGCGCATTTCATCGCGGTAGCGGCGCAGGATGGAAAGAAGTAGGTTAATCACCCGCGTTTGATAGTCGGGCATGACCATCCAGGGCGCCTCCTCGGAGTCGTTGGGGATTTGCAACAACCAATCGGGTTCGCTGAGTAGACGCGGCATGACCATGTTGGCCCCTCCCGAGATGAATGGGTCGTCGGGTCTATGGGTAGTGTACGGGATCACGGTAGTCTCGGTGGCGGATGATGCCAAGGGGCGCGGGTCTCCAGGCCCGCTTGATTCGGCGGATCGCCGGATTGCTCGTGTGACGGCCATCGACGGAATCCGCGATCTATTCCGCCGGAAAGTCAGCCGGATACCACCCATTGTCGCGCGCGAGCCGTACCGCTCCCCCTTGCAGGGCCGCCGGGAGGAGCGACTCGACCGTGCTGGTGGTTCCCGGTATGGTCAG
>DATBTL010000038.1:0-4013 GCA_036559345.1 Chloroflexota bacterium | reverse complement strand
AGCACCAGTTCCTCGGTGGTACCGGGATAGGTCGTGCTTTCCAGGATCACGATCTGGTCCGCCCGCAGCCCCGCCGCGATGGTCTCGGCGGCGCGGGTAATGTAGCTGACATCGGGCACCTTGAGCGCGGTGTACGGAGTGGGAACGCAGATGAAGATCGCATCCGGACTTTCAGGCAAGCTTTCATACCGGGTGCCGGCGGTAAGCTGCCCGCCAGCAACCAGGGTGGAGATCCGGTCGCTCGACACGTCGCCGATATAGCTGCGCCCCGCCTGTAATTCCTCGATTTTCCGCTCGTCGAGGTCTATCCCAGCGACCAGATAGCCGGCCTCGGCGAATTCGGTGGCCAGGGGCAGCCCGACATAGCCCAGGCCGATCACGCACACGCGGGCGGTGCGTTCGCGGATCTTTGTTTCTAGGTCCATGTGCCTGATCATGCCGTATGACGGCCCGATGGGGCAAGTAGAGTCTGGGAGCACTCGGACGAATGAACCCCTTGACAGTCCGCATGCTCCCCCGTACCCTGACCATTAATCTGGGAAGGGTGGCTGGCGCGTAGTCGCGTCTTTCATCCTCCACCCCAAACCGGCGCCGTCGCCAGGATGACTCCCTGGAGCCGCGCGGCCAGGTATCTTCGTCGCCCATGCCAAGGACCGGCCAGGGCGAAGGTTCTCCCCAATGATGGGCGGCTCGCCGAGCGCACGACGTGTCGTCGCACGCTGTCCTTAAGGATCTGGTGGGGAGTGAAATCTCATGCGGAGGTCATAACCGCGTGCCGTCTGCCTCGATCACGCGCCAGAGTGCGCGGGTATCCCAACCGCGGTTGGGATACCCGCGCACTACCGTGGCGGTTTCAGACCGTCCAATGCGCGGCCCGAGCCAGCGGGGCAAGCACGGCAATCGAACCGGTCACCAGCACCAGATAGGCGGTGACTACCAGAATCCGCTCGGCGAGTGGAACTTGCAAGCTGGCTACCAACTCGCGCACCGCCCTCAGATCTCCCCATCGCCCGCGGGCCCGCAGCAGCCAGACGTAGTGTTGCCATTTGGTGATTTTCCGGAGAGTCAGCCAGGCAGCGATCCCGACCACCGCTATTCCCAGCGGGGTGCCGAGTCTTTCCTCGGAGATCAAGCCCACCGCCATGATGCCGGGAAACAGGAGGAGACACGGGTAGGGCAAAACGCGGCTAATCAGTCCTCCATCCAGCGGCTCCAGGGGGATCAAGTTGAACAGATTCAGGCCCACCGCGACCAGGGCGCCAACATACACTTCATGTTGCTCGATCGGAGCCAACGCATGAGAGGCAAGCAGAGCCGCCGCGATCGCGCTGAGTACGCCCACCAGCGGCCCCGCCAGATAGACCAGGGCGATGTCCGCGCTGCGCACCATCGGCCGCCGGGCCCTGACGAAGGCACCGACCAACGGGATCATCCGCACTGGGCCGGGCAGATACCCGAGTCGCCGCATCACGAACCGGTGGGCGAACTCGTGGTCCAGCATGGTAGCCACCAACACCAGGGAGGCAATGGGGCCAAGAAAGGCGAATCCAAGGACGCTGAGCCCAACCGCGATGGCGGGATGATCACTTACCGCGACCAGTCGTCGCCAGGCGGCGCGTTTGAGGGCACGTGGGCGAATCAGGTCCCCCCGGGACAGAACGAGGTACCGTTCGTGAAGCATCATGCTCGGATTCCTTCGCGATATCGCTTGCAAGTCGGGATGCTCACGGCCAATCGCTCATCATATCCTATCATGGTATGGGAGACTAAGATTCCCGGCCTAGGCCATTTGGCGGAACCTCGGCAAAAAAAGGTTCTAGCCCACGTATCACCTTATACAGTAAAGTAACTGCCCACCGGCATAGGAAAGGAAGGTTCCGTTGATCAGCGAGAGCACCGCCGCCCAGCCCAACCACGATGACCGTCGTCCCCATATTCTGGTCGCCGATGAATTTGCCTCGGAGGGCATGGCTATTCTCAAAGCCCGCGCCGAGGTCGATCACCGGCCCGGCTTGACCGAGTCCGAGGTGATCGGGGTGCTGCGCGACGGCGCCTATCAGGCCATGGTAGTCAGGAGCGCCACGCGGGTCACCGATGCCGTACTGGCTGCCTCGCCAACCCTGCAAGTGGTCGCGCGGGCCGGGGTGGGGGTCGATACAATCGACGTGGATGCCGCCACCAGGCGCGGGGTTCTGGTGATCAACATGCCGACCGGCAACACGATCACGACCGCCGAACATACCCTGTCGCTCCTCTTCGCCATGACTAGGATGATTCCCCAGGCCAATGCCCGCCTGCGATCCGGTGAATGGAACCGGAAGGATTACCTGGGCGTGGAACTGGCGGGGAAGACTCTGGGGATCGTCGGCTTGGGGCGGATTGGGAGCGAGGTGGCTCGGCGGGCCCAGGCGCTGGGTATGCGGGTCCTGGCCTACGACCCCTACATCTCTCCCGAGGTGGGTGAACGCCTGCATGTTCCCCTACACGCGACCTTATCCGACCTCCTCTCGCGGTGCCAGTTCCTCACCGTACACACGCCGCTGACTGATGAGACACGCGGCATGATCGACGCCGACGCCCTGGCCGCCCTTCCCAGGGGAGCACGGGTGGTCAACTGCGCCCGAGGCGGGATCATTGCCGAGGCGCCGCTCCTGGCCGCCCTGAACTCGGGCCAGATCGCGGGGGCGGCCATCGACGTGCTGGAAGGCGAGCCGGTTCGCGATCCCAACCATCCCTTGATCATCCATCCCAAGGTGGTCTGTACTCCGCATCTGGGCTCGGCCACCATCGAGGCGGAAATCAAGGTGGCGATCGGGACCGCCCAAGACGTCCTGGTGGCGTTGGCCGGCGGCGGGGTGGGCGCGGCGGTAAACGGACCGCTGATCAGCGCCGCCACCACGACCGATATGAAACCCTACATTACCCTGGCCCGCCGGTTGGGCGAGTTGGCGGTGCAGTGGGACGGCGGACCCCTGCGCCGCCTGGAGCTTCGATTGGCCGGCGACCTGACGGGGCTCAATTGCGCGCCGCTCACCGCCAGCGCCCTGGCCGCCGTCCTGGACCAGGTGCTGGACACGCGGGTCAATCTGGTCAACGCCCGCCTGGTCGCCGAGCAACGGGGGCTCCATGTGGAGGAGGGTGTGGACGAGGGCGATCAGCCCTTCCGCGGCGCCCTCAGTCTCTATCTTCAGCGCGATGATCGGCACTTCGTGACTCTACACGGGACGATCGTCCACGGCGAGCCGCGGCTGACCGCGATCAACGACTTCCCGGTCGAGCTGCCCCTTACCCCCGGTATATGGCTCTGCACCCGGCATGACGATCGGCCCGGTCTGATCGGTGAACTCGGTTCGTTGCTCGGCTCCCACAACATCAACATCGGCTTCATGCAGTTGGGACGGGATCAGCCGCGCGGGATTGCCCTGATGATCGTTGGGGTGGACGACCCGATCGATCCCGAACTCCTCGGGCGGATCGAGGCGCTGCCCGCCGTCAAGAGCGCGCGGGTAGTGACCGTGCGGTAAGCCGGCCAATCAATGGATCCTGGTAGACTGAAGAGAGATCAGAGCGAGGAGAAGGCGACCCGGTGACACTACAGCTTGCGACTCCACCGCCGCTCTACGGGTGGGCTCAACCGACCGTGGCGGCCGATTGGACCGCCGACATGCTTGAGCAACTGCCTGCTGACGGCTGGTGCTACGAACTTGTAGAAGGAAGGGTGGTGCGGATGCTGCCCCCTGGCCCCGAGCATGGGCGCCTTGAGGGGAACATCTACCTGGCCCTTGCCTTGCATATTCGCGCGCGGGATTTGGGCGAGGTCTATGTCGGTGAAACGGGTTGGGATCTTACCCGCCCAGGCGAGCACCAGGACACGGTGCTCGCCAGCGATGTGGCCGTGGTACGGACTGGACGCTTGCCCCTCCCTCCGCCCCGAAAAGGCCGAACCTATCGGCCCCTCGCACCTGATCTGGTGGTGGAGGTCGCTTCACCGACCCAGTCCCGGCCTGACCTAG
>DATBTL010000037.1:0-5627 GCA_036559345.1 Chloroflexota bacterium | reverse complement strand
GTTTGCCACGGCACGTAGGATTCGCCCGCCGATACCACCCAGAGCGAGGTAGAGGTGGTCGCCTTTCGTCCGGCCCCATCCAGGGCGCTGGCGACGATGCGATACTCACCACCGGCCGTAGGAGTGTAGGTGAAGACGGCGCGGCCCTGGGCATCGGTGTGCGTGATGATCGTAGCCACCAGGGTATCCTTGTGGCGATCCTGCCAGTAGGAGAAGCCGCTGCTATCCAGCACGTAGCTGCTGTACCAGACGCGCTTGTAGACCTGGGCGGTCACCCGGACGCCGCCAACCGTGTGCATGCCGTCGTCGGCCACGGTCACCAGACGGATGGGGGCGGGCTTGCCGGCCACGCTTACGTAGTCCGCCGGGCGGATGCCCACATACAGGGCGGCCTTATGCACGATCACTTGCGTATTGTCCGACACCTGCTGGGCATCGGGCCCGGTCAACGTCGCATCCAGGGTATATTGCTGGCTCAGTTGATAGTGCTTGATGTCGGCGGGGACCGTGAAGTGGAAGTCACCGTGACTATCGGTGGCGCCCGATCCCTGGGTGGACTGCTGGCCGAAGAAGGTCTGCTGCTGGGTCGCGGCGTAATCCTGGTCCACGAAGGCATACTCAGGGAACAGCGGGCTGCTGAAGGTGAAATCATTCTGGGTGAGATTCCACTGGACGGGAGCATGGGTCAAGGGGGCCCCGAAATAGTAGTGGGACCGCACCTGGACGCCAATCTTGTCGCCCTGGGTGTAGTTGGCATTGGCGCCGCGGTCGCTGATCACGCTCACCGCGTAGCTCGGTTTCTTGTACTGCGCCACCAGGAACGAACCCGAGACGTTGCTCACCCCGATCCCGGCGTTGATCTGGTAGGTGCCCACCGAGGCGGCGGGGCTGAGCGGCACCTTTCCATTGAAGGCACCGAACGGGCCCACGGTCAAGCGCGTGTTGTAGATCATGTTCTGGCGGGCGTCCATAATTTGTACTTGCACCGGAGTGCCCGGAGCGACGGCCCCGTAGCGGCCATCGTTATCGCGACGGACGATGCCCTTGAAGTAGACCGATTGGCCCGGACGATAGATAGGGCGCTCGGTGGTCAGGTAGAGTCGGATAGGGGTCACGTAGAGGCTATTGGGGAGATTATAGTCCCAGGGGCCGATCCCGTTGTTCCAATTCAGGTCGGCGGCCGAGACATCGCTACCGTGGCTGAGCTGCGCTTGCAGGCTGAGTTGGGCCAGGGAAGTCTGGCGCGGCAGACCATGCACGGTAGCCTGGAAGATGCCTTGCGGGTTGGTGGTTCCGCTGGCCCAGACGCGGTGCTTGCGGTCGATGATCCGGACGGTCTCCCCGCCCACCGGCTTCCCGGTCTTGAGGTCGGTAGCCCAGACGAATGCCTGTTGCTGGCCGATCTTCAAGGTGACGGCGGTATGGGTGATCAGCACCAACAGATGGTCGCGCGCCGTCCCGCCATCGGCGTTCACCAAGTAATAGCCGGGGCCCATGGGTCGGCCGGCCACGGTAAGTGGTTGGCGGACCAACAGGCTCTGGTTCACCTTCGCGCTGGAGGGAACCGACCATTGGCCGACCAGTGGCGCCCCGGCCGGGGGCATACCCGACCAATTATTGGGTGGACTATCGGCGAGGCCGAGGAACTGATCGGCGGTCAGCCGGTACAGACTGAGATTGACCGTGGCTACATTGACCACATGGGCATAGAGGTTGGCGCCCAGATAGGCATCGTAGACGGCGCTCTGTCCCTGATTGACCAGGGAAATGCTGGGGGTGGCCGGTTGGGTGGTGAAGGCCAACGTGTAGGGGGCGGCCAGCGCCTGCCCGGCGGTGCCGAGCGGATGATTATTGATCGTGATCGTGTAGGACGTGGACGGCTTGAAGTCCCCGCTCACGGTCAGCATGGTCCCGGCATCGTTGACATAGGAATACTGATAGTCCGGCTTGGGACTGATCGAGATCGCGTGCTGGGAACGGCTCTGGCTGATCGGGACGGAGAAGTTGATCGCGATCCCAGGATTGGCATTGAAGTTGGTCTGGCCGTTCGTGGGCGTCGTATTGGTAACGCTCAGGGCCCCGGTCACGCGGTAGGTCCAGGTGTACGGGGCGGTCATGGGGATGGGCCCCGCCGTGCCCCGCACTCCCGCCGCCACCGTGGCTTGCATGGAGGCGCCCAGGGGGAGAAGATGGGCCGGGTGAAAGGTCATCACCGTGTTGTGGATCGGCGGCGGGGGCGGCCCACCATTGGGGCCTCCGTTGGCGCCGGGCGGCACCACGGCCCCGGCCCCGTTTGGCTGGGTGGCGATCAGCTTGTCGTTCCAGGAGAAGGTTCCGGGAACCGGAACGCCATTGGCGCGGAGGCTGAAGGCGTCCTGGGCCGAGGCGCGTTGCACCGGCACGTTAAAGGTAATCTGCACCAGATCCTGTGGCAGGGAGAATTGGGTACCAGCCACCGGCGCCACGGCGCTTACGGCGGGGCTCATGGTGGTGAAGGTAAACGAATAGGGGCCGGGGAGGCGCGAGCCGTCCTGGGCGGAAAACCCATCCGATACCGTGACTTGATAGCGAGTGCCCAGGGCCAGTCCCTGGGTCAACTGGTAGACCCAGGTCGTGGTGGTGATCCATTCCCCATGACCGGGCGCCCGAGGGGAAAGCTGGGCCGGCACACGGGCATTCGCCACCCCTACGTCATTGAGGGTGACCACTGGGCGGTCGAAGGTGATCGAGACCAGGGCTTTCCCAGGCACGTCCATGGCGCCCAGGGACGGGGTGGTGGAGAGGATTCTTAGGGCCGAGGCGGAAGCGGCATGGCTGCCGCTGGAGGTTAAGGCGGCGCCGGCAATGAACACGAGGCACAACGCAATGCGGGTGAGCGCGACGAGCGGGATGCCGCGCCCGTGTCGTACGGGCGACCGTCTGGGTGTCTGCATGGTGGTCTCTGGATCCTTTCTCAGGGACAACGATCAATCCCCGGCTTCGACGGGGCGGAAAAATACGGTTGGGATGGCGCGATACGGGAGTACTACTATCCTTCCTATCATGGCATGGTAATGCTTAGCTTACTAGAGAGGTGTTTGGGGTTTGAGCACCTTCACCACGGACATGCCGCTCAATACTGGGTGGCCTCGTATGTCCTCACCGATCGCCTGGAGACGGTAGGTTCCAGGGCTGAGCGGCCACAGCCACTCGCCGCCCAGGCCGGAGAAGCGATGGGCCAGACGCCCATTCACCAGTAAGTGGAGCGACCCTGGGCGGATTCCGCTGGCTTGCACCTGCACCGGCGCTTGTTGGTAGGCAAGCGGGACCGAGGTATTGATCTGGAACTGGCTCCCGGTGGCCGGTTCGCCCAGGGCCACCACGGCGGGCGGCGGGGTCGGGTGGGTGGCCGCGCGGGGCTGGGTGCCGGCGATGAACACCTCGGCGAAGTGGTCGGGGCAGGCAGCGGTCGGGGGGAGCCCGGTGCCGGGGCAGATCGTCTCCTGGACGATGTCCGGCGGCCGCGAGAAGCCGCTGACCGGCAGGTTCTGGAGGGCGGACTCCATGAAGTCGTGCCAGATCGGGGCGGCGCCGGAGATCCCGGTGACGTCGCGCATGGCCGTGTTGTCGGCGTTCCCCACCCACACTCCGGTAACCAGTTCGGGGGTATAGCCGACGGTCCAGTTATCGTGGAAGTCGCTGGTGGTACCGGTCTTGGCGGCGGCCGGGCGGTCAAGCAGAAGGGGGCTACTCTCGCCGAAGGCCGGCATGCGGGCGCTATTATCGGAGAGGATGCTGGTGATCAGGTAGGCGACCTGGGGGCTCAGGGCCCGTCGTCCGGACGCGGGCCGCCACTCTTGCCACACCTTGCCGGCGCTATCGACCACGCGGAGAATGGCCACCGGGTCGTGGTGTATTCCGCCGGTGGCGAAGCTGCCGAAGGCATCGGTGAGGTCGAGCAGGCGCACCTCGCCGCCGCCCAGGGTAAGAGCTAGACCGTATCGGCGCGCGTCGTTCATGGTGGTGATCCCGGCGGCGTGCGCCATGTTCAGCATGGCGGGGATCCCCACGTGGGCCAGCACCTTGACGGCGGGGATGTTATAGGAGTTCGCCAGCGCGGTGCGGAGGGTAACCGGACCATGGAACTGCAAATCGTAGTTTTGCGGCTGGAAGGGGATTCCCTCCTTGGTGGGGAAGGCGCTTGGGACGTCGTCCACCACGGTGGCGGGCGTGTAGTCCCGCGAGAAAGCGGCGGCATAGGTGAAGGGCTTGATCGCCGAACCTGGCTGGCGGGGAGCAATGGCCACGTTGACCGCGCCATTGATTCTAGGGTCGCTGTAGTTCGCGCTCCCCACCATGGCCAGGATCTGTCCGGTAGTGGGATCCATGCTGACCAGGGCCCCATCGTGGACCAGGTGGTCCTTGGTCAACTGGCCGACATGGAAGCGAACGGTGGCCTCGGCCTGTTGCTGGAGGTTGAGATCCAGGCTGGTGGTGACTTGCAGGCCGCCTTTCTCCAGCGCGGCCCGCCCATACTGCTGTTCGAGCAACCCCAGGACATAAAAGACGAAGTGGGGGGCCAGGATGTTGTCGGTGGGGGCGGCGAGGCCGAGCGGTTCGGCGTCGGCCTGGGTCTCCTGCGCGGCGGTGATGTAGCCGTCCCGGTGGAGCAGCCCCAGCACCTCATGGCGGCGCCCGCGAGCCTCGTCCGGATTGATCAAGGGATTATAGAGGGTGGGGCCCTGGGGGATGCCGGCCAGGAGCGCGCACTGGGCCAGGTCAAGATCGGCGACCGGACGACCAAAGTAGCCTTCCGATGCGGCCTCCACCCCGTAGGCAAGGTTGCCGTAATACACGTTGTTCAGGTACAGGGCCAGGACCTGATCCTTGGAGTAGCGCAGGTTGAGCTGGAGGGCCAGCGATGCCTCGTGCAGTTTCCGGGTCAGTGACCGCTGGTCGCGTTCGGCGGCGGTGAGCAGAATGGTGCGGACTAACTGCTGGGTGATCGTGCTTCCCCCATAGGCGGCCCGCCCCAGGCGGGCATCGAGGAATAGCGAGCGGACGATCGCCGCCGGATCGATACCGGGGTTGTGGTAAAACGACCCATCCTCGGCAGCGATCGTGGCTTGGCGGAGGGCAAGGGGGATGGAGGACAACGGCTCGATGACCCTTCTCCCGCCCGGTCCCACTACCTCATAGAGGAGGCGTCCATGGCGGTCGTAGATGCGGGTGCTGGGGGCGGGCACGTAGGGATTGAGGTTGGAGGGGAGAGGGTAGATGAGAAATAAAATGATGATCCCCACGGGAATCGCCAACAGTCCCGCGGCCAGGACGAGCAGCGCGCGCCGCAGCCGGCGACGCCGCCTGCGGCGCGCGCGCGGGGCCGTCTCCTCACCTCGGGTCATCCAGCCCGCGAGCCTCACGTTCTCCTCATTTCCCCGGCAAATCTAGCTTCGCTGTACAGCTTAACGACGCGGGACGCCGAAACATTACACAGAGCCAATCCATAGGGACGAGGATGAGGGCTCCGGGGAGCCCTCATCCTCGTCCCTATGGATTGGCTCTGTGTAATGTTTCGGCGTCCCGCGTCGTTAAGCTGTACAGCGAAGCTAGATTTGCCGGGGAAATGAGGAGAACGTGAGGCTCGC
>DATBTL010000036.1:0-2838 GCA_036559345.1 Chloroflexota bacterium | reverse complement strand
CCTTCGGGGGAGCATGTTCGGCCCGGATGCGGGCCACCTCCTCCGCGTCCACCGTCTCGCCCGATTGGAGACGGGCCCGCACCCGCGCCAGACCGGGCGGGGCCAGCTTTTGCGCCAGGCCCGCTGCCTTGATCGAGAGCCGGCCCGCCTCCACGGCGTCGGCGATCGTCGGATCGGAGAGCAAGCGGACCCGATCCAGGACGGTTTGGTCGCTCAGATGAAGCAAGCGGGCCAGGCCGCTGGCGGTCAGCGAACGCAGATCCATGATCTCCTTGAAGGCGCGCGCCTCTTCCACCGGACGGAGATCCTCGCGCTGGAGGTTCTCGATCAGCTGCAGGACGCGCACCTCCGCGTCGTCGGTGCTGAGAATGACCACCGGCACGCGCGCCAGACGGGCATGGAGAGCAGGGTCTCCGGCCCGTTCCAGGGCCAGCCCGATCGCCGCCAGGCGCCGCCCCCCGGCCACGATTCGGTAGTGGGCGTCGCCCGCCTCGTCCCACTCCAGGGGACGGACCGCCAACGGCTGCAGGAGCCCATGAGAGGTAATGGAGGCGGCGAGCTGATCGAGGCGCTCGGGATCCATGGCCTGCCGCGGCTGGTCAGGGTCGGGGTGGAGCTGATGAAAATCCACTTCGCGCGCCTGATGCAGGGCCCGCTCGCTCCCCGCGTGGCCGGTGGCCTGGGGCGGTGCCTGGGGGAGGCGGCGAATGACCGGCGTGGCCCCCAGGCCGCCTTTGCGGGCGCCGCCGCTCATGCTCGGGCTCCAGAGAGCCGCTCGGCCGGCGCCGCGTCGAGCTGGTGAGCCAACATGCGGAAGGCTCGCGCGGCGGCGGACCCAGGAAAAGCACGGGCCAGCGGCACTCCCCCGTTCAGCGCCCGCTCCACCAGTCGGGAATAGGGGATGGGCTCGCCCACCAGCGAACCGTAGGCGGCGCGCAGTCCCTCCAGCCCGTTCCGTTGGGTTGCGGCATCCTCGTGAACATTGGAGGGAAGAATGGCGGCGATCTCGGCCACCTGGTAGCCGAATTCAGCCAACTCGTCATGGAGGAGGAAAATATCCGGGACCGGGTCCAGATCCTGTTGTCCCCCGGTGCGGGTCGGGATCACCGCCAGATCGGCGGCGAGCATGGCCGAGGTCTGGGTGAAGCCCAGGGCCGGCGCCGTATCGAGAATGATCCGGTCGTAGCGGTCGGCGAGCGGAGCCAGGAGGCGGCGGAGGCGCTGCGGCCCGGTGGGGTTCTGGGCCAACGCGGTGGCCGACCCCTCGATACTCCGATTCCCCGGCACCAAGTCTATGCCCGGCCCCACGGGCTGGATCAGGTCCGCCACCCCGTGCTGGAAGTCCAGCAGCCGGTTGCCGATGCCGGGGGCGGCCCGATCGAGGGCGGGCAATAGAACCAGGGTCAAGCTCGCCTGGGCATCAAGATCGACCAGCAAGCATCGCTTTCCGGCGGCGGCCCAGGCCCCGGCCAGATTGAAGGCGGTGGTGGTTTTGGCGCTCCCGCCCTTTCTCCCCATCACGGCTATGGTCGCCGGCATCTCGCGCTCTCTTTCCCCAGTCCATGTCTCGATCCGCGGGCGGCCTGGACGGCGCTCCCGAACCGCGTCCAGATCGTCGGGGTGGATCACCCAGTCCCGCCCATGCTTGGCCGCCGTCAAGCGGCCGGCGTGGATGAGGGCGCGGACCCGCTCCACGCCGATTCCCAGGCGAGCGGCGGCGGCGGCGGTCGTTAAGGATTCCATGGGGAAACTATACTGTATACCCACCAGTTTTACAGGAAAGGAGTGGATAACCTTTTGATGACTCGCCCCTGATCGGTAGCCGCCACAAAAACGAGGCGTGCCCATGCTACCATGCAAGCGGTTCCTGAGGAACCCTGCATGTTTTGGCCAGTCGAGTGGTCCTTCGCTCGGGAAAGCACATCATGAACACGACGTATATTGCCTTGCTGCGCGGGATCAACGTGGGCGGCCATACGGTGAAGATGGACCGCTTACGGAGCCTGTTCGAGGAACTGGGATTCGCTCGGGTGCGTTCCTATATCCAGACCGGGAATGTGTTCTTCGAGAGCGGCGAAACGGACCAGCGAGTCCTGCGGACCAGCATTGAGGATCACCTGCGGAGCGCCCTGGGATTCGCGGTTCCGACCTGCGTGCGGACGGTCGAGGAGGTGGAACGGGTGCTCGGTCTCGACCCCTTCCAGGGGCTAACGGTCACTCCGGAGATCCGTCTCGCGGTGACCTTCCTGTCCGAACCGGCAACCGTCACGCTCCCCGTCCCCTACCTTACTCCCGATGGCGCCTTCGAGTTGATCGGGATGACCCCCACCGAACTATTCGTGGTCTGGCGCCTGCAAGACGGCCGCCCGGGCAATTCCTACGGCCTGATCGAGAAGCACGTCTCGGTCCCAGGGACGACCCGGTTCTGGCATACCACGGCGAAGATCCTGGCGGCGGCCAGGGCCGGGCTTGAAGGTAGCCAGGCACGCGGGCTGAACTGAGCCGAGGATTCCCCCGCGTAACAGCGACGGAAAGGTAATTGGACGGATCGGACGGATCGGCCCGATCCGTCCGATCCGTCCGATCCGATGAATCTACGGCGTGGCCGTTGGTTGCGGCTCCGGGCACGTGCGCTCGCCCGCCGCGGGTAAGGTTTCGCACGACGGGGTGGGCACGGTGGCGCCTATCGTGAGGCTGGTTGGGCGCACGAGGGTATGGGTACGCCAGTTGATCGTCCCCGTTGCCGTGACCATTTGCCCAGGATCGAGTTCCGCCAGCCCCACACCGTTCGGCAGCATGACGTGGGTTTGGGGGGTGAGCAGCACGATCACCACGTCG
>DATBTL010000035.1:0-15878 GCA_036559345.1 Chloroflexota bacterium | reverse complement strand
TGGTGACCGCGCTGGACGAGATGGCCGGCGAATCCAGCAATTCCTCGATCAAGGAGGCCTTTGCCACGCACAAGGTAGAAACGGAAGGCCACATCAAGCGGCTGGACGGAGTGTTCGCCGAGCTTGGCATGAAGCCTAAGGCCGTTACTTGTCAGGGAATCGAGGGCCTGATCAAGGAGAAGGCCGAGTTCGGCAAGGAGAAGCCAAATCCGAAGTTGTTGGACGTTTTCAATCTTGGCGCGGGAGCCAAAAGCGAGCGGTATGAAATCAGTTCCTATGAGGGTCTGATTGGCATGGCGGCCGAACTCGGTTTGCAGCAGTCGCAAACCTTGTTAAGCGCCAACCTCCAGGAGGAAGAGCACGCTCTGAGCACGGTACGGCAGTTGGCCAAGACGGCGATGCGCTAAACCTCCGGATCCTCCGCTCCGAGAAGTGGAATCAGCGGATACCCGGTTGGTCTCGAACTACGTAGTTCGAGACCAACCGGGTATTCTCATTTTGGAATCCCGCGTGAAAGGATATGGACCGCTCCGAATCCAGCTCTGTCCTCCTCGCGGCCGCTTCGGTGTATTAGCCCACATTTGTCCCATCAGCCATCCATCCAGCCGGTACGGATCCTGAGTTTCTCCGCTACTGTACGAAAGGGGTTACGCCCCAGAAGGAGAATAAAGATCATGGCTGGATCATTAGCGTCCGGCGGGCGGGCCGCCCGAGTAGCCAAGCAAACCGCGAGCGGGCCCGGCCTCGAAGGGTTGGCTCGCGCTGGGTATGTCGCCAAGGGTTTGGTGTATCTGATCATTGGGGTGTTGGCCGCCAGGGTGGCGATAGGGGATGGGGGGAAGATCACCGACAATAGCGGGGCGCTTCGGGCTATTTACCAGCAGCCCTTTGGTCGGTTTCTCCTTGCCGTGGTGGTGGTTGGCCTGCTCGGCTACGCGCTCTGGTGTTTTTGTCGCGCCGTTCTTGATCTTGATCGGGTCGGGAAGGAGGCCAAGGGGCTGGCCGCGCGAGTGGGCTTCGTGGTGATTGGCGTCCTCTATCTCGTGCTTGCCTATGGTGGGCTGCGCTTGATCATGGGGACGGGGAGCGGCAAGAGTAGCGACACCTCGACCAAGGACTGGACGGCAACCCTTCTGAACCAGTCCAATGGGAAGGCCATTGTGTCCGTGGTAGGGATTGTCGTCCTGCTCATCGCCCTGTATCTGTTTTACTATGCGTATACCCGCCAGTTCATGCGGATGTTCGGCGCCGTGGATTCCCGAGTCCGCACATGGATTGAGCGGCTGGGCCAATTCGGCTACGCGGCGCAAGGGATAGTGTTTGCCGAAATCGGGATCTTTCTAATCGTGGCGGCCCAGCGGCACAACGCCGGCGAAGCGCGGGGAGTCGGCGGCTCACTGCAGCAGTTGACCCGCGAACCTTATGGTCACTTTCTGCTGGCTATCGTGGCGTTGGGTTTTATCGCCTACGGGGTGTATGGTTTCGCCCAGGCCCGCTACCGGCGGATTCCCACGTCTTGATCCCTGGATAGGGGGGACAAAAGCTCTATCCAGCTTTGTCGGGTAGCCCCGGGAACGGGGTCACGGTAATTGGCTGTATCTTGATTGCATGACTACATCCGCTTCCGATGACCGGGCGAGTTCCTTACCGAGAGGGGCCGCCGCGACCTCGGCTCCAGCTTCTGGCGGGCCGCCCGATTCGCTTATCGCGATCTCCTATGCTCATCTGGCCCGTCTAGGGCTGAGTGCCCCTGGCACTCAGCCCTCGTGGCGGCTCCTTGGGGGCGGGGTATCCAATTGGGTACTCCGCTTCGACGTGGCCCAGGGGGTAGTGGTAAAACAAGCCCTTGATCGGCTTCGGGTCCAGGAGGAGTGGCTGGCCGATCCTCGACGCGCGGTCCTGGAAGGGCAGGCAATGGCGGTGCTGGGGGCCCGGCTGCCGGACGGTGATGTTCCGCGCGTACTCTTCGTGGACGAGGCGGCTTGCCTCGTGGGCATGACCAGTGCTTCCGAGTTCGCGCTGCCCTGGAAGCAGCTTCTTCTCCACGGTGACGCGGATCGGCGGGACGCCGCCGCGGTGGGCGGGCTGCTGGGCCGCTTGCACGGCGCCGCCTGGGATGATTCGCGACTCGCCGCTCACTACGGCGATCTGAGCCTATTCGACCAACTCCGCCTTGATCCCTATCACGAACACGCGGCTCGGGCAGCCGAACGGCGTGGCGATCTGGCGTTGGCCGCTTTGCTGCGCGCTGGAGCCCAGGCCATGCGCGAGGATCGCCGGACCCTGGTCCACGGCGATTTCAGTCCCAAGAACCTGATGATCCACGATCATGCCGCAATGGCCCTCGATTTCGAGGTGGTGCATTGGGGAAACCCCGATTTTGATACCGCGTTTCTCCTCACGCATCTGGCGCTCAAGGCGATCTATCGTCCCAAGGCGGCGGATCGCTATGCCGCCTGCGCCCGCGCCTTTCTCGACGCCTACATGCGTGTGCTGGACAGGCGTCCGGCGGCCGCGGTGGAAGCGGGGGCCTTGCGGCAGGCCGGCGCGCTGCTCGTAGCGCGGGCGGACGGCAAATCGCCCGCCGAATACTTGAGCCCTGGCGGGCGTCTTCGGGCCCGCGCGTTGGGGGCGGCCGTGCTCCGCGGGGAGTTACGAGGGCTTTCCGAGCTATTTTCATCCCAGGAGGGACCATGAGCGACCAGTTCCGGATCACCGAGGTCTCCGCCCGTCAGATTCTCGACTCACGGGCGAATCCCACCGTGGAAGCCGATGTGAAGCTCGCGGGTGGCGCCCTGGGCCGGGCGTCCGTCCCCTCCGGGGCTTCCACCGGACGCCACGAGGCAGTGGAGTTGCGCGATACCGACAGTCCGCTCTGGGCAGGGCGAGGCGTACTGGGCGCGGTACGAAATCTGCGCGAGGTGTGCCGTCCCGCCGTGCTTGGATTGGATGCGCGGGACCAGGAGGCGGTGGATCGGAGGCTCGCGGCGGCGGATGGGACCGAGAACCTGGGCCGTCTGGGCGCGAACGCGATTCTCGCCGTCTCCCTGGCTGCCGCCCGCGCTGCCGCCGCCGCCGAGGGCCTGCCGCTCCATGCTTATCTGGCCAAGCTGGCGGGCGCCGCGCCGATGCTGCCGCTCCCCATGGTCAACATGATTTCCGGCGGGGCGCACGCGGGCCGGAATCTCGATATCCAGGATGTGCTGGCGGTACCTGTGGGGGCTCCCACCTATTTTGCCGCTCTGGAAATGGTGACGCGCGTCTATTGGACCCTCCGCGACTTGCTAATCCGAGATGGGCATCCGCCACTAGTCGGCGATGAGGGTGGCTTTGGTCCCGCGCTGTCCAGCAATGAGGAGGCTCTGGCATTGGTCACGCGGGCCATCGAGCAGGCCGGACTGCGCCCAGGGAGTGATGTATCGCTGGCGATCGACGTGGCATCCAGCCGATTCTTCCAGGATGGCCGCTACCATCTTGCCCACGCTGAAAGGGGACCGCGAGTGCTGGACGCGGGCGAGATAACCGACCTGATGGAGGAGTGGCTGCGCCACTACCCTCTGATCTCGATCGAGGATCCGCTGGCCGAGGACGATTGGGAGGGATGGCGCCGATTAACCGTTCGGCTGGGTTCCCGAGCGCGTCTGGTTGGCGATGATCTCTTCGTCACCAACGCCGGGCGCTTGCGGAAGGGGATCGACGCGGGGGTAGCCAACAGCGTATTGATCAAGGTGAATCAGATTGGCACCCTGAGCCGGACCCTGGAGACGCTCCAGTTGGCGCGGACGCACGGTTACGGAGCGGTGATTTCGGCTCGATCGGGCGAGACTGAGGATGATTGGCTGGCCGACCTGGCAGTGGGTAGCGGAGCGGGCCAGATCAAGGTAGGGTCGGTAGCGCGGTCAGAGCGGCTGGCCAAGTACAATCGGCTCCTGCGGATCGAGGAGGAAGTGGGGCTGGATACGCCGTACGCGGGCGGCCCTAGCGGACTTGCCTACACATAAATATTTCATACCTCCTTTACCTACCAGGCGACCCTAAGAAGGCAATACTCATTCTAGGGGATGTAGGGCTCCGAAGCCGGACGTATACTTGACGTTGATACGGTACATTCGCCTTGAGCTCTAAATTAGACGATCATTGGGACATACTAGTAAGATGAGGTCTCTCTCTCTTTCCGTGATCATCTGCGCCTATACCGAGGATCGCTGGGACGATCTGAGCGCCGCCGTCGAGTCGGTCGGAGCACAGGGTACGCCAGCCATGGAAATTGTCGTGGTCATCGATCACAACCCAGCCTTGGCCCAGCGCGCCCGTACGGCCTTGCCAGGCGTCGTGGTGGTAGAGAATTGTGAAGCGCGCGGCCTATCCGGAGCGCGAAATACCGGCATCGCGACCGCGCGAGGGGACGTGGTTGCCTTCCTCGATGATGACGCGGTGGCGGCGCCTGATTGGCTGCGTCACCTGGTGGCAGGATATGCCGATCCCCTGGTCAGCGGGGTGGGGGGCGCGATAGAGCCCGCGTGGTCCGCCACGCGGCCGCGCTGGCTCCCGGCGGAGTTTCATTGGGTGGTAGGCTGCACGTACCTCGGGATGCCGCGCCATGCCAGCCCAGTGCGGAACATGATCGGCGCCAACATGTCGTTCCGCCGAGAAGTGTTCGCGGTGGTCGGCGGTTTCCGAAGCGGGATGGGGCGGTTAGGTACCCGGCCGTTGGGATGTGAGGAGACTGAACTGTGCATCCGGGTCCGGAAGCAATGGCCGCGAACGACCCTACTCTATGAACCGCGGGCCCAGGTGCGGCACCGCGTGCCCACGCACCGGGCCCGCTGGGCCTACTTTCGCGCGCGCTGTTATGCCGAAGGGCTCTCCAAGGCCCAGGTAGCGGAGTTCGTCGGCGCGAAAGACGGTCTGGCATCGGAGCGACTCTACACCTTTTCGACCCTGCCGCGCGGCGTCGTCCGGGGCTTGGCGGATACCATGAAAGGTGATCTCACGGGGCTTGGGAGAGCTGGGGCTATTGTCACCGGCTTGGCGGTGACCTCGGCGGGTTACGCGGCGGGCAAGGCTTCTCATCGGCTCGCGCGCCGGAAACACGGGACACCGAGCCAATTCACCAGCCTGGTCCAACCCTCGGAAACGCGGGTCGACGGCGATGTCGGCGCACCCTGGTTATCCGATCAAGCATGAAGGCGCGAACCTTGACTAGCAGAGACCAAACTCCACCGCATGAACTCCAAGTATCGACTTTCAAGCCATGGCGAACCCTGGAACTAGAAATCGGCCACCCTTTGCCTGATCTCGCGTCGCGCGACGAGGCGACGGGTCACACATACGAGCGAGCGCTGGCCCTGGTGCGTTTGCACTCATGCCCACTCGGCGCCATCGAGTTGCATCTGGGACCGAACGGCATGAGCGCCGAGGACCAGGCGCGCGAGATCTGGAGACGGTTGCGCGAGGAGATTCGCGCCCACGCGCGCCTGGACGGCCTGCCGGAACCGGCCGAGCTTGGGGCGGGAGGCTTGCCCAATGGTACGACTCCAAGGTGCGTCCGCGAGCGCGAAGTGGTTCTGGCCGATGCGCCTCTGGTGAGCGTGGTGGTGGCCACCCGCGATCGACCGGCGGGCGTGGCTACCTGCTTGGATTCTCTTCTGGCCCTGAACTATCCTCATTTTGAGATCATCGTGGTAGACAATGCCCCAAGCTCCGACGCGACGCGCGATCTGATCAGGGTGAACTACGGCGATGTACCGTGGGTGCGCTATGTCCGCGAGGACCGGCCTGGGTTGGGAGTGGCCCGCAACCGAGGACTGCGGGAGGTCCGGGGCGAGATAATTGCCTTTACCGACGACGACGTAGTGGTCGACCGGTACTGGCTCGCCGAATTGGCAAAGCCCTTTGCCGGGAACGAACAGGTTGCCTGCGTCACCGGTATGGCCTTCCCAATAGAGTTGGAGACCCAAGTCCAGTTGTGGTTCGAGCAGATTAGCGGATTCAGCAAAGGGTATGCTGGGCGCATGTACAACCTCACGGAGGCACGCTTAAGCAGTCGCCTGTATCCCTATTCGGCCGGTGTATTCGGGACCGGCGCCAATATGGCCTTCCGAGCCTCGGTGCTGCGCGCCATGGGCGGCTTCGATCCAGCCTTGGGCGCCGGGAGTCCCGCGCTCGGTGGGGAGGATCTGGCGGCGTTCTTTCAGGTCATCATGAACGGGCACACGCTGGTGTACCATCCTGGCGCCCTTATCCATCACCTCCATCGTCGGGACTACCTTGGATTGCGGAAACAAATGTATGGGTATGGCTCGGGGCTCACCGCCTACCTGACCAAGTGCCTCATCAACAAGCCGACTCGTCTGATGCAGGTTCCCTTCTGGATTCCCGCCGCGCTTCGTCTCGTCTGGAGTAGGCGGGCGTCGAGAAACGTCAGGAAGACCAACGACTACCCGCCCGAACTGACCATGGTCGAGCTGAAGGGTATGCTCTACGGTCCGTTTGCTTATTTGAATGGCCGCGCGGAAGCGCGAAGGTTGGCAAGGCAGTCAGTGCCGCCGGTCATGAAGGACACTCAGCCGGATTTTCGGCCGGTGCGGGTTCTGGAAGTAGAAATCGGCGGACCATTGCCGGCTCTTCTAGCGGTCGAGAGCGCGACGGGCCAGGTATTCGAGCGAGCATGGACTCTCGTGCGCCTGCACACCCAGCCGATCGGCGTGGTTGCGTTGCGCCTGAAGCGGGATGGCTTGAGCCCTGGGGACCTCGGACGCGAGCTCTGGAGCGCGTTGGAAGCGGAGATCCGGGCGCACATGCGGGCGGACGGATTGCCGGAACCCTCGACGCTTGACGGGGGTGGGCTTCCTACCGCCGCGCCGCCACGATGCGTGCGAGAACGCGATGCGGTATTATCCAATGCTCCCTTTGTAAGCATCGTCGTGGCCACGCACAATCGGCCCGAGGATCTGGCTCGGTGTCTGCCCTCCCTCTTGTCGTTGCACTATCCCAACTTTGAGGTGATCGTGGTCGACAATGCCCCGAGCTCGAGCTCGACCGCCGACCTCATCAAGGACGTCTTCGGCGATGAGACGCGAATACGCTATGTCCGTGAAGACCGGCCTGGCCTTGGGTGCGCCCACAATCGAGGACTAAGGGAGGTCCGGGGGGAGATTGTTGCCTTTACCGACGACGACGTGTTAGCGGATCCCTATTGGCTTGCCCAGCTTGTCATGGGCTTTTCCGTTGGCCCGAACGTAGCCTGCGTAACGGGACTGATCTTCCCCAGGGAATTGCAGTCACAGGTCCAGATGTGGATTGAGCAGTATGGCGGATTCGGCAAGGGATGCGCCCGCCGGATCTTTGATCTGACCGAGAACCGCGCGAAGAATCGGCTGTTTCCCTATGCCGCTGGGGCGTTTGGATCGGGCGCGAACATGGCCTTTCGGACCTCGGCCTTGCGCGCCATGGGCGGTTTCGATCCGGGGCTGGGGGCGGGAAGTCCAGGGGTGGGCGGTGATGATCTTGCCGCTTTCTTCCAGGTTATCATGGCCGGTCACCAGTTGGTCTATGAGCCGGGGGCAATCGTCCATCATTTACATCGCCAAGAGTACGCCGGATTCCGGAAACAAGTCTATGGCTATGGCGTGGGTCTGACGGCCTATCTCACGAAATGCGTGATCGACAGGCCGGCGCTCCTCCTTGAGGTGACCGTCAGAGTTCCCCTGGGCCTGTTTTACGCGCTCAGTGCGCGCTCGCCCAAGAATTCAAGGAAGCCCCGCGATTATCCAAGGGAGCTCAACATGCTTGAGGTAAAGGGTATGCTGTATGGTCCGCTCGCCTATATCCGTGGGCGGTATCAGACGCGCCACCTAAGAAAGCTGAATTCCTCGTCGACATGGGCCGGACCAGAGCCTGGGTCGGCGGCGTCGCGAGCCGAGCAGGTGGAGGAGTCGTGACCCATCCAGTGCCCATTCTCCTCTATCACAGTGTCTCCGACTCGACCACGCCTCAATTCAGAAGGTACTCCGTACACCCAGATACGTTCGTCGCGCAGATGGGCTATCTGCGCGATCACCGATATACGCCGCTGACCGTTACCCAACTTGCACGCACAATCGCCGATCGCGCCGCGCCTCTTCCCGACCGGCCGGTGGTCATTACCTTTGACGATGGCCTGGCCGACTTTTACACGGGCGCGCTCCCTGCTCTGGTGAGCCACGGCTTCGTCGCCACGCTGTACGTCACCACCGGTTTTGTTGGACACACCAGCCGCTGGCTCGCCTCGCTGGGCGAGGGTACGCGTCCTATGTTGACCTGGGGTCAAATCGCCGAGGTCCAGGCAAGTGGGGTGGAATGTGGCGCGCACAGCGTCAGTCACCCGCAGCTCGACCTTATCGCGCGAGCCTCGGCGCGCGACGAGATTACCGGCGGTAAGGACCAATTGGAACAACGGCTTGGCCGGCCGGTCGAGACCTTTGCCTATCCCAACGGCTACTATGATGCAACCGTGCGCCGGCTCGTCGGGGAAGCAGGGTACCGCTCCGCCTGCGGCGTAAAGCATGCCATGAGCGCGCGTACCGATGACTGCCTCGCTTTGGCGCGGATCATGGTGCCTTATACCACCGGTACGGATCTGGAGGGTTTCGGGAATCTGCTGACGGGCAAGGGATTGCCGGTCGCGCCGGCAAGGCGGCGGTTGGGAACGCGGGGATGGCGACTGGCCCGACGGGCATCCACTTTCCTGAAGGGAGTCCCGTATTCCGTGACCAGGAATTACGTTGTCAATCAGGCGGCAGACCTGGACCCTATCGCAGGCGATCCCGCATCCTCTCCGGCACCCCGGACATTTGGGGATACACCATGAAGGCAGACAAGAGGGTGGACGAATCCTACACGCCATTCACCGGGCGGCAAGACCACCTGACGGCTTCCGAGGCTCCGGAAGCCCTGTTGGAGCCTCCTCTTGGTCCGGTGGTCGGCTCGGTTTTCCCCGCCGGTTCGCCGGCCGCGCATGGGTCCGCGAAGCCGCGGCCGGATGCACGGGTGCCGTCAGGAAAGCCGCCGCCGCCATTACTCCTGCATAATCTTCTCAATGACCTCACGGCGCTGGGACCGCTGCTCCTGAGCGAAGCGCGGCAAGGTTCCTGGCTCAATGCCTATCTCGTGGCCGCGGGCATGAACCAGATAGTCGAGGATTACCTGCATCCGGACCCTTACTTCCTGGGCAAGGCATCCGGTCATTTGGCTCGCATGCGCCCGTCGGTGGGGCGGCCGGCGGCGGGGATCGCCCGATTTTTCGCCGCCGGTATGTCGCGACACCGCTCGCGGCGGAAACCGGTGCCACACCTGGATAACTGGCAGACTGACTTCGCGACCCTAGTCCAGCGATTGGCGGAGGTCGCGATCCGTCCCACCGCTGTCACCCCTGTCGCGGGGGAGAAATTGCTGGTCTCGGCCGAAGCTCTCGTGGCGGCGCTCGCGCGTTTTCCCCACCCACTCCTACGCGAGGTACTCCGCCTTCCCTCCTGCTTCCGGAGCTTCGACCAGCAGCCTGCCGACCTGGACCGGATCGTCCAGGAGTTCGCGCAACGATGGCCGGATCGCCGGCAACCATTACTGGTCGCGGGGGTCCGTTCATCCGGCAGTTACCTGGCTCCACTGTATGGAGCGTTTCTCAAGGCGCATGGGTACCAGGATGTACAGGTTCTTACCTTACGCCCGGGGCGGTGGTTGTGGCGATCCGCGCGAGCGGTGCTGCAAGGCACGATCCAACGACGCGGTCTGGTGCTGCTTGTCGACGACCCGCCGGTCTCCGGCGGGTCGCTTGTCGAGGTGGCGGAAATCCTGGAGCGGGCCGGCGTGCCCACTCACCGTATCATCATGCTCTTGCAACTGTTTAGCTCACGCGAGGGACTGCCGCCCAGGCTGCATCGGTATACCTCGGTCCTCCTTCCCTGGGATGCCTGGGCCATTCACGCGCAACTGGATCCGGAGGCGATTCAGGCCACGTTGACTGAACTGCTCGCGCCGGACCACGCGGTGAGCGCGGTCGCGCGCTTACCGCTGCCGCCCGCTCGATGGGAGCGCGGCCATGCCCACGCCCTCTACGAGGTGCATCTTGTCGAGCAGGCCACTGGCCGCCGTCATGAACAAGCTATTTATGTGAAGGGCGCCGGCCTTGGCTATTTCGGCGAGCATACACTCGCGCTTGGGCGAGCCCTCGGTCCCTTGGTTTCCGAGGTGTACGGAGTCAGGGCGGGACTGGTGTATCGAGCCTGGTTGCCGGAAGGGCAGCGGCTCTCACCGGACGAGTCCGGGAGGGAATCCGAGCGGGCCACGGCCATGATCGCGTATGTGGAAGCCCGTCACCACGCCCTGCCGATCAAAGACGATGTGAGCCTGCGTCTGGTTGGCCGGCTTCCAGTCTGGGAGGCAGGCAGCAACCTCCTGGCCCAGGTGTTTGGCCGGGCATGGATGCTCGCGCGCCTTCCCATCGCCGATCCGATTGTTAAGCGCCTGCTGCGCTCTACCGAGCAGTCGGTCATCGACGGTAACATGACAGCCTCGCACTGGTTCATCGACGGGGCTGATCAATCTCGACTGATCAAGGTGGGCTTCGACGAGCGTGCCTTCTCGAATCGGGATCTCTACTGCTACGATCCCGCCTTCGACGTGGCCTCCCTGTCGGCGAATCTCGATCTGGCGAGTCCGGCCGCGAACGGACAACCCCAGCGCCTTTCACGTCTTCTGCGCGATGCGTCCGCGCATCTCTCGTTCGGGCCAATCAGCGCGGAGCGTTGGCTGTTGTATCAACTCGTCCATCTCTCCAGCCTGCGGCACCTCCAGCAAGACGGTGAGCGGCCGGACGTTCGTCGCGCCCTGTCCCGCGCCCTGCAGCGCTACTTCACCGAGATCTTTTTTCACGACCTATCGGTGCCAACCGCGGGGGCGCTCTGCGCTCTTGACATTGATGGCGTCCTCGAAACCGGCGTCCTGGGCTTTTCCGGATTGACGCCCGCGTCCGCCGCCACGCTCCGCGCCTTAACCCGTCACGGCTACCGGCCCATCCTGGCGACCGGCAGGAGTCTTGGCGAGGTCCGTGAGCGATGCGCGGCCTATCATCTTGCCGGTGGGGTCGCGGAATACGGATCGGTGGTATACAATCATAGTACAGGTAGCGCGCGGAGCCTGTTGTCCGAGGCTGATCGTCACGACCTCGATCAGGTGCGCGCGGTGTTGAGCGGTCTTCCGGGTGTATTGCTTGATGTTGACTATAACCATACCGTTCGAGCCTATCGCCTTGACGCGGCGGGCAAACGACGGGGTCTTCGCCCCGAGGATGCCGACCCGGCGCTTGCGTCGGCGGGGATGAGCGGCCGTGTACGCGCGATTGCCGGACATGCCCAGACCGACTTCATGGTCGCCGGCATCGACAAAGGAACGGGGCTGCGTGTGCTGGCCGCCGACCTTGAGGCGGACGGACAGGATCGGGGTGGGAAGCCGCTAACGCTCGCGGTCGGCGATACCTTCTCCGACTTGCCGATGTTCGATCTGGCGGCCTTGGCTTTCGCGCCTGCTTCGGCCGACGCACAGGTGCGGAACTCTGGCACCATGGTGCTGAAACGACCCTATCAAGCTGGACTGGCCCTGGCGGCCTCGAAACTACTCGGCCACTCCCCAGGCGGATGTCCCATCTGTCGCATTGCTCGTTCCTCCGGCGACACTCGCCTTCTCCTCGCGGTGCTCGGCGCTCGTGAGTCAGGTATGCGGGGCCTGATAAGACGCACCCTCCCCTTGATCATCAGGATCTGGAGAGATGCGTAGCTACCGACCGTCGATGCACGGGCCGGGCCAGGGCATAGCGGCAAACCCCCCAATTGCCCGCCTTTTGGCCCATCTTCGTACTCCGTTGTATCGCAACGGCTACGCTTTGATGTTTAACTCCGTCGCGACGTCCATCCTTGGCATCGCGTACTGGATCCTCGCGGCCCGCCGCTATAGCACCAGCGCGGTCGGCCTGAATTCGGCCGCTATCTCCACCATGATGTTTCTGGCCGGAATATCGCAACTTGGCGTGCTGAGCGCCGTGCTTCGCTTCATCCCAGGGGCGGGAAGAGCAACCGCCCGATTCGTGGCCTACGCCTACCTCATTACGATAAGCGCCTCGGCGGTGATCAGTCTCGTGTTCTTTCGTGGGCTCGATTTCTGGGCCCCGGCCCTGGAAGAGTTTGGCTCGACTCGGTTCCTCGCGGTGTGGTTTATCATTTCGACCATGGCCTGGTGCGTCTTTTCTCTTCAAGACTATACATTGACGGGCCTGGGGCAGGCCGTCTGGGTACCGATCGAGAACGCTGGGTTCTCCGTCGCCAAAATCATCCTCTTGATTGGATTTGCCCAATCATTTCCCCATTATGGTGTGTTCGCTTCATGGACGATCGGCATGGCCCTCACCCTGCTGCCGGTGAACGCCCTGATCTTTCGGCGCCTGATCCCAAGGCACATGGCCCAGGCGCCCAGCCCTATCGCGTCCTTTGTTCCAGCACAGGTCGTCAAATACATGGCCGCCGATTACCTGGCCTCCCTGTGTTGGCTGGCCTCCACCGCGCTCTTGCCCCTCATGGTAACCCAACAGGCGGGCGATACGGCGAATGCCTACTTCTTCCTTTCGTGGCAGATTGCCTTGTTCTTGTTTCTGATGAGCAGCAATATGGGCTCGTCGCTGATTGTCGAGGCGTCAAGCGACCCGGCCAGACTGCGCGCCTACGCCTACCGCGTCTTCATTCAGATCGCGCGCATGGTGGTGCCGGCGGCGGCAATTCTGGCGCTGGGCGCCCCCTATATATTGCATGTGTTCGGCGACAAGTACGCCGCCCACTCGGTCTGGACTCTCCGTATGCTCGCTCTCTCGACCATTCCCTACATTATCAACAGCCTCTTCACCAGCATCGCGCGCGTGCAACGGCGCATGCGCGCGGTCGTGAACGTACAGTTGGCATCGTGCGTGCTCGTCTTGATTCTGAGCCACTTTCTGTTGGAAATGTATGGCATCGTGGGCGTCGGCATGGCCTGGCTGATCAGTCAGACCTTATTGGCGATCGTCTTATTGGTGACCACGGACCTTCGCCACGTGTGGTCTGGGCGCCGCGACGAGATAGGGCATCAAGGAGCGCCTGCCATGGTCTCCAACCTCGCCGCCCCGCCCAATGTCGGCATGGAGGCACCTGGAGCATCGATGAGCCTCGCAACTGCCGATTCCTGGCCCGAATTGGGCCCCTTGAGGCGGATCGACATCTGGCTGACGGATGGATTTCTCTGGGTGGTCGTCAGGCTGCACCTCTACACTCTGGCGCGCGGCATACGGGACTACAAGGCCAACCGGAGCCGTCTGGCGGCGGTGGCGGACTTAGTGCCAAACATTCTACGGACGGTTCCCCCGCTTGCCGATCCGCAACCGCCTTCAACCTGGATAGTCCGCCAATCGCTAGCCACGGTCACGGATGTGACCGTGGTGCGTATCGGGCCGCCCGGCCGAGTACCCAGGGCGCTCTTGAAAGTCGCGGCGACCCGGCTGGCGATGCTGAGCCTGCAACGGCAGGGCGATGTGCTCACGCGGTTGCGTGCCGATCAGAGGCTCAACCAATGGGGCGCCTTGCTTCCAGATGTTCTGGCCCAAGGTGAGATAGATGGCCAGGCCTACGTGGTCGAGCGGATGGTGCCGGGGCAGGACGCGCGCCGGATCCTCGCCAATCCCGAGGCGCGTGGGCGGGTGCTGACCGCGGCCGTCACCGCGATTAGCGAGTTACATCAGCGCACGGCCGTCTCGGTCGTGGTCGGCGGGGACCTGCTCGAAAGCTGGATAGACGAACCAATTCAGGCCATTCGGCACAGTTACGCCGCCCTCCCCCACGCCGCCGGCGTCAATCGGGCGGGTGGGCGGCTGGCGGCCGAACTTCGCGAGGCGCTGGCCGGGCGAACTCTCTATGTGAGTTGGGTTCACGGCGATTTTACCCCCGGCAACATACTGCTGAGGCGGGACGGCGCCACGCTCACCGGGATCGTGGATTGGGAACAGGCCATCCCGAACGGTCTCCCGCTCCTGGATCTCGTCATGCTCCTCCTCTCCGTGCGCATGATCGGACAGCGGCGTGAACTGGGCGACGTGGTGCGGGATTTGCTCCATGGCGCGAAGTGGACGGATGGTGAGCAGGTTCTCCTTGACGCAGCCCAGGCAGCCCTGCCTGGCGACCCCGTTGCGATGAGGGCGTTGGTACTGCTATGCTGGCTACGGCATGTATTTACGATCCTCAGCACATCAACCGGCGCCGGCGGCAGTTTGTGGGCCAGAAGGAACATTGAAACAGTACTCCAATGTCTGTGACCACTCGCCGGAAACCGGGGGACACGCGGGCTTCCGGTAAGGATTCCAGGGCGAGCCTGATCGTGGGCCGCGCGTCCAGGCTAGGCGCGCGGCGAGAGTACGACCCCCGATTGATGAAGACGATTCTTTCACTCCTGGCCGTGATCTGCGCCATCGTGCTGTGGATCGCGTCCCTTCGATCCGGCATCGATCTCGGACGCATGACTGATATCGGCCTGATCTCGGTTCTGCCGCCCACATTCTATGTCGCTCTCGGTATTTTGACCGTCAGCTTCTGCGTGACGGTTCACCGGTCCGCCACCCCGATGCCGTTGCTCATCTTGCATGTCGTCGTGTTGATCGTGATCATTCATGCTACGCCAACGATCCTGTATGGCACGTTACGGTATGCCTGGGCTTGGAAACACGTTGGGATAGTGGATTACATCATACGTCACGGCAGTGTTGATCCCAGCATATCTTTCCTAAATGCGTATCACAACTGGCCGGGCTTTTTCGCCCTTAGCGCTCTGATCACGGACGTTGCCGGATTCAAGAGCGCGCTGAGCTTCGCGGCGTGGGGGCCGCCATTCTTCAATCTTCTTGATCTCGGGGGACTGTTACTGATTTTCACTTCCTTCACCCGCGATCACCGGCAGGTCTGCCTCGGCCTATGGTTCTTCTATTTGACAAACTGGGTGGGTCAGGACTACTTCTCGCCTCAGGCGATGTCCTATTTCCTGAATCTCGTGGTTCTGGGAGTCTGCCTGACCTGGTTCCGCGTGACCGAGACCCCGTCACTATCGGTGGTCAAGCGATGGCTCGTGTTCGACCGGGTAGCTAACCTTTTCCATCGGCTCGTATTCGACGATGCCGCGCATGTGTTCAATCGGCTGGCGAGCAGCGCGGAACGAACCGACTCGCCCAGCCTGGCGCCGCGACCGGCGCGGCGCGGGGGATTGCTCTTGATCATCATCTTGCTGTTTGTCGTCATCGCGTCTACGCATCAACTGACGCCGTTCATGGCTATCCTCGAAGTGCTGGGCCTTGTCATTTTCCAGCGGTGCAGGGTGCGCAACCTGCCGCTCCTGATGACGGTCATTACGGTGACCTGGATCGTCAACATGGCCGTGGCCTTCTTGAACGGCAATCTTTACTGGATTGTCCAGTCGATCGGCCACATGGACGCGAACGCCAACTCTACCTTGATCGATGTGACTACGGTGAGCCATGGCCTGCAGACCGTCGCGTTCATGGGCCGCGTCCTGACCGCCTCGGCATGCTGCCTGGCCTTTCTCGGCTTCCTCCGCCGCTTGCACCATGGCTACTGGGATCTCGCGTGCGTGCTCCTTGCACTCGCACCCATTCCGATGCTGGCGGCGAATTCCTACGGTGGTGAGATGCTCTTCCGGGTCTATTTCTTTGCTCTCCCCTTCATGGCGTTTTTTGTCGCGTCCCTCGTGTACCCCAGCGAGGAGGCGGGGAGGAGTTGGAGAACTCCGGCCCTGGCCATCGTCATGAGTGGAGGATTGCT